>CAZKIM010000225.1:0-1502 GCA_964552855.1 uncultured Solibacteraceae bacterium | reverse complement strand
TGGTGGGGACGACATCCCGCTGACGGCCCTCGGGGCTCAGGAGTCGCGCGTGGAATTGCAGCCGGGTGCCGTCGCGGGAACCCTCCAGGCTGATGCGGAGAATGCCGGACGGGTCATTCCCAGGCGGCGCCAGCAGCACGGTCGCGCCGCCGCTTTCGGCCAGATCTTCCAGGAGGAGCTGAAGGCCCTGGCGCTGGAGCTCGGGCACATCCCCCCACGCGGGGCCTTCCGTGATCAGCACCCGCATGGGCGCCCGGGAGTGTCCGGTGCGGCAGCTCGCCAAGGGCAGGAGCAGGAGAAGCGCGCAGAGCATCACGCGGGTCATAGATCGAAGTCCGAGGGTTGGAAGCGCCGCGCCAGCCGTGCGCTGCGGGCGTCCACATGCTGGAGGATGGATTGCCACCGCGGGAGGGGTTGGAGCCCTCGTAGGAAGGGGCTGCCCCGGTACCAGGCGGAGCAGAGGAAGCCCTGGCCCGACGCCTGCTGGGCGAGGTCCATCGCGAGACCCTCTTCGCCGAGAAAGGCCGCCGCCTCGGCCATGGTGAAGGTGAATTCGCCATCCGGAACCTGGAGTCCCAGGCGCGAGCGTTCCAGGTCATCCAGCGCGAGCCTGGCTTCGGGGCCGCGGCCCTCGATCTGGAACCGGAAGACCTTGGCGAGGGCCCGGAACTGGGCTTCCGTGGTCACATCCTGCTCGGTGATCTGGAAGGCCGCCGCCGCCTCCTCCGGGCGCTGGCGCATCAGGGCCGCATAGCCGCGATTGAAGGCGTCGAAGCCGTCCGGAGCCGCGCCGGGCAGGCGGCGGAAGCTGGCTTCGAAGGCGTCGGTGCGCCCGGCGTAGAGGTAGGTGAAGCCTGTGGGCGGCGGCACGGGAGCGCCGCCCCACAGCGCTTCCATCCTGCGCCGAGCGCCCAGGGCGAGATCGAGGAGCCCGGCGGTGCGGGCGGCGTAATCCACCGCGAAGAGCAGGGGAAGGGCATGAGGATGCCGCGTGAGACCCTCCCGCACCCGCGTCAGGGCTTCTTCCTGCCGGCCTTCATCGGACAACAGGCGGCTGGCGTAGCGCAGCGCGCGGGGGTAGGCGGGCTCGGCGAGCAGGGCCTGGTTCGCGGCCTGGAGCGCGCGGTCGGCGTGGCCATCGAGCAGGTTGGGATTCTGCAGCATGCGGGACATGCCGAGTTGGGCGAGCGCGGCCTGCAGCGCGGCGCAGCGCGGTTCGGCCTGGGCGAGCGCCGTCGCGTGGGCCAAGGCGTCGTCGAGGTTCCGGTTGGTGAAGGCGGCGCCCTCCGCGTCCAACAAGCTCCAGAAGGTGTCCGCGCGCTGAGGCAGGAGGCTCGCCTGCACCGGACCAAGCTGCAGGGGAAGCGCTTCCAGGCCCGCGGACAGGGCGGAGGCGGGAGCTTGGGTCGGAAGCGCGGCGTGGTGCCACGCGCCGTCGCGGCCCGGCCCCATCTGCGCCCATTCCAGATCGAGGCGGAGGTCATCCCCCGCTCGCGAAACCT
>CAZKIM010000224.1:0-1556 GCA_964552855.1 uncultured Solibacteraceae bacterium | reverse complement strand
GGCTTCGGGGCGCTGGATTTCGGCGTCAAGGCTGGCGGTCGCGGCCCGATGCCCGACGCCTGAAGCCTGAAGCCAGAATGCGGATCCACCGCCTTCCCGCGGCCCACCTCGCAGAGATCCAGCAGTGGACACTCGCCGCAGGCGGGCTTGCGCGCGTCGCAGGTGCGGCGGCCGTGAAAGATGAGTTGGTGGTGCAGCTCGATCCAATCCTCGCGGGGGAAGAGTCGGCAGAGATCCTCCTCGACCTTCTCCGGCGTCTTGGCGGCGCTCAGGCCCAGCCGCCGCGCGACGCGGAAGATGTGCGTGTCCACCGCGAGCGCGGGCACGCCGAAGGCGTTGGCGAGGACGACATTGGCGGTCTTCTGGCCCACGCCGGGGAGCGCCGCGAGGGCCGCCGCGTCGTTCGGGACTTCGCCGCCGTGGCGGGCCATGAGCGCCTGACCCAGGCCGAGCAGGTTCTTCGCCTTGTTCCGGTAGAAGCCGGTGGAGCGGATGAGCGCTTCCAGCTCCGGCAGCTTCGCCTTGGAGAGAGCTTGGGCGTTCGGGTAGCGCTTGAAGAGCGCGGGCGTCGTGAGATTCACGCGCGCGTCGGTGCATTGGGCGCTGAGGATGGTCGCCACCACGAGCTGAAAGGGATCGCCATGGTCCAGCGCGCAGCGCGCGTCCGGGTAGGCGGCCCGCAAGCGGTCCTGCAAGTCGCTCAGCTTGGCCTTGGTCCAGCGCATGGCTTCATCATGACGCGCCGTGGCGGTCCCGCGCGATAATGACCTGCGCGACGATGGAACGCTGGAGGACGCCATGGACCACACCCCGACGGGACGGCTCGACTGCCACGAGACCGCGGATCACTACCGGGCGCTGGTGAAATCCAACATCGCGAAGCTGGGCTTCGCGCCGGGGCTCGGCGTCATCCTCGGTTGCGACGACCTCGGCTGCATCACCTACCACCGCTGGCTCATGAAGGACTGCGAGGAGCTGGGCGTGGACGCCAAAGACATCGGCGTGAAGAACGGCATGGAGCTCGTGAAAACCGTCGCCCGCCTGAACCAGGACGAGAAGACCCACGGCATCTTCATCTTCTATCCCTTGCGCTACACCGAGATCAAGGACGACGAGGTGATGGACCTCGTGGATCCAGACAAGGACATCGAAGGCTTGCACGCGACGAACATCGGCTACCTGAACAAGTACAAGAAGCGCATGGATGGCGGCGACAAGCGCTGCATGACGCCCTGCACCGCCCGCGCCGTCGTGAAGACCATCAAGCGCGGCTACGGCGACACCTGGCTCACGGGCAAGACCGTGCTCATCATCAATGACAGCTTGCGCATCGGTCGTCCGCTCAACGCCATGGTGGCGAACCTCAAGGGCACGCCCATCATCTGCCACGCCAACACCAATCAGAAGCACCTGGAGCAATTCATCAAGCTGGCGGATGTGATCGTCTCCGCCGTGCCCGCGGCTGGATACCAGATCCGCACCGACTGGATCAAGGATGGCGCGCTCTGCTTCGACCTGAGCGGCCAAGGCAACTTCGATTACGAAGCGCTGGAGAA
>CAZKIM010000223.1:0-1571 GCA_964552855.1 uncultured Solibacteraceae bacterium | reverse complement strand
CCTCCGCCAGCGCCTCCTTGGCGCGCTCCGTGAGATCGCCAAGGTTGCCGATGGGCGTGGGGACGAGGATGAGGTGGCCGCGCATGGGGCCATTGTCCCATCCCACGGAGCCGATCCAGATGCGGGATCGCCTCAGGCCGGGTGGACCAGCTTGAAGGCGTGGACCCAGTCGTTGCGCAGGAAGCCCGGAATGCACCAGAGCATCGCCAGCGGCTCGATGGCCCGGGCGGCGGCGGCCCCGCCCATGTCGGCGCTGTCCCAGCCCACCTCGGAAAGCAGGCCCGTGACGGCCGCCTTCGCCGCGGCGTCGTCCCCGCAGATGAACATCGTCGGGCGGCCGCCGGGCAGGACCGGATCAACCATCAGCGCGGCGCCCACCGAGTTGAACGCCTTGACGAACTTCACCGCCGGATGCGCCCGCTGCAGGCGCTCCATCAACGCCTCGTCCAGCGTCGTGAAGTAGCGCAGCACGCCCTGGTCGGGCGGCGCGTCCGCGATGGGATTGGTCGCGTCCATCACGACCTTGCCGGCCAGATGCCGGCTGGCTTCAGCCAAGTTCAAGACCGCTTCGACCGCCGCGCCTTTGACGGCCAGCACGGCGAGGTCGCCGAAGGCCGCCGCATCCGCGAAGCTTCCGACGCGCGCTTTGGCCTCATCCGCGGCCCACGCCGCCAGCTTGCCGGTATCGCGGGTGCCGACCATCACCTCGTGGCCATGCCGCGCGAATCCCGCCGCCAGCGTCTTCGCCACACTTCCCGAACCCAGAATGCCGATCTTCATGGCGTCCTCCTTCGCGGAAGGGATTGTAGCCCGCGCCCCTCACCCCACCGCCAACCGCTTCCGGTCGGCGCCGGGGGGAAGGCCAAACATCCGCGCGTAGTCGCGGCTGAACTGGGAGGGGCTTTCGTAGCCCACGCGATAGGCGGCGGAGGCCGCGTCGGCGCCTTCGGTGGCGAGGAGCCGTCGGGCTTCCTGGAGGCGCAGCTCCTTCTGGTAGCGCAACGGGGACAGCGAGGTGACCCGCTTGAAGTGCGCGAAGAACGCGGATGGGCTGAGGTTCACGCGGCGCGCCAGCTCCTCCATTGCGATGGGTTCATGGAAGTGCGCGCGCAGGTGCTCGATGGCCTTGGCCACGCGCTGGGTCTGGCTCGCGGGAAGGCCGAGGGGGCGCACGAGGCTTCCCTGCTCCGACTGCAACAGGTGATAGAGGAGTTCCTTCCGCACGAGCGGCGCGAGGAAGGCGAGATCCTCAGGCCGGTCCAGGCACTGGAGCAGGCGCAAAAAGGCCTCCGCCATGCGCGGATCGAGGGGCGTGGGGCCCAGCGCGACCGGGCTCGACGCGGCGATCCGAGTGGGTCCAAGTTCCTGGAGGACTTCGTAGACGCGATCGGGATTCAGCTCCAGCACCAAGCAGAGGAAGGGCGCCTTCACCACCCGCGCCGAGACGGGCAGCGCCACCGGCACCACGAGGAATTCCCCTGCTCCGAAGGGAAAGGACCGCTCGCCGATCGTCGCCTCCTTCGCGCCCTGGACCACGAGGCAGAGCGAAGGGTGGTACATGGCCGGAGTCG
>CAZKIM010000222.1:0-1572 GCA_964552855.1 uncultured Solibacteraceae bacterium | reverse complement strand
CATCCACACCGTCCGCGGCATCGGCGTGATCCTCGAAGATCGTGGCTAGGAGCCTTCTCCGCGATCTGCGCGTGGGATTCTCCCTCGCGGTGCTGGCGATGGGCGCATCCACCGCCGCCCTCACGGACCTGACGCTCCGCCACGCCATGGCCACCGAGGACGGACGCGTGCTCCGCTCGGAAGGTCAACGCATCCTTCACCTGCTGGAAGAGCAACCACAACTTCTGGCCGGCAAGGGACCGGAGTCCACCCAAGTGGACTGGTGGCTTCTCGCGCCGGATGGCCACCGTCTCTCCGGCAGCGCCGGAGCCTCCTTCCTCCAGGCCGTGCCATGGAACCAGGTGGGGTCCCAGCCCGCCACCTTCAGAGTGGATCGCCACCTCTACTCCGCCATCGCGTTGCCGTCCTCCTTGGGCGTGTTGTGGGTCGCGATGGATCGCACGCCTGAAATCCAGGTGGTGAATCACTTCCGGCGCGACCTGGCGATGATCGTGTTCGCCATCACGGTGCTGGCTGGATTCATCGGGCATCTGATCGCCAAGAGAGGCCTGCGACCCCTGCGGCAGATCCGAGACGAGACCGCGCGCATCGAAGCCCAGGATCTCCACCGGCGCTTGGACGCCTCGCGCTTCCCGGAGGAACTGTCGGACCTCGTGGCCGCGCTGAACGGCGCGCTGAGCCGCCTGGAAGGGGCCTTCGCCCGACTGGAAGCCTTCAGCTCCGACTTGGCCCATGAGCTGCGCACACCACTCCAGAACCTGCGCTCGGAGCTGGAGGGGCGCGTGTTGCGGCCGCCGAAGGAGGCCAACCTGCCCGAAATCCTCGGCAGCCTGCTGGAGGAATTGGACCGCCTGGACGCCATGGTCGAGCAGATGCTCTTCCTGGCGCGCGGCGCCTCGCCCGGATCCGCCGTGGAGGTCCTTCCCCTTTCCGCGCCGGCGGTGCTCCAGAAGACCGTGGAATTCTTCACCGCCCAAGCGGAGGAGCTGGGGATCACGCTCCGCGTGGAAGCCAGCCCGGAGTGTCTCGTGGAGGCCGATCCCCGCCTGCTGCACCGCGCCATCCTGAACCTCGCGGCCAACGCGATCCGTCACACGCATCCCGGCGGCAAGGTGATCCTTTCCGCGGTTCAAGACTCGCGCGCGACGCTTCTTTCCGTCGCGGACACCGGGGAGGGGATTCCACCGAGCCTGCTGCCGCGCCTCGGCGACCGGTTCCTCCGGGTGGATGCGGGCCGCGCCCGCACCACCGGCGGCGCGGGGCTCGGGCTCGCCATCGTGAAGGGCATCATGGAACTCCACCACGGCGGCTTCCGGGTGGAAAGCGAGGTCGGCGAAGGCACCACCGTCACCTTGAGCTTCCCCGTTCGCGCTTGAATCAGGCGAGCAGCAGCTTCGCGTGCTCCAGCGCCTCGGGCCGATCGGGATGACCAGAGAGCAGCCGCGCCAGTTCGCGCACCCGCGCGTCCGCGACGACCCACACGGCGCCGCTGCGGGTGCGGCCCGCCTGGACTTCCTTCGCGAGCGAAAGATGCGAAGCCGCGCGCGCCGCCACCTGGGCGAGGTGCGTCAC
>CAZKIM010000221.1:0-1574 GCA_964552855.1 uncultured Solibacteraceae bacterium | reverse complement strand
TCGTGCTGGACGCGGGCCATGGCGGCGTGGACAAGGGCGCCATGGCCAACGGCCTATGGGAATCCGACTTCGTCTACGACATCACCATGCGCGTGTACCGCCTGCTGCAGGAAGAGACGGACGCCACGGTGAGCAGCACCATCACCTATCCCGGGCTTGGTTTCGACGCGCGGGACCGCATCACGAAGCCGACGCCGGAAGCGGAAGTCCTCACCACGCCGCCCTTCGCCATTGATGGAGAGGGACCCCACGCCACCAGCGTCCACCTGCGCTGGGTGCTGGCCAACGATCTCTTCCAGAAGTTCGAGGCGAAGAAGGGCGACCCCCGCAAGACGCTCTTCATCAGCTTCCACGCCGACAGCCTGCACCCTTCCGCGCGGGGCACCATGATCTATGTGCCCGGCGCGACGCTGGTGCCGAGCCGCTTCTACCTCGCGCCCACGCGCACGGGCGGCGTAAGGGAAGCGCGCACCGCCTCCATGGTCTCGTTCACCGGGAAGCAGAAGCTGCTGGGCGAGGCCCGGAGCCGCCAGTTCGCGGAAGTCCTGCTCCGCGCCTTGGATCGCGCCGATGTGCCCGTCCACACCGACCGCGCCATCCGCAATGTGATCCATCGCAACGGCGGTTCCTGGATTCCCGCCGTGCTGCGCTACAACGACGCCGGCACCAAGGTGCTCATCGAGACCGCCAACCTCACAAACCCCGGCGACGCCAAGAACCTCCGCGACCCCGACTTCCGCCAGCGCTTCGCCGAAGGCGTCGTGAAGGCCATTCGAGCGTATTTCGGGAAATGATCGTGCGGCGTACTCTCGTCTCCTTGGCCCATGCGGCGGGTATCGCCTGCCTACTTCTCGCGGCATTTGTGCTGACTTTCGAACGATGGCCCGCTCCCTTCAGCCTGCGGCCCGCGAAGGTGGTCGGACTCAATCCATCCGAAAAGGAGATGGGCGCGCTGGAGGTATTGGATGGGACGGGTCGCCACATCGTCGTTTCGGCGGCTTGGGAGCGAGTCGAACACTTGAAAGCGGGGGAACGCGTGTGGGTCCGCGATTTCAGTGATCGCTATGGGGACTGCACAAGCGAGGGCACCGTGTTGGCTGGGCCGATCTTCCTTCCTGAGGCGGCCCTGGTCGGTGCCTTCCTATACTTGGGGTGGCTGGCTCTGACTGCGAGGCGCCAATGGAAGGATTCCGAAAGTTCGTCGGCAATCTGAGGCGCACGGCGCTTCCATTCACGCTTCTCGCGCTCCTCGGCACCCTCGCGTGCAGGAAGCCCGCGCCCGCGCCCAGCGCTGCCCGGCTCACCATCCACTTTCTCGACCAAGACGCGGTGGTAGGCCTGGATCGCCCGGTTCCCGGCGCCTGGTCCTTCATGGACGCGGGGCGGTGGACGCCCATGGACACGATCTGGACCGGCGCGGATGGGCGCGCCGTGGTGGGTCGCACCGCGCCGAAATGGGTGATGGTCCAGGATCCCGAAGGCAGCGTCCACCGCGTGGAGCTATCCAACGCGCCCGATGCGATCCGCTCCGACCCCACCGACCGGGAGAGCGCCGAGGATCAAGCCGCGGGACT
>CAZKIM010000220.1:0-1608 GCA_964552855.1 uncultured Solibacteraceae bacterium | reverse complement strand
CCCTCGTTCACAGCGCCACGCGCTACTTCGGCCGCGAGATGAAAGACCGGCGGCTCACGGCGGTGTTCTTCTGGATGGCGGAGTGATTATTTGAACCACGGAGACTCAGAGGCACAGAGGTTTCAGATCAACCCTTCTCTGAGTCTCCGTGCCTCCGTGGTTCAAAAGCCTTTCAGGGATTGATGACCTTCACCTTCGGCTCCGGCCCGCGCCGGTCGTCGTCTTTCTTGGGCAGGAAGATCCACCCGAGGATGCCCGCCACCACGCTGGAGACGAGCGCGCCGAAGAAGCCCGCCCAGAATCCATCCACCCGGAAGCGCAGGCCCAGGTTGGAGGACAGCGCCCCCGCCGCCCAGAACACGAGCCCGTTGATGAGCAGCCCCAGGCACCCGAAGGTGCAGAAGTTCGGAAGGAAGGCGATGAACTTCAGCAGCAGCCCCAGCGTCGCGTTCAGCGCCCCCAGGATCACCGCCACGACGATCAACTCCAGGAACGGTCCGCCATGGACCCCCGGCACGAAGAAGGCCGCGACGAGGAGGCCGATGGCGGAAAAGAGGAAGCGGAGAAGGGTGTGCATAGATCGAAGAGACCTTATCTTAGGCAGACCAAAGCACCTCTCGAAGGTGATTGAAATTAATTGACGCGATTCCCCGGGATTCGGCTTGATTAATCAAGTCAAGATCAACAGAAACCACAACAGTCGCATCGTCAATCACCTTAAGTATTGACATGTCGCAATAACCAAGCCTGTTGAATTCGGCATCATCAAGAACCATTATTGCGCTGGCATCAGCATGGATATGATCTTGAACGAGGCTAACCAAATTCCGACGATACTGATCTACGACCAAATAGCGTGTGCTAGTTCGCCCTTCTTTAGCTCGACCAGGAATCAGCAGGTTACTTACTTCTGTCAAAATTCCAGTTGTAACAATCAATTTAGTTTTATTCGATATTAAATTTACAATGAAATCAAAACATCTCTCATCAAAAACATCAGTTCGTTTGTTTTTTGTTATAGAGGACCGATCTACGCTTCCAACAACTAGAAGTACAAAAAGATTAGAATCAAGAATGACACTTAATTTTTTATTCTCAATCAACCGTTTATATTTTTCATATAGCTTATCATTCATAAAACTCTTATCTTCATGGCCTTAACTTCGCCATTAAACTTTTTAATTACAAATGACTTATAAACCCTCTCTCTGCCCGCTACACTCGGTAATCCAAACATCACTGGAACAACATTTACTTTGCCGGTTGGCACACTGAAGCTTAGGGTGATTACCCAGTCATTGCCATCGGACGAGGACTCAACCTCTTCTAGCAAAGTATCCTGCGCAACGCCCTCTCCATAAATCTCGCTCAGTGCCTTCTGTGCAGCTGCTACGGCTTCCTGGATGGTGATCATTCCGACCTCACATATCCATTAGTACATCCAGCTTAGCCCGCAGCCGCAGCTCTTCGCCAGTTTTTCCGCGAGCTCGGGGTCGTGTTTCAACCCCAGGTCGGCGCCGGCTTTGACGCGGGCGACGAGGCCTTCACGCGATCGGTATTCGAAGGTGATGGGCAGGTCGCCTTTGGCGTCGGCGAGGGCGCGCATGA
>CAZKIM010000219.1:0-1613 GCA_964552855.1 uncultured Solibacteraceae bacterium | reverse complement strand
TCGCGGAAGATGAAGTCAATGAGGCTCGTGGACAGCTTGATGGTGTCGCTGCCCATGACCATGCCGTTGGGCTCGAAGCGGGTGAAGAGGAAGGCTTCGCAGAACTCTTCCAACGGCACGCCGTACTGGAGGCCCATGGAGACGGCGATGGCGAAGCAGTTGAGCAGGGAGCGGAAGGCGGCGCCCTCCTTGTGGATGTCAATGAAGATCTCGCCGAGGCTGCCGTCCTCGTATTCGCCCGTGCGCAGGTACATCTTGGTGCCGCCGACGGTGGCGGATTGGGTGTAGCCGCCGCGACGGTTGGGCAGGCGGCGACGGTAGGTGCGGACCAGCTGCTGGGTGAGGGCGGCGGCGACGACGGGGGTCTTCTCCGCGTGGGTCGTCGTCTCGTCGGTCAGCGTGTCGGCGCCGTCCAGCAGGTCGAGGTTCGTGGCCATGGCCTGGCTCATCTTGGAGCCATCACGGTAGAGGGCCACGGCCTTGAGCATGAGCTGCCAGGAGGCCTCGTAGATGCCGGCGATGTCCTCGACGGTGCTTTCGGCGGGCAGATTGATCGTCTTGGAAATGGCGCCGCTGAGGAAGGGCTGGGCGGCGGCCATCATCTTCAGGTGGCCCATGGGCGCGATGTAGCGCTTGCCCGTGCGGCCGCACTTGTTGGCGCAATCGAAGATGGGCAAGTGTTCGGCCTTCAGGTGGGGCGCGCCCTCGACGGTCATGGTGCCAGCGAGCGCGGCGAGGAAGGCGTCCACGCGGTCCTGGACGAAGTGGGCCTTGAGTCGCTCCATGTCCACGGCGAAAGAGGGGTCGAAGGCCGTGGGCAGTTTTCCCTCGATGGCCTTGATCTCGTCGTCGCTCCAGCCGTTCTCGAGGAGCATGGCGCGGGTGATGCCCGGCGTCTGGTCCGTGATCTCCTGCCAGCCGATGACGAAGCGCTCGATGTCCTTGATCTGATCCGGCGCGTAGCCCAGGCGCATCAAGGCCTCGGGGATGGCGGAGTTGACGAGCTTGAAGTAGCCGCCGCCGGCGAGCTTCTTGAACTTCACGAGGGCGAAGTCGGGCTCGACACCGGTGGTGTCGCAGTCCATCAGGAGGCCGATGGTGCCCGTGGGCGCCAGCACCGTCACCTGGGCGTTGCGGAAGCCGTGCTTCTCGCCGAGCGCCAGCGCGCCATCCCAGCTTTCGCGGCTCGCTTCGAGGATGCGCCTCGGCACGCCTTCGCCGTGAAGGCCCTGGGGCGGCACGGAGAGGGATTCGTACTCGGACGCGGGCGCGTTGTAGGCGGCGCGGCGGTGGTTGCGGACGACGCGCAGCATGGCTTCGCGGTTCTTGCCGAATTTGGGGAAGGCCCCGAGCTGACCGGCCATCTCGGCCGACGCGGCGTAGGCGTCGCCGGTGAGGATGGAGGTGAGCGCGCCGCACCACTGGGTGCCCTCCACCGAGTCGTAGGGGATGCCCATGCGCATGAGCATGGCGCCGAGGTTGGCGTAGCCCAGGCCGAGGGTGCGGAAGTCGTAGCTGAGCCGCGCGATGGCTTCGCTGGGGAACTGGGCCATCAGCACGGAGATCTCGAGGACGATGGTCCAGAGCCGGATGCCGTGGCGGTAGCCTTCCAG
>CAZKIM010000218.1:0-1629 GCA_964552855.1 uncultured Solibacteraceae bacterium | reverse complement strand
TCCAGCTCCTGACCGACGGCCGGGACGGATCCAGCCTTCTCGCCGAGATCCAGCAGCACCTTGGCGTAGCGGCGGGCGATGAGGTATTTGCTCACTTCATGCCTCCCTGCATCGCGCCAAGTTCGGCGATGGCGTGATCGGTGACGCCCGTGGCCGTGGCGCCCTGCACGCGGCTTTCCAGGCGCTTGGCGGCGGCTTCCACCGCCAGCTCGGCGACGAGCGCGCGCAATTCCTGGCTGGCGACCTGCTTCTGGCGGGTGATCTCGGATTCGGCGGCGGCGAGGATCGCGGCGGCTTCCGCGCGGGCGGATTCGAGCACGCGCTGTTTCTCGGCTTCGGCCTCGAGGCCAGCCTTGGCGAGGATCTCGTCCAACTCAGACTTGAGACCCGCCATCTTCGCTTCCAGCTCGTGGATCTGGGCTTCGCCTTCGGCCTTGTCTTTCTCGGCCTGGGCCAGGCGCTCTTCCAGATCCTTGCGGAGGTTCGCGAAGGCGGACTTCACGGGGCCCTTCAGCAGGTACCAGAGCGCGCCGCCGAAGAGCGCCAGGTTGACGAGCTGGATGATCCACTGGGCGAGCGTGCCGAGCGCGAAGCCGAAGAGCTTCACGGAATGCTCTTCCGCGGGTTCCGGCGCGTGCCCCGCCTCAGGCGCGGCTTCAACCGGAGCCTGGGCCTCGTGAAGCGCGCGGGTCTTGGCGGGCGATGCGGAGGAGGAGGCCGAGGACCGGCCTTCATCCTGGCCGTGGTCGCCGGGGCTGGAGTGGCTGGCGGCCGGGGCCTGCGCGCGAAGCGCGGGCGTGGCCGAGAGGAGGATCACAGCGAAGGCGGAAGGGAGGATCAGGCTGCGCGTCTTCATCTCCACCCCTACGCCTGCGCCATCAAACGGGCGGCCATGGTCTCGGCCAACTGGTCGGCCTGCGCCACCAGATCCTGCTTGGCCTGGGCCGTCTCGGCGGCGAGCGCATCCGTGGCGGCCTTGCGCTGGGCCGTGGCCTTGGCGCGGGCGGCGTCCAGCAGGGTCTGCTTCTCGGCTCCGGCGGCGTCCGCCAGCGTCTTGCGGTGGGCGGCGGCCTTGGCGCGCAGGTCTTTCAGCTTCTCGCGATATTCCCGCTGGCGGGCCTCGATGAGCACGGCGGCCTTGGCCTTGGTGTCCGAACCCGCGCTGAGGGCGTCCTCGCGATCCGACATCACCTTGGAGATGGGCTTGTAGAAGGCCAGCTTCAGAATCCAGTGCAGCGCCGTCACCAGAGCGATGACGAAGAGCAGCTGCCAAAGGTAGGGACGCATGGGATCCGGCAGCTGGGCCAGGAACGCGTCCAAGCCGCCACCACCGCCGGAGGCGGGGGCAGCCCATCCCAGATTCGCCAGCTCCATCAGCGCCACGGGCGTCTCCACTTAAGTCCCGCGCATCGGCAGGGCCCCGTTCCGGACATGGCCGGAACGCCTGGGCGCGGAACCTTAAAAATCTACCAGCAGGCGAAGGCGGGCTCAACGCCAAGGTTTCCCGTTGACCTTCCGCGCCTCCCGTGGGAAGCTCTCTCTTCGGCGATCGGGCGATTAGCTCAGTCGGTAGAGCAGCTGCTTTACACGCAGCATGTCGGCGGTTCGAGCCCGTCATCGCCCACCAGT
>CAZKIM010000217.1:0-1648 GCA_964552855.1 uncultured Solibacteraceae bacterium | reverse complement strand
TGTCCCAGTCGGTGAGCGTTTCCAGGTAATCCCGCAGGAACTGCTTGTCGAGGCTCGGCGGATTCGCGCCGGGCTTCCAAGATTCGGCGAGCCAGTACCGGCTCGAATCCGGCGTGAGCGCTTCATCAATGAGGATGATCTTGCCGTCCCGGATGCCGAATTCGAACTTCGTGTCGGCGAGAAGGATGCCCCGCTCCGCCGCCAGCTCCGAGCCTCGCGCGTAGAGCGCCAGCGCGAGGGATCGCAGTTCTTCCGCGCGGGCCTGGCCCACGATCTCCGCGAACCGCGAAAAAGGAATGTTCTCGTCATGGCCGCTTTCGGCCTTAGTGGCGGGTGTGAAGATGGGCTCCGGCAGCCGATCCGCGAGCTTGAGACCCTTCGGCAACGCGAGGCCGCACACCGTGCCGTTGACCTGGTATTCCTTCCAGCCCGAGCCCGCCAGATAGCCGCGCACGACGCACTCCACCGGCAGCGGTTCCGTCTTCGCCACCAGCACCGAGCGACCCGAGAGCCGGGCGCGGTAGGGCGCGAGCGCGGCCGGATAGTCCGCGGCCTCGGTGGCGATGAGATGGTTCGGGACCAGATCCTTCGTCGCGTCGAACCAGAAATTCGCCACCTGGGTCAGGATCGCGCCCTTGGCCGGAATGCCTTCCGGCATCACGCAGTCGAAGGCGCTGATGCGATCCGTGGCGACGATGAGGAGCTTGCCATCGCCCACCTCGTACACATCGCGCACCTTGCCGCGCCGGAAGACGGGAAAGGGGAGATCGGTCGTGAGGATCGCTTCGGCCATCCCACCATTGTCCGGCCTGCGCGGTGGATTGTCAGCTCAGTTCCGGCAGCCGATGGGGCGTCGGCGCCGTCCAGGCGAGGCCGATGGGAAGGAGTTGGTAGCGGTTCTGCACGCCCACCCAGCGGGCGAGCTCGGATTCGCGCACGGTGCCTTCCATCCCCGTGGCAGGCAGACCGCCCTCCGCCATGTAGGCGTTCACTTCCGCCGAGGAAACGCCGAGCAGCGTCGGCAAATGCTCCATCTCATAGGTGAGTTCGCCCGCGGGGGGGTGCTGAAGGCGATAGTCGAAGGTCTCGCGAAGCGCCGAGGCCGTGCCTTCCCGCTCCAGCTCGAACGCCGCATCCAGGTGGGGAAAGGGATCGGCGCCGATTTGCGCCAGGGCCTGCCCCATGCCCAAATGGGCGAGGGCGTGATGGGGGTCCTTCGTGAGGATCGCCTGGAACTGGTCCTTCGCCTCGCGAG
Source organism: uncultured Solibacteraceae bacterium (assembly GCA_964552855.1). Lineage (GTDB taxonomy): Bacteria > Acidobacteriota > Holophagae > Holophagales > Holophagaceae > JAFDVN01. The sequence goes on along the minus strand of CAZKIM010000217.1, from coordinate 393 downwards.
CGCGGCCCAGCGCCAGGAGCCCTTCGCCCAGGCGCAATGCCGCGTCCGGCAGGCTGGGTTCCTCCGCGCGCCACCGCGCGGCGATGGCCACCATTTCCTCGATCATGCCCTGCTCGCGGAGCGAGGCCGTGAGACGGGCCAGCGCGCCGCGATCCTTGGGCGCGAGCAGCAAGAGCCGCTCCAGGAATTCCGCCGCGCGAAGCGCCTCGCCCTCGGCCGCCAGCCGCAGACTCCAATCCCGGAGGATCTCCACCTGCTGGGCGACGGGATGGTTCGGCGTGGACCGGGCCATGTCCGCGGGGTGAAGCACCTGCGTCTGGACCCAGAGGTAGCGCAACGGGTTGCGACCGCCCGGCGCCTCCAGTTCCGCTTCCAGCGCGTGGACGATGGTGC
>CAZKIM010000216.1:0-1648 GCA_964552855.1 uncultured Solibacteraceae bacterium | reverse complement strand
ACTCCGCATCCGGACAAAGCTGTCGGACCTTGGAAGCGGCTTCGGGGAGTAGATCGGGCATCAAGAACCTCTTGCCAAGTTTAAGCGCAGGCCCGGGCTTCGGGGATGGGGTCGCGAGGCAGATCATGAGTGCCTCTGATCGTGGAAAATTACTGCATCAACCGGACACAGAAGAGGACAAAAGGCGCAAAGAAAAGTGCGAGAAGCGCCAATGCCTGCTTACCACGGTCCCGAATGGCTTGAACGATTCCTCCGACAAACGCAATCAGAGCAAGAAAGGTCAGACCAAGCTCGAAGAAGGTGGTGTCGAGCGAGTTATAAGGCGTCAGTTCCGCATGAATGATCACGGCGCCCGATCCAAGCTCGCAGAGGCCAAGCATGGCGATCAGAACCCATGCAAATGGAGCCATGGCATCGTCGTGCCGCGACTGATCAGTCGAAGTTGACATCGCCCTTGGCTCCGATCGTCATCGTCCTGCGCCGGCTGCTCCAGCACATGTAGCTGATGCTCACGAAGAAGCTGGCGGGGTGGCGGTACATCTCCTCCACATGGACGCCGAGGACGGTGGTGTTGCCGCCGTAGCCCATGGGGCCGATGCCGAGGGTGTTGAGGTCCTTCGTCAGCTCTTTCTCGAAGGCGTCCATCTCGGCATCGTGGTTCGCGGTGCCGAGCTTGCGGAGCACCAGCTCCTTGCTCTTCTCGTAGCCGCTCACGCGGTCGCCGCCGATGGCCACGCCGAGGATGCCGGGCGAGCAACCTTGCCCTTGCGCCTTCACGACGGCGTCAATGATGGCCTTGCGCACGCCTTTGATGTCACGGCCCGCGCCAAGCGTCACCTCCGGCAAGCGGTACTGCGCGCCGACATTCTCGCAACCGCCGCCCTTGAGCATCACGCTGATCTCGATCTCGGGCTTGTCCCACTCCTCGAAGTGGATGATGGGGTGGCCTTCTCCAAAAGGGTCCAGGTTGTTGCCGCTGTTCTTGCCACTGAGAGCCTTGGCGCAGTTGGGCCGCAGCCACACGCGCTCCGTGGCCTGCACGATAGCGGCGCGAATCTGCGCTTTGGCCTTCCGCTGGCTAAGGCCATAGGGGTGGTGGACCCAGAAGATGACCGTGCCCGTGTCCTGGCAGAGCGGCGTCACATGGCCATCCGCCAGCAGGATGTTCTTCACCATGTCGTTGAGCGTGTTGAAGGCGCGGGAGCCCTCTTCCTCCGCGTCCCGACCCTTCACGAGGGCGTCAATGATGTCCTGGGGCATGCGGGAGGAGGTGCGGCGCACCAGTTCCAGCACCGGTTGGGTCAAGTCCACGGCCTTCAGATCCGTGAGGTCGGCCTTGAAGCCCGCGGGCAGCACCGACTTGGACTCGACCACTTCCATGGAAGTCATGTTCGGAATGACGCATTCGGCCATGGCGCACCTCAACACACCATTGTCCGCCCGAAGGGCGTCGCGCTCAAGTCGGCTTCCTCACCGCCCCCAGGCGCGGGATAGGCCGATGGTGAGATCGAGAAGCGGCGTCTCACTGCGGGAGATGGCCTCGCCCTTCAAGTCCCGTTCGCATTGATTGACCTTGGCGAGCAGGCTTCGGAAGCCGTCCCGCTTGAGCTTTTGCGCGACGCCCCGGTAGCCGTCCAGGAGGAAGGCC
>CAZKIM010000215.1:0-1665 GCA_964552855.1 uncultured Solibacteraceae bacterium | reverse complement strand
AGGCCTCGTCGAAGCGCGCGCGGAGACGGTCGCGCACGCCGTGGGTGTGGCGCTCACAGAGCGCGCGGACCAACGCCTCCTTGTTGGGGAAGTACTGGTAGAGCGAGCCCACGCTCACGCCCGCGACCGACGCTACGCGGTTGGTGGTGAGGGCCTCGAAACCTTCCGTCGTCAGAATGCGAGCCGCCGCCGTGAGGAGGACCTCCACGGTCTCTTTGGACCGCGTCTGGCGTGGGGATTTGCGGGTCGGGGCGGGTTTCATGGACGCGAGTAGCGAATCTGAGTAAAAGCTCGCATTTTTAAGGAAGGCCCGCAAGGCCCATTCCGGAGCCGCCATGTCCCTCGTTTCCTCCGTTCGTTCCCTCGCCCTCCTGGCCGCCGTGCCCGTGTTCGCCGTTCAACCCAGCGCGGCCCCCGCGGCGGTGGCGATGACCATGAGCGCCCTGCCCCACGGCACCTTCGTCCTCGACCGCGCACCGGATCTGGACAAGGGCATCGCCGCCTTCGCCGCCCAGGCTTCCGGCGCGCGCCGGGACTACCTCATTCGTCGCCTGAAGGCCGTGGACCCGCTCTACCAGCGCGTGGAGCTGGGCGCGATGGAGGGCTCCGCCACCTTCCGCTTCGAGCAGCGCGAACCCATGACCCTGCCCCTGGACGGCCACGCCGTCGTCTGGACCCGGGAGGATGGCGAAGTCATGCAGGTGAGCGCGCGGCCCTCCCTCTCCGGCGTGCTCCAGACCTATAAGGCCAGCGACGGCGAACGCACCAACGAGTTCACCCAGCTCCCCGACGGCCGCCTCCTCCTCAGCGTCCAGGTCCATGTGAACGGACTGTCGAAGGACCTGAACTACAAGGTGATCTACCGCGCCGCGAACTGAGACTGGAGGCCGGAGGCTGGAGGTAAACGAACGGCGCCCTTGGGGCGCCGCGCGATGGAGGCTCCAGTCTCCAGCCTAAAGCCTCCAGCCTGTCAGTGGTGCCCCACCGCGCTGAGCAGCTTCGAGCCCTTCACCATGCATTCCTTGTGCGTGATGTGGTGTTCGAACTCGGCGCGGAATTTCTTGAGCATGGAGTCCATGGGGCCGCAGGCGGCGTCGCCGAGGGGGCAGAGGGTGCGGCCGGCGATGCGTGGGGTCATCTGCTCGATGGTGGCGAGGTCTTCCATGCGGCCTTCGCCGTGCTCGATGCGGTTCAGGATCATCTCCAGCCAGTTGCAGCCTTCGCGGCAGGGGGTGCACTGGCCGCAGCTCTCATGGGCGTAGAAGCGGAGGAGGCGCAGGCAGGCCTGGACGATGCAGGTGTCCTCATCCATGACGATGATGCCGCCGGAGCCTGCCATGGAGCCCTTGGCGCGCACGGCGTCGAAGTCCATCGCGCAATCCAGGTCGTTGGCGTCGAAGACGGGCGCAGATGCGCCGCCGGGGATGACGGCCTTGATCTTCTTGCCGGTGCTGGTGCCGCCCGCGAGGTCGTTGAGGATGAAGTCCAGCGGCAGGCCCAGCGGCAGCTCGTAGAGGCCGGGGCGCTTCACCTGGCCGCTGATGCAGAAGACGCGGGTGCCGCTGTTCTTCGGCGTGCCCAGCTTCGCGTAGGCTTCGCCACCCATGCGCAGGATCGGCGGCACGGTGGCGATGGTCTCCACATTGTTGATGGTGGTGGGCTGGC
>CAZKIM010000214.1:0-1666 GCA_964552855.1 uncultured Solibacteraceae bacterium | reverse complement strand
GGCCCTGTCGCAGCGCCGCGCATCCCGCCCAGGTCCAGGCTTCCATGGCTGGGAGGCTTCCTGGCGGGCGCACTCCTGACTTGGGGCGTGATCGCCTTCTTCCACCCCGCGCCCGTGGAGCTCAAGCCCGTGGCGCTGCGCTATCTCACCTACAGTGGCCGGGACAGCTCCCCCGCCGCGAGCCCGGATGGCAAGACCCTCGCGTTCACTTCCAACCGCGATGGGCGGACGCGCATCTGGCTCAAGCAGCTCCGCGGCGGCGGCGAGGTGGCGCTCAGCGGGGGGCCGGACGACTTCCCGCGCTTCTCGCCGGACGGCGCCTCCATCCTCTTCATCCGCACCGAGAACGGGATCGGATCGCTCTACCGCATGTCGGTCCTCGGCACGGATCCGCGCAAGGTCGTGGATGACGCCCTGTACGGGGACTGGTCCCCGGACGGAAGCCGCATCGCCTTCTTGCGCCACATCACGGATAACGGGATGGACTCTTCGAGTCTCCTGGTCATCGGCGCCGAAGGCGGCGGAGAACGGGAGCTCGCCCGGTTTCCAGGCCTGTTGCTGGCCCAGCCGAGATGGAGCCCCGATGGCCGCTCCATCCTCCTTACCACGGACCAGGCCACCCAGAGCGGCCTCTTGGGCACACTCTTCCGGGTGGACGCGAAGAACGGCGCCATCCATGAGACGCAACCCGCGCGGCGCTTCGGCGAGCTTTCCGCCGTAGCTTGGCTCTCCAATGACGCGGTGATCTATGCCCAGGCGGAATCCGTGGCCGGCAACGGCGCAGGCACGAGCACAGCGATGATCTACCGCGAGAACCTATCAACCGGGGTCTCGCAACCTCTGTTCTGGTCGCCATCTGCCGCCGTCACTTTGGACCTTTTGCCCGGCGGCAGGGTCGTGTTGGACGGGCACGAAGGCCAGGAGTCCCTCCGCGAGATCGCCTTGGAAGGCAAGGAGCCGCCGCGCTGGTTGACGCAAGGCAGCAGCAACGACCGGCAGCCGGTGTTCGGGCGGGATGGCGACTGGGTCTGCTTCTCCTCCAACCGCTCGGGAAACCTGGATCTCTGGGCCGTGTCCAGCCTCAGCGGCGTCGTCCGGAGCCTCACCGACGATGCCGCCGAGGATTGGGATCCAGGCTTCACGCCGGATGGCAAACACATCCTCTGGAGCTCCAACCGGAGCGGCGCTTTCGAGGTCTGGATGGCGAACAGCGATGGCAGCGCGCCCCGGCAGGTGAGCCACGATGGCAAGGACGCGGAGAATCCCACCATGACCCGGGATGGGGTCTGGGTGGTTTACGCCAGCTCCAATCCGAAGGCCCCTGGTATCTGGAAGGTCCATCCTGATGGCAGCGGCGCCACGCTGCTCGTGGCGGGTTCCAACTTCCTCCTTCCTGAAGTGTCGCCGGACGGCCAGTTCGTCGTGTTCGGAAGCCGGGCTTCCCAGCTCCACTGCACCTTGTTCGTGGTGCGCCTGGATGACGGATCGAAGACGGTCTTCCAGACGGAAGTGAGCGCCATCCTCAAGACCCCTGCGACCCTGGGCCGATGCCGGTGGACGCCGGATGGCCGCCGCCTCCTCTTCACCGGGCAGGACGCGAAAGGCATCAATGGGATCTTCATCCAGGACTTCGTGCCGGGCAAGGACACGATCTCAACCCGCAGGC
>CAZKIM010000213.1:0-1670 GCA_964552855.1 uncultured Solibacteraceae bacterium | reverse complement strand
TCGGCGGCTTCGTCGCGGACAAGCTCGAGGACGCCGTCACCAAGGTGAGCCCCAAGCAGCTACGGCCGCCGGGGGCGTTGGACGAATTCGCCTTCCTCACGGCCTGCACGCGCTGCGACAAGTGTATCGAGGCCTGTCCGCAAGATTCGCTCGTGAAGGCGGGCCCTTCGGCGGGCCTCGGTCTCCACGCGCCCGTGCTGGAGCCGCGCCGCATGGCCTGCTTCCTCTGCTCGGAACTGCCTTGTGTGACGGCCTGCCCCGAAGGCGCGCTCCTGTGGCCCAAGCGCAAGCTCGAGGACGGCCGCGAGCTGGAAGGCCCGCCCGCCGTGAAGATCGGCACGGCGAAGGTGAAGGAGAAGCTCTGCCTCACCTTCGGGCGCGAGGACCGGGAAGCGGTCCCCTGCCGCACCTGCGTGGACCGCTGCCCCTATCCGGAGGAAGCCATCCGCATGGTGGCGGGCGCCGAAGGCGAACTCATGCACCCAGAGGTCATCGAGGACCGCTGCACGGGCTGCGGCCTCTGCACCTTCGGCTGCCCCGCGCCGGAAGCCGCGATCCTGGTGGAGCCCCGGCGCTAGGCAGGCTGGACGGAGCCCCTCCGCGGCGGTAGCCTTCGGCATCTCCGGAGCCTCCATGGCAGGTGTGGACCAGCGGCGCACCCGGCGCTTTGCGCCTCCACGGCCGCTCCGCGCGCGCTTCCTCGTGCAGGGCCAGGTGGTGGACGCCGAGATCGCCTCCTTGGGCGCCGGCGGCATCGGCGCCTGGACCGAGGACCGCTTCGCCTTCCTCTTCGACCCCGGCACGCACCTGAAGGATCTCGCTTTCGACGACCCGCTCCTTCCCACGCCCCCGTCCGAAGCCGTCGTCGCCTTCTCCACCCTCCGCGGCCAAAGCGCCCGCGACGGCTACATCATGTTCGGCGCCGAGTACCGCGGCGCGGATCCAGGCTTTCTTCAGGCCATGGCGGAGCTGATGGAGAACCTAGGGCTGCGGTGAGGGAGGATCCGGACCTCGCAGCCGCGTTAGGTGGGATGGCTCTTCCACCGACCGGTTCGTCAAATTCAAAGTTAGAGCGCAGTAAACACAAGGAGCAACTCGTGGTGAAAGACAAGCACCTCAAGCCCAGTGATATTGCCAACAACGCCCAATCTCTCTTTGCAAAGAAAGTAAACTCATTCCAAGAGGCCTACCCATCTATCAAGGCAATCAGAGTTGAGGTAGAGGAAATGGACTACAACAGATCTGTTCGGACTACTGTTTGCACTGAAGGCAGTTTTCGACATGCGATCGATTGTAATAATCCACTCTGCTACGGAGGCGGGATCACAATCGGATGGATTATTCACGAGATGATGGCGAAGGAGTCAACTGATCTTGAAGATCAGAAACTCTGCCAGGGCTACGAGGGCTCTCCGAAAGGTCGAAGGAGGGATCGAAGCTGCATGCATCTATTCAAGTACAAGGTGCATGTAGAGTACTTTTCAAATGCTGGTGGTTCGACCCCAGCTCTCTAACCACTCAATGCACTCGGACGCTTCCGTGCCGGTGATTTCGAAAGTTTGGCCGCTCTCATGAGCACACTCTATTCAATCCTTTTGATGCTCGCCGCCTGCGTAATTGGGTTGCCGATCTTCAAGCTAATGGTGCACATCATGGGGATTGGTGGAGCG
>CAZKIM010000212.1:0-1671 GCA_964552855.1 uncultured Solibacteraceae bacterium | reverse complement strand
TCCAGTTCTTCGTGATCCACGCGGCCATGAGGCTCCCGGGCAGAGCCTTAGGATAGCTGGTCCCGCTACCGGGGAAATTCGCCCAATATCGCCTGGGCGGCGCTGAGCATCCGCTCCTTCCGCGCCCGGGTGGCCCAGATGACGGATTCGAACTGGCGGTAGGCCCGCTCCAGATCCTCGTTCACGATGAGGTAGTCGTAGGCGTGGTAGAGGTCCATCTCGTGCCGCGCGTGCTGAAGCCGCAGGCGCACCTGCTCCTCGCTGTCCTTGCCCCGGCCCCTCAGGCGGCTCTCCAGCGCCTCCACCGAAGGCGGCAGGATGAAGATCATCACCGCGTCAGGAATCGCGCGGCGGATGTTCAGCGCGCCGGTGGTCTCGATGTCGAGCAGCACATCCTTGCCCGAAGCCAGCACCTCTTCCAGCCAAGGGCGGCTCGTGCCGTAGCGGCGCTCGTAGACCTGCACCCACTCGACGAAATCCCCGGCGCGCACCATGGACTCGAACTTCGCGTCGTCCACGAAGAAGTAATCCTGCCCCTCCACCTCGCCGGGCCGGGGCGGGCGCGTCGTGACGGAGGTGGAGAAGACCAGATCCGGCACCCGCTCCACGAGCCGCTGGGACAGCGTGGACTTCCCCGTGCCCGAAGGCGCGGACACCACGAACACATTCCCGGGGTGCTGGATCACAGGCGGCCCAAAACCTAAGGGTAGCGGCTGCCACCCTGCCGTTGGGCCTAAATCCCCTTCGCGCCTTGATCCTTCGCGGCCTGGGTCCGCAGTTCCAGCTCCTTGAGGCGGAGCTCCCGCTCCAAGGCGATCTTGTCCTCCTGCGTCTTCCGCCACGCGGAGATGCCCACATAGGCAACGCCCGCGAGAATCGCGATCAAGGGAATGAGGTAAGGGCTTTGAAACGCGTCGTGCATGGGGCCCTCCTAGGGCAGGATCAAGCTAGGTTCACCCTCACGGCTCCGCGCGGGCCAATCGGCGAACGCCCGGTGGAAGTCGGTCACCAGGCGGGAAGGGAGCACGACTTAGGGAGGAGGCACTGGCCGGGCGTGGCGTGATCTCGGGCCCCACACGCTTCTCCGTGTCGACCATCCGCTCCATCTTCCGACTAGCGAAGCGCGTGATGACATTGTTGCTGTTGGACTGAACTTTCCGGACAGGAGCATTCCGGCGTGCATCCTCAATAAGCTTCCGGCCGGCGGGAGGCGTGCCGTGGTCCTCGAAGAGGTGCCGAAGCTGAGCAAGCCCTAGCATGGCCTACCTCCAGCTACGACAAGGCTTCAAGGCCGTAAGCCTAGCCACATGGATTGGGTTCATCCACCGTTGCATGTCGTCCACTCGATCTCTGATGTGGGTGTGAGTGTACCAACCTCCTCGTACCAGGAAGATGGAATCCTCTCTTACCTTGAGTGCTGGAACTCCGCCTTAGGTGACCGTCTAGGGTTGGTGCCGGACGACCTTCCCCGAGAACCCCAATCTTTGATTCCAGTCGGCGAGGATCCCATCCACATCTGCTCCCGACTTAAACGCAATTCGTGTCTCTCGTTTGTCGAAGTCCATCTGAACCGAGGCCACGCCGGGCGTCTGCGACATGGTCTGCGGCAGCGTTCCTGCGCAAGGCGGGCAGTCGTACTGGGGCGTGCTCAGCACGAGGAAGGTGTCTCCG
>CAZKIM010000211.1:0-1671 GCA_964552855.1 uncultured Solibacteraceae bacterium | reverse complement strand
CAGCGGTCCCCAGGCGCGGCCATCTTCGCTGTTGGGGCGGTTGTCGCCTAGAAACAAGTAGCCGCCGCCGCAGGGCCACGGCCCGCCATCGCTGGCGTCCACGCGCGCCACATAGGGTTCCTTCAAGCGCGCGCCGCCGATCCACAGATCGCCGCCCTGCTCGGTGACGGTCTCGCCGGGCAGGCCGATGAGGCGCTTGATGGCGGGGCCTTCCGGGCCTTGCACGATCCACACCTGCCCGCGCATGGGCGCCCCCGAGCACCAGGGCCAGAGCGCGAAGACGAGCTCGCCGCTCTGAAGGCCGGGTTCCATGCTTCGGCCTTCCACCGTCACGGGATGGATCACCGCGAGGGGTGAGAGCGCGATGAGCAGCGCGAGGCCATAGCGGGCGACTCGTTTCATGGGATCAAGTCAGTCTTGGGACCGCGCAGGACGATCCAGCTCAGCAGCAGCAGGCACGCGTCCCGGAGCAGATCCCATCCCATGCTCGTCAGCCGCTCCGCGGCGGTGCGAACGACGGTCGTCGCGCCGAAGCAGCCGCAGTCCACGGGGTGGCCGCGCCAAAGGTCGAGGGCGAGCGCGCCCATGAAGACGATCAGCAGCACGGAGGCCAGCAGCGCGGCGCTGCGCCGGGCGACGCCGGAGAGAAGGGCGAGGGCGAGCAGCCCTTCCAGCCACGGCAGCACAAGGGCCATGGGCGCGAGGAAAGCGGCGGGCACGAGCGCGTAGGCGTGGATGGTTTCCGCGAAGCCGGGCGGATCGGCGATCTTCGGCAGGGCCGCGGCGAGGAAGGCCGCACCGAGCAGCCACGCGGCAAGGCGGACGATCCAGGGATGGCGGAGGCGACTCATGGCGCCAGCTCCTTCGCCGTCCCTCTCGTCACGGGCCAGCCGTTGGCCACCCAATCCGGATAGCCGCCGGTGTAGACGCGCAGGTTGCGGTAGCCCGCGAGCCAGAGCTTCTGCGCGAGCAGGTGCGAATCCTCGCACTCGCCGCCCGCGCAGTAGACGACGATGGGCAGCAGCGGATCGCCCTTCAACGCGGCGATCTTCGCGGCCAGGCCGTCCTCCCATACGGAGAGGCTTTTGGCGCCGGGCAGGTGTCCTTCCGTGAAGACGGCCGTGCGTCGCGCGTCGAGGATCAACGCGCCGTGAAGCTGGAGCCACCGGGCGTCGTCACCGCTGATCTCGGTGTAGGCCTGGCCCTGCAGGGGCGGGAACCGCGCGAGGAGGGCGGCGGGGTCCCAGTCGGCGGCGGCCACCTTGGGAGACGCGGCTTTGGTCGCCTTGGGCGCGGGCTTCGGTGGCGCGGGCGCGACCGGGGCGGGCGTGGGCGTCGGAACCGAAGTGGGGACTGGAACCGTGGCGTGGAGAGCCTCCGCTCGCCAGGCCAAGCGCCGGGTCGGCCCGGCGAGCGCGTTGGAAAGCCACGCGCACAGCAGCGCCGCCGCGAGAAAGGCGGGAATCTCGATCAGCGGTTTCCAGCCCTTCATGGCCGGAGGGCGATCCGCCGTCCGCGGCCATCGGTGAGGGCGATGGACACGAGCCGCGCGGGGGCGGGCACCGAAGGCGCGAGTTCGCGGCAGAGCTTTTCCGCGAGCGCCACCGGCCCCTCCAGGCCGAGCTCCGAAAGCAACTTGCCCTGCATCGGCGCCAGCAGCGCGTCCAGCGC
>CAZKIM010000210.1:0-1681 GCA_964552855.1 uncultured Solibacteraceae bacterium | reverse complement strand
GTGGCGAGCTGGGCCTGCACCGCGAGCAGATCGCCCTGGCTCTTCACGCCGATGGCGTACTGCTTGGAGGCGAGGTCGGACTGCTCTTGAAGCAGCTTCACGACTTCCTGGGTGGCGCCGATCTGTTCCTGGAGCGCCGCTTCCCGGAAAGTGGCCGTCGCCACATTGGAGGCGAGGCTCAGCTCCGCGCCTTCCAGCAGCCAGCGTTGGTAGTCCACCTGGGCGCCGCGCAGCTCCACGCCCCGTCGCACGCCACCGAAGAGGTCCAGCGTGTAGGAGACATTCACGGAGGCGTTGTAGAGGGTGAAGGGCGTGCCCGTCCCGCCGGTGGCGACGCCCTGCTTCACGCGGGACGCGCCCGCGGCGAGGTCCGCCGAGGGAAACCATCCGCCCTTGGCGGCGCGGTAGGTCTCCTGCGCCTGCTTCAGGGATGCGCGCGCGACCTCAAGGCTCGGGCTGTGAGCCAGGGCCTCGTCCACGCGGGCGTTCAGGGCTTCGCTGCCAAAGGCCGTCCACCACTTGGCCTGGACCTCTTCGCCGCTTTTCAGCGCCTGGACGCCGCCGCCGGGCGTGCTGGCGTCGCCGACCTGGGCGAGCGCGGGGCTGGACCCATAGCGATCCGCCTTGGGTGCTTCGGGCGAAGTGAATTTCGGCCCGACGGCGCAGCCGACGAGCGCGAAAGAAAGGACGGTGAGCAGCGCGGCGCCGCGCAACCCTCCTCGCCGTTGATTTTCAAAGGCAACACGAGCCATGAGCCACCTGGGACGACCATGGTATCACTAAGCACGCGAGGCTTGCAGCGTCTAAATCGGCGAACGGCGGAATGGGCCCGGTGAAGGGCCCATTCCGTCATACGCACTGATAGGTTCGTGCCCTATTTGGCGACCATCCGGCGGCCCATGCGGCTCACCCACACATAGAGGCCCGCGACCACGGCGACGAAGGCGAGGCCGCCCACCATCACCGCGAAGCGCCCGTAGTAGCCGTCGCTCACGAGGTTCAACGGGAACTCGTGGTTCTTGAAGCCGAGCTGCTCGGAGAAGCCCACCAGCGCCGCCACCAGCACGCCGATGAGCCCCTCGCCGACGATCATGCCGGAGGCGAGGAGCACGCCGAGCTGCTTGGTGGATTCGGGATTCGAGCCCTGCTCCGCGCGGCGGTCGAACCACCAGCCCACGACGGCGCCGACGACGACCATGAGCGTGCTCTGGGTCGGCAGGTAGATGCCGAGGCCGATGGCGAGCGGCGCGAGATGCACGGACTTCGTCGTCTTCTTCAGGATCTCGTCCACGATGATGGCCGCGACGCCGATCCACGCGCCGATCTTGATGAGGCTCCAGTCAATGTTGTTCTGGATCACGCCCGAGGCCAGCGCCGAGATGAGACCGGCCTGGGGCGCGGCCAGGGAGTGGGCCGTGGCGTTGGGCGCGCCGGTGAAGCCGTAGGCCTGGTTGAGCAGGTCCAGCACCGGCGGGATGATCGCGGCACCGGCGAAGACGCCGATGACCAGCGCCCACTGCTGCTTGGAAGGCGTGGCGTCCACCAGCTGGCCCGTCTTGAGGTCCTGGAGGTTGTTGTTGGCGATGGCCGCCACGGTGAAGACGATGGCCGTGACGAAGAGCGCGAAGGCCACGAGCGCCTTCTCGCCGCCCGGAGGCAGGCCGGAGCGCACGCCGAAGAT
>CAZKIM010000209.1:0-1693 GCA_964552855.1 uncultured Solibacteraceae bacterium | reverse complement strand
CCACTGTTCAGGGTGGATCGGGCGAGATCCTGAGAGTTCGCTCAAAGCATTGTTTTGATTGATAATGTGATGAATACCTCGTCCGTTTCGAGTCGCCCGCGTTCGTGAAAGCCTGTCTGCATTCACGATCAAAAGATGGGTAAATAGCTGGGTAAGATGGAGCCTTCTCTCGCGCGAGGAGGCACCATTTCATGGGCTCTGGACTGCACAAACTGAGTGCCGCGAAGGTGGCGAAGTGCGCGACGCCAGGCTACCTCCTCGATGGGGGCGGCCTTTACCTTCAAGTGGCTCCTCGTGCTTCTCGAAAGGGGGCATCGGCAAAGGCCTCGCCCGCGCATCTGGTCACTAAGAGCTGGTGCTTCCGCTACCGGGACCGGGGCACCGGACGACTCCGGGAGATGGGCCTGGGACCGTACCCGGATGTGTCGTTGGAAGCGGCGCGGGGCAAGGCGGCCGAGTTGCGGGAGCTGCTGCGGGCGGGACGGGATCCAATGGCGGAGCGGGTGGCCCGCCGGGCGACGCTGCGGGCGGATCTGGCGAAGGAGCTGACCTTCGACCAGGCGGCGGCGGCGTGCCTTTCGGACCGCCGCGCGGCGTGGCGGAATGAGAAGCATGCGGCCCAATGGTCCAGCACGCTCGCCACCTATGTGTCGCCGGTCCTCGGCAAGCTCCCGGTGTCGGCCATTGATCTGCCGCTAGTGCGGAAGGTGCTCGATCCGATCTGGATCACCAAGAACGAGACGGCCTCCCGCGTCCGCCAGCGGATCGAGACGGTGCTGGCCTGGGCCACGGTGAGCGGGTTCCGCAAAGGGGAGAACCCCGCGCGGTGGCGAGGGCACTTGGATCAGCTATTGCCACGGCCTTCCAAGGTCCAGAAAGCCGAGCATCACCCGGCGCTGCCCTACGACCAGATCAGCGCCTTCATGGGCGAGCTTCGCCAGCGGACCGGCACTTCGGCGCTGGCGCTGGAGTTCACCATCCTGACGGCCGCGCGGACGCGGGAGGTGATCGAAGCCCAGTGGGAGGAGTTTGATTTGAAACGAAAGGTCTGGGTCATTCCGGCCGCGCGCATGAAGGCAGGCAAGACCCATACGGTGCCCTTGTCCTCCCGTGCGATGGCGATTCTGGAGGCTCTGGGTGAAGTTCAGGAAGGGTCGCATGTGTTCCTGGGGAGTCAGGAAGGAACGCCGTTGTCGAACATGGCGATGATCGCGCTGCTCAAGCGGATGGGGCGGTCGGACATTACGGTTCACGGATTTCGATCCACCTTCCGGGATTGGGCAGGCGAGCAGACCACCTATCCGCGCGAAGTCATCGAACACGCTTTGGCGCATCAGCTCAAGGACCGTTCGGAAGCCGCCTACGCGCGGTCCACCCTGCCGGAGAAGCGGCGGACGCTCATGGAGGACTGGGCGGCCTATTGCTTGGCTGAGTGAGGCGCATCTACGCGTGTCATCCGTTGCTGGCCTCAGGTTCGGCGGAGGCGACTGCGACGACGGCGAGCCGGTCAAGCCAAGCCTGCACTTCACTCGCGGGGATCAAGGTGCGGCGTCCGGCCTTGACGGCCCGAAGGCGTCGCTCACGGATCTCCTTGAACACCCCCGTGCGCCCGAGGCCGAGGAGGTGGCAGACTTCCGCGACGCTGTAGGCCAGTTTGGGAAGTGGGTTCGGTATGGGCATATCGTGACTCCGG
>CAZKIM010000208.1:0-1697 GCA_964552855.1 uncultured Solibacteraceae bacterium | reverse complement strand
AAAGCCCGAGGCTCGGCCAGGCCGCCACGGCGAGGAAGCTGTGCTTGTCCATCCAGCCGTTCACCTGCCCAGCGGCGTTCCAGTGGGAGGGAATTTGCTCGGGCAGCAGCGGCAGCCAATGTCGGAGCCAGAACCACGCTCCGGCGAACGCCGCGAGGGGCAACAAGTCCCAGGCGGAGAAGAGGCGGGGGCGGGCGGCGTCCATGCGCCCAGTCTAGGACGCTGCGACAATGGTGGGATGCTGAAGCTGGAATCCTTCCCCGTCGGCCCGCTGGGCTGCAACTGCTCGCTGCTGTGGAACCCCGAGACGGGACGCGGGCTCGTCGTGGATCCCGGCGGTGACGCGGTCAAGATCCGGCGGCGCGTGGAGGCGCTCGGCATCAAGGTGGGGGCCTTGCTCCACACCCACGCCCACTTCGACCATGTGGGCGCGACGAAGGAGCTGCAAGACCTCTGGCAATGCCCGGCCCACCTCCACGCGGACGACAGCTTCCTCATCGAGAATCTGGATGATCAGACCAGTCGTTTCGGCATGCCGGAAATCCCAGCGCCGGACATGTCGGAGCTGAACGCCGGCGATCGCTTCGACGCGCTCGCGACGCTGCACACGCCCGGTCACACGCCCGGCTCCTGCTGTTTTCACGGCGCCTTCGAGAAGGGACAAGTGGTGCTCGCGGGGGACACGCTCTTTCGCCGGGGCATCGGTCGCACGGATCTCTGGGGTGGCGATTACGACCAGATCGAGGCGAGCATCCAGAGCCAGCTTTATGCATTGAATGAAGGCACCCTCGTCATCCCCGGCCACGGCCCTGTGACCACCATCGGCGAGGAGAAAACGGGGAATCCCTTCGTGCGAGGATAAGAAGGCTTAACCGCAGATTCCGCGGATGACGCGAATTTAAGCGACCGGTTCCCTCAATCTGCGCCATCTGCGGAATCCGCGGTTTAAACTTTCGCCCGGAGGCTCTCCATGAATGCCGTCATTGCCAGCTTGGGCTGTTTCGGGCCGATCCTCGTCGCGCTCGTCCTCTACTTCCTCGCGTCCCTCCGCGTCGTCAACGAGTACGAGCGCGCGGTGGTGTTCACGCTGGGCAAGGTGAACAACACGCCGAAGGGGCCGGGCCTCATCTTCGTGTGGCGCATGTTCCAGAAGGCGGTGGTGATCTCGCTGCGCACGGTGGTGCTGGATGTGCCGAGCCAGGACATCATCACCCGGGACAATGTGAGCTTGAAGGTGAGCGCCGTCGTCTACTTCCGCGCGGTGGATCCCGCGAGCGCCGTGCTCAAGGTGGAGAACTACTACTTCGCCACCAGCCAAATCGCGCAGACGACGCTGCGCTCCGTGCTGGGCGAGGCCAGCCTGGACGAGCTGCTCACGGAGCGGGAGAAGCTGGGCCAGCGCTTGCGCGAGCTTATTGACGCCGCCACCGAGCCCTGGGGCATCGAGGTCAGCGCCGTGGAGGTCAAGAATGTGGACCTGCCCGAGCAGGTGCAGCGCGCCATGGGCCGTCAGGCCGAGGCCGAGCGTGAGAAGCGCGCGAAGATCATCGCCGCCGAAGGCGAGCTCCTCGCCAGCCAGCAGCTCCTCGAAGCCTCCAACAAGATCAGCCAGAACCCCGTGGCGATCCAGATGCGCTACCTCCAGACGCTCACCGAGATCGCCGTGGAGAAGAACAGCACCATCCTCTTCCCGCTGC
>CAZKIM010000207.1:0-1701 GCA_964552855.1 uncultured Solibacteraceae bacterium | reverse complement strand
GGGTAGAGGTCGAAGAGGGGCCGGTGTGCGAAGACGACGAGCGGCTTGGCCTTGTCCAGCGGCGCGAGTTCGGCCGCCAACCACTTGAGCTGCGCGTCGCCGAGGCGCGATCCCGGTTGGGACACATTGTCCAGGGCGATGAAGTGGAAGCCGCCGTGATCGAAGGCGTAGTGGGTGGGCCCGAAGAATTCGCGGAAGGCTTCGCCCTGATCCGGCCCCGCGTCGTGTTCGCCGGGCAGGAAGTGGAGCTGCTGGACCCGCAGGCCTGACACCAGCTCCTTGAACCGCGCCATGCGCGCGCGGCGTTCCTTCGGATCATCGGTCGTGTGCGTGAGATCGCCGGTGAAGACGATGAAATCCGGCTGTTCCTTCAGCGCGTTCACCGCGGCGATGGCCTTCGGCAGCGTGGATTCGGCCTCGGGATTCGGTGCGCCATGGAAGCCCCAATGGGTGTCCGTGAGCTGGACGAAGTGGAAGTCCTTCGTCCGGCTGGCCACCCGGTCCAGCTTCGGATCAAGGAGGAGGCTCGCCGCGTGGGCCGGCGTCGCGAACCCATCCAGGCCCGAGGCGAACACGACCCCGCCGAGCCCCATGAGGCGGAGGAAATCCTTGCGTTCCATGGCGACTCCCGGAGCTTGGGGAGGCCCAAACCGCCTCCATCCCTAGCTACACCGGGAAGAGCTGGTTGGATTGCGGGGAAACAAAAAAATCGAACCACGGAGACACGGAGGCGCAGAGAAGAATAGAAACCTAAGTTCTTCTCCGCGTCTCCGCGCCTCTGTGGTTCATCTTTTCTAGAGAATCGTCCACTTGGGTCCGCCACCGCCTTCGGGGGGGGTCCAGATCACATTCTCTTCGGGGCACTTGATGTCGCAGGTCTTGCAGTGGACGCAGTTCGAGAAGGCGATGTCCACCTTGCTCACCACGCCCTTGTCGTCCGGGTGCATTTCGTAGACTTGAGCCGGGCAGAAGATGGTGCAGGGCGCGCCCTTCTCCTCGTAGCAGGTGACGCACACGGAGTCGCCCTTGACGATCTTGAGGTGGCCGGGCTGGTGCTCGTCGTGGAGCGTGCCGCTGGCGAAGACATCATCCAGCTTGGTGATGGCCGTGCCCTTGCCGAAGCTGACGCCCAGGTCCAGGTCATCCCGCTTCAATCCGGCCTTGCCGTAATACTCCTCGGTGGTCTGGGTCGCGGCGGCGTCGGTCCCGGCATGGAAGGGCTCGCCGGGCATCCAGCCATCGTCGCCGACCATCGTCGCGCCGATCTTCACCATGGCGGGGATGTCGAGGCCATGCTCCACCGCGCCGTGGAAGTTGCGCGCCTTGTAGAGTTCCTTGCCCGCCAGCGAATCCATGTAGAGCTGGCTGTAGCGCATGAGGCTCGGCTCGGAGAAGTCGTCCTCCACCAGCGCCTTGAGGACCACTTCCGCCGCCACCATGCCGCCCTTCATGCCGAGGTGGATGCCCTTGAGGCGCGCGGCGTTCACCATCTGCGCCGAATCGCCCACGAGCATGCCGCCGGCGAAGGCCAGCTTCGGCATGGAATGCCAGCCGCCGATGGCGATGGCCTTGCCGCCGTACTGGAGCATCTTGCCGCCCTTGAGGATCGGCGCGATGCGCGGGTGCTGCTTGAACTTCTGGAGCATGAGGTGCGCGTCCACGAAGGGATCCTTCGTGTCGAGGCTCACCACATAGCCGATG
>CAZKIM010000206.1:0-1713 GCA_964552855.1 uncultured Solibacteraceae bacterium | reverse complement strand
AGCTTCCAGGCAGGCCCCAGGAGTCATCCAGCATGAACGAGCCACCATCCCGATAACAGGCCACGCCATTCTGGGTCGGCGCCCACACGCGGCCGGCCTTGTCGGCGAAAAGGGAGACCAGCCCGACGGCCTTCAACGGGAATCGCGCGCTGAAATCCACCGAGGCCTTCCAATCCGCGTCGAAGCGGACGAGGGACGAAGAGCCCCGCGCCCATGTCCGGCCTTCCTTGTCCTGCACCATCGCGAAGGCCAGATCCTTCTCGTGGGGGGCGGGAAGTCGCGTGGCGACCCACTCGCCCCCAGCGCCCTGGTGATAGATCGCTCCATCATTCTGGGAAGCGAGCACGGCTCCATCCGAAGGATTGATCCAGACCGCGATGGTCGTCTGCCGGGGCAACCCCGGCACCGGCCAGAAACCGCTCGGGCCACCCTGGTAGAGCCCTTTTCGCGTGGTGATCCACAAGCGGCATTGGGCGTCGCAGGCCAAGGATGAGGCCAGTCGGACCACATCATCCGCTTTGGGCAACCCAGACGCGGCCGGCATCACGGTGAAATGGCCGCCCTGGCGATGCGCCAGGCCTGTCTTGGTCAACACCCACAAGCTGCCATCCGGGGCGGGGGCGAGCGCGATGATGTAGACATCCGGCAGGCCGTCCTGAGTGTCGAAGCGATGGAAGGACTCGCCGTCGTAGCGGAAGAGGCCATCCTCCGTGCCGACCCAGAGAAAGCCCGCCTCGTCCTGGGCCATGACGGTGACCGAGAGGCTGGTGAGGCCCTGGTCGCCGCCGTAGGACTTGAACGCATACGCGCCCCAGGGACGAAGGGGCGGGCTCGGTGGCGCGTTGGCCGCCAGGGGCAGGCACGGCAACGCCAGGGCCACCAGGGCGAACAGGCGTTGGATGGAGCGGAGGATCACGCGTTCAGCCTTCCAGCTTCACGGCGATTTGGAAAGCGCCTTCAGGATCTCCGGGCCACCTTGGCGCCGGTGTGGGAGGCCTGATCCCTGGGCTTGACGATGACCTCATCCACATTCACGCGCTCCGGCAACATCACACTCCATCGGACGCACTCGGCCACATCTGAAGCCCTGAGCGGTTCCATGCCCGCGTAGACGCCCTTGGCCCGCTCCGCATCATGGAAACGGACGAGGCTGAACTCCGTGTCCACCATGCCCGGGTCCACGCTCGTCACGCGGATGGGCTCGCCGCACAGCTCCAGGCGCAGCGCGTGGGCGAGGGCCTTGATGCCGTGCTTGGAGGCGCAGTAGACGCCGCCGCCCTCGTAGCTCTGATGGCCCGCGGTGGAGCCGATGAAGACGATGTGACCCCAGCCCGCCTTCCTGACTTCGGGTAAGGCATAGCGGATGGTTTTCACCACGCCTTCCACATTGGTGCGGAGCATGGCTTCGAGATCCTCGTCGGGGATCTCCCAGACCTTGTCGAGACCCCGGGCGAGTCCAGCATTCGCGACGATCACATGGAGCGCGCCGAGCGAGGCCGCTGCCGATTCCACGAAGGCCTTCACGCTCGCCGAATCCCGTGTGTCCACATCGCTCGCGAAGACGCGCGCGCCCATTCCCCGCAATTCCGTAGCCAGCGCTTCCACGCGCGCCGCGCGCCGCGCGCCGAGCGCCAGATCGAACCCGCACTCCGCCAGCATTCGCGCCACCGCCTCGCCAATGCCGCTGCTGGCGCCGGTGATGAGGGCGATGGG
>CAZKIM010000205.1:0-1713 GCA_964552855.1 uncultured Solibacteraceae bacterium | reverse complement strand
AGCTTCCAGGCAGGCCCCAGGAGTCATCCAGCATGAACGAGCCACCATCCCGATAGCAGGCGACGCCATTCTGAGTCGGCGCCCACACGCGGCCCGCCTTGTCGGCGAAAAGGGAGGTGAGCCCGACAGCCTTCAACGGGAATCGCGTGCTGAAATCCACCGAAGCCTTCCAATCCGCGTCGAAGCGGACGAGGGCCGAATCGCCCCGCACCCAGGTCCGGCCTTCCGTGTCCTGAACCATCGCGAAGGCCAGATCCTTCTCGTGGGGGGCGGGAAGCCGCGTGGCGGCCCACTCGCCCCCAGCGCCCAGGTGATAGATCGCTCCATCCACCTGGGAAGCGAGCACGGTTCCATCCGAAGGATTGATCCAGACCGCGAGGGTGGTCTGTCGGGGCAGTCCCGGCGCGGGCCAGAAACCGCTCGGGCCGCCCTGGTAGAGCCCCTTTCGCGTGGTGATCCACAAGCGGCATTGGGCGTCGCAGGCCAAGGATGACGCCAGTCGGACCACATCATCCGCCTTGGGCAACCCGGACGCCGCAGGCATCACGGTGAAGCGACCGCCCTGGCGATGCGCCAGGCCCGTCTTGGTCAACACCCACAGGCTGCCATCCGGGGCGGGGGCGAGCGCGATGATGTAGACATCCGGCAGGCCGTCCTGAGTGTCGAAGCGATGGAAGGACTCGCCGTCGTAGCGGAAGAGGCCATCCTCCGTGCCGACCCAGAGAAAGCCCGCCTCGTCCTGGGCCATGACGGTGACCGAGAGGCTGGTGAGGCCCTGGTCGCCGCCGTAGGACTTGAACGCATACGCGCCCCAGGGACGAAGGGGCGGGCTCGGTGGCGCGTTGGCCGCCAGGGGCAGGCACGGCAACGCCAGGGCCACCAGGGCGAACAGGCGTTGGATGGAGCGGAGGATCACGCGTTCAGCCTTCCAGCTTCACGGCGATTTGGAAAGCGCCTTCAGGATCTCCGGGCCACCTTGGCGCCGGTGTGGGAGGCCTGATCCCTGGGCTTGACGATGACCTCATCCACATTCACGCGCTCCGGCAACATCACACTCCATCGGACGCACTCGGCCACATCTGAAGCCCTGAGCGGTTCCATGCCCGCGTAGACGCCCTTGGCCCGCTCCGCATCATGGAAACGGACGAGGCTGAACTCCGTGTCCACCATGCCCGGGTCCACGCTCGTCACGCGGATGGGCTCGCCGCACAGCTCCAGGCGCAGCGCGTGGGCGAGGGCCTTGATGCCGTGCTTGGAGGCGCAGTAGACGCCGCCGCCCTCGTAGCTCTGATGGCCCGCGGTGGAGCCGATGAAGACGATGTGACCCCAGCCCGCCTTCCTGACTTCGGGTAAGGCATAGCGGATGGTTTTCACCACGCCTTCCACATTGGTGCGGAGCATGGCTTCCAGATCTTCGTCAGGGATTTCCCAGACCTTGTCGAGACCCCGGGCGAGCCCGGCGTTGGCGACGATCACATGAAGCGCGCCGAGCGAGGCCGCCGCCGACTCCACGAAGGCCTTCACGCTCGCCGAATCCCGCGTGTCCACTACGCCCGCGAAGACGCGCGCGCCCGTTCCACGCAATTCCGTGGCCAGCGCTTCCACGCGCTCCACGCGCCGCGCGCCGAGCGCCAGATCGAAGCCGCACTCCGCCAGCGTTCGCGCCACCGCCTCGCCAATGCCGCTGCTGGCGCCGGTGATGAGGGCGATGGG
>CAZKIM010000204.1:0-1717 GCA_964552855.1 uncultured Solibacteraceae bacterium | reverse complement strand
CTGAAGGCCCAGGTTCATTTCGACCTCAACCAGATCCCGAGCGGCACGCGCGTCCTCGTCATCGGCGGCGGCAACACGGCGCTGGAATACGCGGACTTCCTCCACCGCGAGCACGAGACGACGCTCGCCTATCGCGGCAAGGAATTCGGGAAGGCCAACGACATCAACCGCGGCATCGTGGCAAGGCTCGCCGCGGAAGGCTCCTTGAGGGTCTGGATGGAAGCGGATGTGGAAGCTCTGGCGGAATCCAGCGAAGGCCCGAAGGCGCTCGTGCGCTTCAAGGCCGGAGCGCCGGAGGCGGAGGACCGCTTCGACCACATCGTCTACGCCATCGGTGGCTCCACGCCGGAATCCTTCCTCCAGACCGCGGGAGCCCAGATCCACGGCAAGGTTCCGGTGGTGGATTCCGCCTACCAAAGCACCGTGCGCGGCCTCTACCTGGCGGGCGATCTCATCGCCGGCGGCAAGGGCTCCATCATCAAGGCCTTCAACTCCGCCCACCGCATCGTGGCGGGCGGGCTCTGCGCCGACTCCGCCCAGCGTCCGTCCGGCACGGAGGGGGCGTGATCCTGGCGATCCTCGGGCCGGGGACGCTGGGGCGCTCCCTGGCCCGGCACGCGGCTTCACGCTGGATCACGGTGAGACTCGTGGGGCGGGACGCGGATCACGCGCGACGCGCCCTGGATGGCAAGCCCTGGGCGGAGACGATCACGGCGCACGCCTTCGGAGCGGAGGCGTTCTTTGGCGTGGACGCGGTCCTGGAAGCTTTGCCGGAGGATCCTGAGACGAAAATCGCCGCCTGGCGGCGCCTCGCGTCGTGGCTTCCGAAGAAGGCCCTGCGCCTGACCGGGAGTTCCTCGCTTCCCGTCATGGAACTCGACGCCGCGTCCGGCTTGGGCGGGAGACTCATGGCCTTCCACCTCTTCGTGCCCGTCGGCAGGATGGACCTCGTGGAGCGGGTGGCGCCGGATTCGGTGCCGGACGAAGACCGCGCCGGCGCTGACGCTCTGGCAGAGACGCTCGCGCTCAGGTGCGTGCAGGTGAAGGATGGCCCAGGCTACGCCGCCGCGCGAATGGGCCTCATCCAGGGGCTCGAGGCCATGCGCTTGCTGGAGGCGGGCGCGGCCACGGCGGAGGACCTCGACGCGCTGATGGTCCACGGCTATGGACATCCCGTGGGGCCGTTGGAGCTCTCGGATCGAGTGGGCCTCGACCTGCGTCTGGCCATCGCGTCCCGGCTCTTCGCGGAGACCGGCGAAGCCCGCTTCGAACCGCCGCGCATTTTGAAGGACAAGGTGTCGAGCGGCGCCCTCGGTCGCAAGGCAGGCCAGGGTTTCTTCGCGTGGGGGTCGGACGGGAAGCGCCGCTGAACCCGGCGCGAGGCCCTGCTATGCTGGGGGTTCTGGATGCACGGTCTCCACGCCGCCCATCCGCTTCTTTCCGGAGAACGAGCATGGCCCTCACCTGCACGCACTGTGGCGCCGACCTGACCGCTCCCCAGAGCGTCCGCATCGCGGAATACCACTTTGGCCGCCTCCAGGAGAAGACCCAGGACCCGATGGAAGGCCCCGGCTTCATCTATCACATGGAAGTGCCGGACACCTATACGCTGCTCTGCACCAACTGCAAGCGCCTCGTCCGCACCCTTCCGCTCAAGAAATAGTCCCCTTTCGCTGTTCGTCGAGGCCCCCGCCCGCGGGGGCCTTTTCATGCCTCG
>CAZKIM010000203.1:0-1728 GCA_964552855.1 uncultured Solibacteraceae bacterium | reverse complement strand
GCGCCCTCTACTTCAGCCGCAGCGCCCTGCCCTACATCCGCAGCTCGACGATCTTCGAGCCGGACTTCCGCCCCTGGGCCGAGGCGGATCAACTCAAAGCGTTCAAGCGCCACCTGGGCCTCTACGCCTACCGGCCGGACGCGTTGCGCGCCTTCACGGAGTTGGCCCCGCACGCGCTGGAGAAGCTGGAGATGCTCGAGCAGCTCCGGGCCCTCGCGGCAGGCATGGCCATCGGCGTGGCGGAGACGCCCTACCTCTCGCTCGGCGTGGACACGCCCGCTGATGTCGCGCCTGCGGAAGCGCTGCTGCGGGAGCGCGGGCTGGCCTAAGCTCGACGAGGCTCGTCGCGTAGCCTGGGCTGGCGGCTTCGGGGGGGGACGATGCGGAAGAGTCTGTTTCGTTCGATGTGGCTCGGCGCGATCCTGCTGCTGGCGCCGACGCTTGGCGCGCAGGACCTTGGCGCGGGCATGGCGAATCTCGCGGCGCAGGATCCCTTGAGCGGGAAACCCATGGTCGCCACGGTGTTCTACCCCTCGCCGATCCTGCCGACCAAGCCCACCCAACTCGGTCCCTACGCCGTGGACGCCGCGCCGGGAGCACCCGTCGCAGACGGGCGCTTCCCGCTCATCGCGCTCTCCCACGGCCACGGGGGCAGTCATCTCGGCCACCACGACTTCGCCACCTTCCTCGCGCGGAACGGATTCGTCGTCGTCACCGTGGATCATCCCGGTGACAACTATTGGGATAAGAGCGGCTTCGGGACCGACGATGTGCTGCTCGGCCGTCCCCTGCAACTCTCCGCCCTCCTGGACGCCGCGCTGGTGAGCCCCTTGGTCGGCAAGCACTTGGATCCCAACCGGATTGGCGCCATGGGGTTCTCCGCCGGAGGCTACACCGTTCTCGTGGAGGCAGGCGCCAAACCGGACTTCACCCTGCTGCAGGGCTACTGCCAACGGCACCCTGGCGACAAAGAACTGTGCGGAATCAAAGTGAAGTTCCGCCACCCGGAGCTCGTCAAGCTCGCGGACCCGCGCGTGAAGGCCGTCTTCGCCATGGCGCCGCTGGGGGTCTTCTTTGACAAAGCCGGACTCGCGTCCGTGAAGGTGCCCGTCTTCATCTACGCCGCGGGGAACGATCAGGTTCTCCTGGTGGACGAAAACGCCGGTCATGTGCGCGACGCGTTGCCCTCACCGCCCGAGTACCGCCTCATCCCAGGCGCCAGCCACTATGTCTTTCTCGCGCCGACCCCCGCGCTCGCGAAGGCCCTTCCGGACCTCTTCGTGGACCCAGCGGGTGTGGACCGCGCCGCAATCCATGCCCAGATCGAGCAGGACGCTCTCGCCTTCTTCGGGCGCACGCTGGCCGCGCACTGAAAGGTGCGTTCCCCTCGCGGGAAACGGCCGTCCGCCTGATAGCATCAAAGGATTGGACAGGTCGTTCTTTGAGGCTTCGATGAGCATCTCTCACCACAAAGTCATCTTCTCGGTATACCGCTAGCGCGGCATACGCGAGACCTCTCCGCCTCAGGACTCGGCAACGCCACTCATCAAGGAATCCCGCCATGGCTGTTTCTCATCACAAGGTCGTCATCATCGGCACCGGACCGGCGGGCTACACGGCGGCGCTCTACACGAGCCGCGCGAATCTGAAGCCGCTGGTCTTCGAAGGCGCGCAGCCCGGCGGGCAGCTGACGACGACGACGGAGGTCGAGAACTTCCCCGGGTTCCG
>CAZKIM010000202.1:0-1743 GCA_964552855.1 uncultured Solibacteraceae bacterium | reverse complement strand
CCATGGCCCAGCCCCTCCACGACCTTCGTTTCGTCACTTCCGCTTCCGATGTGAAGCAGCTCGGCGTCTGCCACGCGGAGGTGGCCTTCGTGGGCCGCTCCAATGTGGGGAAGTCGTCGCTGCTGAACGCGCTGGCGAACCACCGGCAGCTCGCGCGCGTCTCCAAGACGCCGGGGCGCACGCGGCTCATCAATGTCTTCCTCACGGGGCCTGACCGCTGGGTGGTGGACCTGCCTGGCTACGGCTTCGCGACGGGGCCCGCCGCCGAAAAGGCTAAGTGGGAAGAGATGATCGGCGGCTACCTCACGGGGCGGCCCACGCTCCGCATGGTCTTCGTGCTGGTGGATGCCGAAGTGGGCCCGACCAAGCTGGATCTCCAGACCATCGGCTGGCTGCAGTCCGAGGACCTGCCCCTGCGCATCGTCGCCACCAAGGCCGACAAAGTGAAGCCCAGCCGCGCCCTCGCCCAGCGCCGGGATGTGGCCAAGGTCCTGAACCTCCTGCCCGAGGACATCGCCTGGGTCAGTTCTGACAAGGGACTCGGCATCCAGGATCTGCGGCGCGAAGTGGCCGGACTGCTCGATCTGTAAGGCCTCGACCCGTCTACGCCCGTCTGAACCGGCCGGGATTTCTCCTCTTCAGGCATCCGGTATGCGCTCTTCTGTAGTTTTGGCCTAAAAAGGGTGGAATTGAGGGTTCGCGGGTCCATCCTGGAAGGGTCATGACCCCCGAGACGCGTCTGGACCCTGGGGCTCCGAGTCCCCTTTACTTGCAGTTGCAGAGGCGACTGCGGGGATTGATCCAGCGTGGCGATTGGCGACCGGGCACTCGATTGCCCGCCGTGCCGGACCTCGCCGCGCGCTTCGCCGTCCATCGCCTCACGGTGCTGAAGGCGTTGGCGGGCCTCAAGCGCACGGGCTGGATCACGACCGTGCAAGGCCGCGGAAGCTTCGTGGCCGAGCGCCTGCCCGAGCCGCCGCTGGCCGTGCCGCTCATGCCGAAAGAGGACCCGGCCTTCCCCTTCGAAGGCTCCGCCGCCCGCGTGCGCGAAGACCAACTCGGCCCCTGGCTGGGCGAGACGCTGGGTCGTCAGCAGGACCGCCACCTCGTCAGCTTCTCCGCGGGTTTTCCGCCGGAGGACTTGCTGCCGGGCGAAGCCCTCGCGCGCCTCACGCGCCAGATGCTCCGCGAACTGGGCGCCGAAGCCTGGACCTACGCTGAGCCCGCAGGCCATGGACCCTATCTGGAGGCCGTCCGCCGCTGGTTGGAAGCCGAAGGCGCGCCCCTCGCCGAAGGCTGGGGCCTGCGCGCCATTCCTGGATCCCAATCGGGCCTCGCGCTCGCCGTGGAAGCGCTCACGGTGCCCGGCGACGCGGTCATCGTCGAAAGCCCCTGCTACCTCGGCCTCCTCGCGCTTCTGCGAGCGCTGGGCCGCGTGCCCATCCCCGTGCCGGTGGATCGCCAAGGCCTCGATCCCGAACGCCTCGCCTCCGTGCTGCAGCGCCACGAGGCCAAGCTCCTCGTCGTCGTGCCCAGCTTCCACAACCCCACGGGCATGACGCTCTCGAAGGCGCGCCGCGAGCGCATCCTCGCGCTCACCCGCGTCCACGGCGTGACGCTCATCGAGGATGACTCCTACGGCGACCTGCGCTTCGCCGGTTCGCCCATCCCCGGCTTCCGCCGCATGGAGGGCGCGGAGCATGTGATCCACCTCGGCACCTTCTCCAAGTCCCTCGCCGCGGG
>CAZKIM010000201.1:0-1760 GCA_964552855.1 uncultured Solibacteraceae bacterium | reverse complement strand
CGTCCTCAGATCGCCATGATGTTGTAGCCGCCATCCACATAGAGCGTCTGGCCGGTCACGCCGCGGCCCATGCCGGAGAGCAGGAAGAGCGCGCCATCGGCCACTTCTTCCAGCTCCACGAGCTTGCGCAGGGGACTGTGGTTGCGGTGGTGATCCAGGATGCTGCTGAAGCCGCCGATGCCGCTGCTGGCGAGGGTCTTGATGGGACCGGCGCTGAGGGCGTTCACGCGGATGCCCTTGGGGCCCAGGTCGCTGGCCAGGTAGCGCACGCTGCTTTCCAGGGCCGCCTTGGCCACGCCCATCACATTGTAGTTGGGCATGACGCGCTCGGCGCCGAGGTAGCTCAGGGTAACGATGGAGCCGCCCTCGGCCATGAGCGGCGCGGCGGCGTGGGCCAGCACGGGCAGGCTGTAGGCGGAGACATCCAGCGCCACGCGGAAGTCCTCGCGGGTGGTGCTGACGAAGTCGCCTTCCAGCGCCTGGCGCGGCGCGTAGGCGACGGCGTGGACGAGGAAATCCAGCTTGCCCCACTTGGATCGCAGCAGTTCGAAGCCCGCCTTCACCTCCCCGTCGTTGGCCACATCCATCTGGAACAGGGTCGGGTTGGGGAGTTCGGAGGTGAGGTCCTTCACATTCTCGCCCAGGCGCTCGTTCTGGTAGCTGAAGGCCAATTCGGCGCCCTGCTCGTGGCAGGCCTGGGCGATGGCCCAGGCGATGGACCGCTTGTTGGCGACACCCACGATGAGACCGCGCTTGCCTTGCATCAACATGGGACTTCCTCCAGGCCGGAAACGATCCACCACGATAGCGGAAGAGCCCCTAAGCCTCAATTCGCCGGGCTTCCCGAACGGCTACACTGAAGCCATGTCCCCTCGCGTCCTGATGCTGACGGCGCTGCCGGCGATGCTTGCCGCGCAGGCGTCCTCGCCCTACCGCGTGGACCTGGAACAGGGCCGCTACCTCAAGGCCTACGCCGCCGCCCAGGCCGCGCTCGGCCAGAATCCCGACGACCCCATCGCCCTCGCCGCGGCGAGCCAGGCGCTGTCCAGCTTCCAGCGTTTTCCCGAAGCCCTCGCCGCCGCCCAGAAGGCCCTGAACGCGCGAGCAGGCTATCCCGATGCCCTGCTCGCCCGCGGCCTCGCCCGCGCGGGGAACGCCGTGCAGGCGCGGAATTTCAGCTCCCTCGGCCAGATCGGCGACGCGATGGACGATTTGGAGGCCGCGACGAAGGCCGATGGTTCCCTCGTCACGGGGTGGATCTCGCTGGGCCTCGCCTACCAGCAACTGCCCGGCATCCTCGGCGGCTCCACCCGCAAGGCGCTCGCCTGCGCGGACAGCCTGCGCAAGGTTTCGCCCGCCAAGGGCGACGCGCTCGAAGGCATGGTGCGGGCCATGGATGGGAAGTGGAATGACGCCCTGCCCTTTTTCGGCCGCGCGCTTCAAACCGCGCCGGGCGATGCGCAGATCGTCGCCATGTACCTCCAGGCGCTCGATGACAAGCCCACGCGAAAAGCCCTCGGCGACACCGCCTGGAACCAGAAGCTCCAGTGGGAGGCTGAGCGACTGCTGCCTTCCGTGAAGACGAAGGCCCGGGGCGTCGAGGCCGTCGCCGAATGCCTGCTGGATTCCGGCCACGCCGAAGAGGCCTGGAAGGCCTGCGTGGACGCGCTGCCCGGCGTCGAGGCCCCGAGCATCCTCCGCCTGGAACTCGGAAAGATCGCCGCCCGTTCCGGCCTCCACCGCGATGAAGGCCTCGCCTA
>CAZKIM010000200.1:0-1767 GCA_964552855.1 uncultured Solibacteraceae bacterium | reverse complement strand
CGGTGGGCGCGTTGCTTCCCGCGGCCTTGGCGGCCCAGGAACCAGCCGCTTCGCGTTCGGCCTTCGCGGGCAAGCTGGCCAAGGCCCGCCTCGCCAAGTTCGACACCCTGGATTTCGAGGTGTATTCGAACCAGCGATGGGACCGTTTCAAGGAAAGCCACGCCCCGGACATCCTCGTCCACTACCCGGACGGGCACACGACGAAGGGGCTCGAAGCCCACATCGAGGAGCTGAAGCCGATGTTCGTCTTCGCCCCGGACACCCACATCAAGGTCCATCCGGTGCGGACGGCCGTGGGCGAATGGACGAGCGTCATCGGCGTGATGGAAGGCACCTTCACGAAGCCCATGCCCATCGGCGACGGCAAGACCATCGCGCCGACCGGCAAATCCTTCAAGCTCCCCATGTGCACGGTGGGCCATTGGAAGAACGGGCTCATGGATGAGGAATTCCTCTTCTGGGACAACCAGTCCTTCATGAAGCAGATCGGGCTGGCCCCATGAGCAGCCCGGTGCTGGACCTCCTGTCCGCCACGAACAGCACGCTGCTCCTCGTGGACTACCAACCGGCCATGTTCAAGGGCGTGGAGTCCGGCGACCGCACCGCCATCCTCGGCAGCGCCCTCGCCGCGGCCAAAGCGGCGAAGATCCTCAGCGTGCCCGTGGTCCTCACCTCCACTTGGCCGGAAGGGAACGGGGACTTCCTCCCGGTCTTCTCGAACCTGCTTCCGGAGGCCAAGGTGATCGCCCGCCAGGTGCCCGGCTTCGACGCCTTCGAGGACGAGCCCGTACGCGCCGCCGTCGGCGCCACCAAGCGGAAAAAGCTCGTGGTGGCGGGCCTCTGGACCAGCATGTGCTTCGCCTACACGGCGCTCCATGCGTTGCGGGAAGGCTACGAGGTCTACGGCCTGATGGACGCGGGCGGGGATGCGTCGCCCGGCGCGCATGAGTACGGCATTCAGCGGATGATCCAGGCGGGCGTCGTGCCCATCACCTGGATGCCCCTCGTCTCGGAGTGGATGCACGATTGGGGCAATCCCAAGTCGGGCGAGCTGACCAAGGAAGTCTATGCGGCCTACGACGCGATGCTGGGAATGTGACGGGAGTCGGAGATGGCGACGATGAATCATTCCCAGGTGAGGACGCGTGGTGCGATGTTCGCGGTCGTGGCGGCGCTGTCACTGGATGTATTTCCTGGGCGTTCGGCCGAACCCGCGCACCCCAACGCGAACCTCCCTCAGATCGGCGCCTACGCCCTCGACCCGCCCCACACCTTCGCCTCGTTCGCCGCGCAGCATCTGGTGGTGGGCATGGTGCGGGGCCGCTTCGACAAGATCAGCGGGACGATCACGGTGTCGAAGAACCTGGCCGCCTGCGCCGTGGAGGTGTCCATCGAGGTTCCGAGCGTGAGCACCCAGAACGGCATTCGCGATGAGGATCTGCGCAGCGACCATTTCTTCGACGCGGCGAAGTTCCCGGTCATGACCTATGCCGGGCGCGGCATCCACCGTTCCGGCAAAGGCTGGGTGATGGATGGATCGCTGACGATTCGCGGCGTAACGAAGACCGTCCCGCTGACTTTTCAGTTCAGGGGCGTGGCGCCCGCCAAGCCGGGGCAGCCCGCTCGCGTGGCCTTCCACGCCAGCGCCGCCGTGCGCCGGGCGGATTTCGGGATGACCTACGAGTTGCTGGATGAGATCGGAGCGGTCTCGTCCCGGCCGGATGTCTGGATCGAAATTGACGCCGAGGCGCTCGCCACCGGATCGCC
>CAZKIM010000199.1:0-1819 GCA_964552855.1 uncultured Solibacteraceae bacterium | reverse complement strand
AGCAGGCCGCCGACAAGCCGCTGAACATGGAGCAGATCCCCGAGCTGGCCGTGGACTTGATGGAGCTCACCCATGTGGATCTGAGCCCGGGCGAAGCCTTCATGGCCACCCGCGTGACGGGCATGCACTCCTTCCGCGACCTCATGGCCGTGGCGCCGTTCAGCGAAGACGAATGCAAGGCCATCTTCGCCTCGCTGATGAAGCGCGGCATCCTCCGCACCGAGAATTCCGCCGCGGATGGGGGACGGGCCAGCCTGCATTGAGGGCTTGAGGGAACGCATCTCCCGCCTGCGGTATGTTGAAGGTGGAGGTTGCCCATGCGCCGCACCGCCCTGCTCATTCCCTGCCTCGCGCTTTGCGCCGCGTCCGCCTTCGCCGCCCAGTCCCGCCACGCGCCTTCCAGCACCCAGCTCAAGGCCGAACTCAAAAAGGTCACCGCCGAGCGGGACGCGCTCCAGGCCAAGCAGGCCGCGCTCCAGGCGAAGGTGGATGCCCAGTCCACGACCGCCTCCCAGTTGGCGGATGCCCAGGCCAGCCGCGATCAGTTCAAGGCCCAGGCCGCCAGCGCCGCTCAGGAGCTTTCATCCTTGAAGGCGATGATGAAGGAGAACGCCGGCGATTCCGACGCGCTGCTGAAAGGCGTCGCGAAGACGAAGGATCAGCTCGCGGCCTGCCAGGCGGACCGGGACAAGCTGGCTTCGGAGAACGCCGAGCTCAAGCGGCGCCTCAACGGCCCCTTCCAGCCCGGCGACACCGTCATCGAGAACGAGACCATCACGCCCGCGAACCCGCTGAACCTCTACAAGGTGACGCCGAAACTTTCCGGATGGGGCGCGCCCAAGGGCGTCGTCGTCGTGAATGTGTTCGTGGATGAAAAGGGCGAAGTGACCGCCGCGCGCCTGCTCCAGCCCCTCTCAGGCGATAGCCAGAAGGTGAAGGACGCCAACGCCGCCTGCCTGGACGCCGCCAAACGCGTCGTCTTCGACCCCGCTCGCACCAGCGACGGCACGCCCGTGAAGGTGTGGCAGGGCGTGGGGTTCTATCTGGACTGACCGACTCCCGGCCACCGGCTTCCGGAAAAGCGGGCGCCCCGGTAGCCGGTGGACGGTAGCCGGATCACGATTGTGAGCAGCTCACATCGCCCTTCGCCCAGGCTTGGCAGGCGAGGCGCTGGTCGGGTTGGGCCTTCAGCACTTTGAGGACGCGGCTTTCGCCGGCCAGGGGTTCGCTCAAGTGTTCCGCGCCGCTTTCCACGGTGACGAGGCAGGTGCCGCAGCGGGCGTGACCACCGCAGCGATGGGTGAGTTCCACGCCCGCGCGGGTGGAAGCGGCCAGCAAGGCCACCTCACGCTCGCATTCGGCGCGGCCCTCCGTCTTGGAGGTCTTGAAGGACAGCGTGAACATGGGTGATCCGATTCAAAAAGGCGGTAAACAAAAAGACCCGAGGAAAAACCTAAGGCGGGCCAAACTCTATTCTAAACGAGAAACAGGGCGAAAAGCAGATCAACGGTGATGAACGCTGATGAACGCTGATGAACGCAGATGTTTTATCAGCGTCCATCAGCGTTCATCACAGTTCATTTGCTTTGATAGTCCGGCCTCAACCAGCGCACCGTTCCGGCCGATTCTTCCGCGCGGCGGGCGGCGTTGAGCGCCACGATCCGTTCCAGGATTTCATCCTCGCTCAAGGTCACGGGCCAGCCGTAGGCGCCCGCCACGGCTTCATCCAGCCGGTCATGGAGGTGACGAAGAATCTCGGGCAGGGCGGCGGCATCGAGCTTCGTGTCGGCGGCGGTGAAGGCTTCGCCGCTCCGCAGCT
>CAZKIM010000198.1:0-1839 GCA_964552855.1 uncultured Solibacteraceae bacterium | reverse complement strand
GGATGTGCCCTTCGCCAAGCTCACGACGCTGGGCGTGGGCGGGAGCTGCCACTGGCTCTTCGAGCCCACAGAGGAGAAGGAAGCCGCGGCCTTTCTTCGCGCGTGCCACAAGGAAGGCCTGCCCTACCGCATCCTCGGCATGGGCTCCAACCTCGTCATCCTGGGCGATGTGGCGATCCCGGTGCTGCGCCTGCGCTTTCCCGCCGAGGCGAAGCGCCAGGGCACGCATCTCAGCGCGCCCGCCAGCTTCGGCCACATCCGCCTGAGCCAGCAGGCGGCGGAGATGGGCCTGTCGGGCCTGGAATACGCCGCCGGCATTCCCGGCTCCGTGGGCGGCGCGCTGCGCATGAACGCGGGCGCGTACGGCGCAGAGCTCATTGATGTGCTCGACACCTTCCGCTTCCTCACGCCCGAAGGCGAGCTCATCGAAAAGAAGCCGAGCCCCGGCGAATTCAAGTACCGCTGGAGTTTCTTCGCGGAGACGCCCGCGCTGGCGACGGGCATGACCGTGAAGCTCGCCGAAGGCGATGCCACGGCCATCAAGGCCCAGGTGGCGGTGAACATGGAGAAGCGCGGCACGAGCCAGCCGCTTTCGAAGCGCAACGCGGGCTGCATCTTCAAGAACCCCGTCGGCGCGAGCGCGGGGCGCCTCATTGATCAGGCGGGCCTCAAGGGCACCCGCGTCGGCGACGCGGAAGTGAGCCCCGAGCACGGCAACTTCCTCGTGAACCTGGGCAAGGCCAGCGCCGCCGACTTCGCCGAATTGATGGACACCGTCCGCGCCAAGGTGAAAGAAATCCACGGCGTGGATCTCGAACCCGAAGTCGAGATCTGGCGTAATCTCAACCCTCCAGCCCCCCGCCCCGACCCTCCAGCCTCCAGCCTCCAGCCTCCAGCCTGAAGACATGGCCCTCCCCTCCCGCACCCGCGCCCGCCGCCCCTGGCTGCCCTTCGCCAAGGCCGGCCTCGTGCTGCTCCTGGTGCTCGGCGCGGCCTGGGGCCTCATCAGCCTGGCCCAGCGCTACCTCGGGCTCCAAAAACTCGTCATCGAGCAGGTGGTGGTGACGGGCACGCGGGGACAGCGGCTGCAGGAGATCCAGAAGCTCGCGGACGCGCGCTGCCTGCACCGGCCGCTCTTCTGGTTCGACGCCGAAGGCCTGCGGGAAGCGGTGGAAGGCAAGCGCTGGGTGCGCGGCCTGCTCATCCGCAAGGAGCCGCCCGACCGCATCACGCTCGTCGTTCAGGAGCGCAAGCCCCTGCTATGGCTGCTGCGGCCCGAAGGCATCTTCCTCGTGAGCGACGATGGCGTGGTCATGGGCCGGGTGGATCCCAGCGATCCGACGCCGCTCCCGGTCATCGTGGATCCGGGCAGCGAACAGGACGCGGCCTTTCTCGGCCTGCTCAACGCGGCCCGGGCGCTGAAGGCCGCCCAGCCCGACTTCTTCGACCGCATCGCCGAATTCCGGTGGACGGACAAAGGCCCGACGGCGTTCATCGAGGGCTTCCAGGCTCCCATCTACCTGGACCGCCACAACCCGGCCAACAACATCCCCAATTTCCAGGCGATCTTCGTGGACGAACTGCTCAAGCGCCCCGACTTCGCCAAGATCCCCTATGTGGACCTGCGCTGGGGCGACGACGACTATGTGGCCGTCGGTCCCACGGACAACGGCCCGGCCAAGACGGTGGCGAAGTAGGATCGGCCTCCAAGCCCTCGACCCTCGATTTTTCCCCTTGCCGACCCTCCAACCGCGCCCGGAAGTGCGCTAGAGTTCAGGGCAGGTATTCAAGGGACGCGATGACACAGCGCGCAACACTGCTCGGAGTTGATCTAGGCGC
>CAZKIM010000197.1:0-1855 GCA_964552855.1 uncultured Solibacteraceae bacterium | reverse complement strand
CCAGCTCGGACCGTTCCGGGTGGATGGCGAAGCGATGGCGCGGGACACCCGCTACGGCGCGACGCTCGATTCGCCGATCTTCGCGGTGGATCAGGTTCCCAGCGGCCAGAACCTCGATCCGTCCGTCAATCCCGCCTACGATCCCTTCCGCGTGGATGGCGACGCCACGAACCGGCTCCTCGGCTCCGCCCACATCCGCTTCTCAGGGCCTCAGCTGGGCCGCACCTTCGAAGGGCTGTCCGCCTTCGGCTACAGCGGCGACATCAAGCATGTGGTGGAGCCCTTCTTCGGGTTCACGCGCACGAGCGATTTCGCCGACGCGGCCTACCTGCCGCGCTTCGATGTCACCGACAGCCGCCCCGGGGTGAACGACAGCGCCTCCAACGAAGAGAGCTTCGAGTTCGGATTGAAGCAGTATTTCTTCGGGCGGGGCGGAGCGGGGGAGAGCTTCGCCAGCCTCGCGCGGTGGACGCTCTCCACCCGCTACCACTTCAACCCCATCATCCTGCCGGATGGCCGCGTGAAGCAGGGCTGGGCCAGCCTCGACAGCGATGTGAGCGTGGAGCCGTCGGAGGTGGTGCGCGTCAGCTTCCGCACTTCGTCCGACATCGGCGCGGGCGGCACGGACCAGAGCCTGTCCACGGATCTCCAGGCCAAGGATGGCAGCCGCCTCAGCCTGGCCTACTTCAGCACCGGCCTGAACCAGTTCCTCGTGAAGCAGAAGGGCATCCAGCTCGGCGGCCTCAAGCGCTTCCTGGACGACCGCCTGCGCTTCGAGGTGACCGCCAGCTATGACTTCGGCTCCGCCACGCGCCCCAAAGGCTTCACCAACAGCGAAGCCGCCCTCACCTGGGTCCAGCCCTGCGTCGCCTACATCCTCCGCTACACCCATGTGGCCCTTGAGACCGCCGGCACCAGCCTCAGCAAGGAAGACCGCGTGGACCTGACGATCTCGCTGAAGAGCATCGGGGACCTGTTCAGCGTGCGACGATGATCTGTCTATTTATCAGTTTATCTTTGACTTGATAGATCCAAGGAAGACCATGAACAGCAACCGAATAAAGACTACGGCAATCGAACTTGAGGCCCTGCTTAAGGAATACGCTCAAAACGATTCAGAAGCTGATTCCTTGTTGAGATCCTTGAATCATCTGATTGAAGAGGCAAGGAATGGGAGCATCACCATGCCAATGGAATGGAGGGAAATCCCAGGCTCCCGGTCATTTGTGGAAGGCGCGCTTCGAAAATATCCAGATCTGGAATCGGCCTATGCCAAATTTAGAACTGAGATCACTGAGGGTTGATTAGGCATCATCCAGATACCTTCGAGAGATCCGCCGATGTAGCGCGCAGGTCAGTTCATAGGGGATCGTCCCCAGCAACTGCGCCAGGCGCTCGACGCTGTTGGGAGCTTCGGGGTCGGCGCTGAAGAGGGTCATGGGGTCGCCGGGGGCGGCTTCGGCGTCCAGGGGCAGGGCGACGGTGAGGTAGTCCATGCTCACGCGGCCCACGACGGGGTAGGCGTGGCCGCGGTGGCGGGCCACGGCGCGGTTGCCCAGGTCACGGCGGTAGCCGTCCGCGTAGCCGCAGGCGAGGGTGGCGATCTTCATGGGCTGGGGCGCGACGAAGGTGCGGCCATAGCCCACCGTCGTGCCCGCGGGCACGGCCTTCACGCGGGCGACTTCGGCCACCAGTTCCAGCGCGGGTTCCAGGCCGAGCGCGCGGCCTTCGGGGATGGTGGTGAGGCCGTAGAGAATGAGGCCCGGTCGCACATGGGTGTCCTCGCCGAAGAGGCGGCGCAGGATGCCATCGCTGTTCGCGTGATGACGCTGGGCGGGCCGGATGCCCGCGTCGG
>CAZKIM010000196.1:0-1857 GCA_964552855.1 uncultured Solibacteraceae bacterium | reverse complement strand
TGAGTTACACCCGCGTCGAACCTTGATCCTACCAAAGCGGCGCGGAAGGTCAACGCCCTTTTTTGGCCGAACACGATGGGCAGAGGCCGAACAGCGTGAGTTGGTGCCGGGTGATGCGGAAGCCTGAATGGTCCGCCATGCGGGCCAGAGCTTCGTCGAGTCCGCACTCTTCCACTTCCACCATGCGTCCGCACGCTTCGCATTGAAGATGATGGTGGTGGGAAGGGCTTTCGCAGCGGACGAAGCGCATCGTCTGATCCGCGCCGAGCAGGCTCTCCGCCCAGCCTTCCTGGACGAAGCGTTCGAGGTTCCGGTAGATGGTGGGAAGCCCCGGTCGCCGTCCTTCCATCCGCTCCCAGATTTCCTCCACCGTGAGTGGACGATCCGTGCCTTGAAGCACGCGCAGAATGCCCTGGCGCTGGGGCGTCTGCTTGAGCCCCGCGTCGCGGAGGGAGGGGAGATGTTCAGGCGCCGGCATGACTCAAGTGTAAAAGAACCCACTGCCCTTCGGGTCCTCCTTACCCGATGCTGGGGCCATGTCCTTCCATGCCAGAGCTGAACGCCAGGGTCCGCCCTTCCTGCCGCTGGCCTTCCGGCTCGGCGCCAGCCTGGGACTCGTGGCGCTGCATCTGGCGCTCCCGCCCGAAGGCCCGACGCCGGGCGAAGGCATTTACCTCGGCTTCCTGGTGCTCGTCTTCCTGGAAGGGGTGTTCGAGGCGATCCGGTCCCAGGACCGGCTTGGCGATTCCTTCGCCACGCCCTCGAAGAACTGGATCCGATGGAATCTCTTCCTCGACATCGCCGTCATCCTCCTGGTCGTGGCCTTCCAGGGCGTGAACCAGGAGCGGCTGTTCACCTTTTATGTGCTGCCCGTGCTCGCGTCCGCGTTCTACCTGGGGACGCTGGACATCCTGGGCGTGGCGCTCTTCACGGCCGCGGCCCACATCGTGATGGTGCTCTGCTTCGACGCGGGCTGGCTTCCCTCCTTCGGGCACACCGTGCAGGATCTTGGGCGCGACCCCGCCGACACGGGGCTCATCCTGTCCCTCGCGACGCTCCAGATCTTCGCGGCGGCCCTGATCGTCGTCCTGCTCCGTCGCAACATCGAGCGGCTGGATGCGAGCCTCGTGGCGTCTGAAGCGGCGGTGGACGAGTTGGAGGCGCTGCATCGCCGCGTGGTGGATTCGCTGTTCTCCGGCCTCGTCACTTTGGATGCCCAAGGCCGCATCACCTCCGCCAATCCGGCGGCGGCCCAGATCCTCCGCAACCCGGTGGCGGTGGGCGAACCCATGGCCGCCCTGTTCCCTGGGGCGGAAGCGCTGGAGGAGGCCGTCCAGGGCGCCCGCCGCTTCGAGCTTCCCATCCAGGCTCCAAGCGGTCAGGCGCGGATCCTCGGCGGGCAGGTGGCGCCGCTCAAGGACCCCGAAGGCACGGGCAAGGAGGCCGGGCACCTTCTGATCTTCCAGGACCTCACCGAGTTCAAGGCGATGGAGGAACGCACCCGGGTCGCGGAGCGCCTGGCGGCGGTGGGTCAGTTGAGCGCGGGACTCGCCCACGAGCTCCGCAACCCGCTCGCCTCCATCATGGGTTGCATCCAGCTTCTCCAGGATGAGCGCCAGGGCCCGGAACTCCAGAAGCGGCTCGTGAGCATCCTGTCCCGGGAATCAAGCCGGGTGGACGCCATCGTGAAGGACTTCCTCGATTTCGCGCGACCCGGCGAGGCCAATCGGGAACCGCGCTTCCTGCCCGCCGCGATGGAGGAAATCCAGGCGAGCTGGGAGACGGATCCCCGCACGGAGGGCTTGGATCTCTCCATCGGGACCGTGCCGGACATCTGGGTGGAGACGGACCCGGTGG
>CAZKIM010000195.1:0-1916 GCA_964552855.1 uncultured Solibacteraceae bacterium | reverse complement strand
CTCTTCGACCGCGCCACCGGCCGCTGGCACTGGCGCCTGCCCAAGGACGAGCGCATCGAGCTGGGGAAGGAAGAGGCGGAGAAAGCGGAATAGCGATTCACCGCGGAGGCGCGGAGGACGCGGAGAAATTCAGACATGCGAAGTTTCCTGTTGGGTTTGCTAACGGTTCCCGTACTGCTGTCCCCGCGATCAGAGCCACCCCTGCCCTATGTAACCGAGCGGGTGATCCTTCCAGACTCTTTCAATAACAGCTGGGTCATCATCGAGTATTCGCCCTCCGGGCCTTCCTTCGGGCGCGAAGCCGAGTACAAAGTCGGACCTTCCGGCTACCTCAAAGTTCCCTACCAACCACCTGGCGAGTTCTCGAAGCTATTCGTCCGTATTGGCATCGCTCCCTATATTGACGCAGGCACATCCCCTCTCATCCAGCGGGCAGGGCGTGCAGGCATGGGACATGTCTCCGCAAATGGAGATCGGTCCAATCGTAGCTTCATGGTGTTCTTCGTCGGACCCGAGGCCGCCATTCAAGACAACTGGAGGCGCCACCTACCGAAGTAGCAAGCTTCTTTCGTGGTCCTTATCGTCTTCCTTTTGTGGTCCTCTACCCCACGACCCCGAAGCTCAGTTTCCTGATCGCCCGCGCGGCGTGGTGGCGGTAGGTGGCTTCGCCCATGAGGATGCTCGCCATGCGCTGGGGGCTGCCGGGCGTGCCGACGATCACCTTCCAGCCCAGGCGGGGCGCGGCGTAGAAGAGCTGGGACAGGCGCTTGGCCCAGACCATCTCCGAGCCCCACTGCTCCTGCATGAGCCGCGAATAGCCCTCCAGCGCGCGATCCTCGCCGGACAGGGCCTGGTGGATGGCCTCCGCCGCGCGCAGGCCGCTGAAGATGGAGGGGCGGATGCCTTCGGCGGTGAAGGGATCCACCACGCAGGCGGCCTCACCGGCGAGCACCGCGTTCTGCGTGTGCAGGATCTGGTCGCCGTCCCAGCAGTGGATGGGGTGGGCCATCAAGTGACAGGCCGAGAGCGGCACGCCGAAGGTCTCGGTGTAGCCAGCGAGCGTCGCCTTCAGGTCCACGCTCTGCTTGCCGCGGAAGACGCCGAGGCCGAGGCCCTGGCCATCGCCTTTGGGGAAGTTCCAGGCGTAGCCCTTCGCCGCCGTTCCGAAGTCCAGGTGCATCACTTCCGCGTGCGCGGGCAGGCCGGGGAATTCCGCCTCCAGCGCGCCCGCCACATAGCGCTTGCGCTCCGTGAAGCCGAGCCACTTCGCGGACGGACCCTTCGCGCCATCGGCGGCGATGAGGAAGCGGGCGCGGATCGGGCCTTCCGCCGTATCCACGGTCCAGGCTTCATCCTCGAAACGCAGGCCCGTGGCCGGGCATCCGTCTTTCAACGCCGCGCCCTTGGCCACCGCCTGCTTCACGAGGAAGTGGTCGAACTCGGAGCGTTTCACCATCCACAGCGGTTCGCGTGTGCCGAGGGGCGCTTCCACCGCCTCGTCGCCCTTCCAGGTGAAGCGCAGGCGTGTGACGCGATTCGAGATCACGGGCGCGAAGTCGAAATCGAACCAGCCCGCGATCTGCGGGCTCACGCCGCCGCCGCAGGGCTTCACGCGGGGCAGCTTCTCCTTTTCCAGGATCAGCACCCGGCGGCCGACCTTCGCCAGGGACCACGCGGCCGAGGCCCCGGCGGGGCCACTTCCGATCACAAGCGCGTCAAGCGGCGAGCTGCTCATGGTTCTCATGCTCCAGATCCCGGCGCTTGGCTTCAAGGCCGAGCTTGCGGCCGCTGTTGAGGATGACGCTCAAGGACGAGGCCATCATCGCCGCCGCGGCGAGGATGGGGTGGACGAAGCCCGCGACGGCGAGCGGGACGAGCACCGCGTTGTAGCCGAAGGCCCAGCCGAGGTTCTGGCG
>CAZKIM010000194.1:0-1929 GCA_964552855.1 uncultured Solibacteraceae bacterium | reverse complement strand
TCTTGCCGACGCCGGGCCGCGCGGCGAGCACCACGAGGTTGCCGGGCTGGAAGCCTTGCGTGAGCGTGTCCAGCGTCGGGAGCCCCGTGGGCACGCCCATGGCGTTGCCGGATGCCAACCGCGCCTGGAGCCGCTCCACGGACTCCTGGGCCACGGATTCGATGTCCATCAAGCCGCGGGCCTTGCCATCCTCCTGGGCGAGGTGGAAGAGATCCTGGGCCGCGGCTTCCACCATCGTCTTGGGCGGCTGTTCTTCCTCAGACGCCTCCCGCACCAGCCGCGCGCCCAGCTTCACGAGGCGGCGCAGGGTCGTCTTGCGGCGCAGCAGATCCGCGAGCACTTCAGGACGGCCGACTTCCTCCGCGGCCAGCAGTTCCGTGAGACCGGTGAAGCCGCCCACGCTGCCGAGCTGGCCGCGCTGATCCAGAATGTCCTTCAGCGTGAGGGCGTTGACTTCCACCTGATGGTGGATGAGCTCACGCAGGGCCTGGAAGAGCGCCTTGTGCTGAGGCGCGACGAAATCCTCTTCCGTCAGGCGGAAGACCAGGTCGGCGGCGCGCTGCTCCATGCCCGGCGCGCAGCAGGTGGCCAGGAAGCTGCGCTCAGCCTCCACATCCTCCGGCAATCGCTCCGGCAGCCAGTCAGGCATCAGGGTCTCGGTTCAGGGCAGCGGTGCAGTGTAGCCGCCGCCGTTCACATCCACGAAGATCGGGTTGGTCACGGCGACAGGATAGATGCCCTTCATGATGCGGTTCCAGGGCGTTCCCGCAGCGTAGGCACCGGTGGTGGACAACGGCACGCCGGCCTCCACCACGACCCAGCCGTCCTTGCCACCCGTGAGGGTGGACATGGGCACGGTGAAGGTCTGGGACCAGTGACGCGCGTCCGCGGAATCTGCGGTCCAGCCATTCGCCGCGGGCGTGGCGCCGAAGGGCACCGAAGCCCCCATCTGCGAACCGTTCACGATGATGCGGACCTCGTCGAGCGGCACCCAGGTGGCGGACCAGACATTCACTGTCAGGGTCACCGAGGCGGCTGGTCCAGCCACCAAACTGCCTGGCCCCTGCGTTCCGATGGAGACATCGAGAAGCGGGCCGGTGGAAGCCACGGCCGCGCCGCTCCTGAGCGCCCCGGCGATATTGCTCAAGTCAGCCTGATTCAACCCCGAGCCCGGCTTGAAGTAGGTGCGGGCCAAGCCCACGGGCGTGTCGAGGCTGTAGACGCCGCTGCTGAGGCCGAGGGCCTTGGTGAACTGGGTGGGCGTCTCCAGATTCAGGAGGTTGAACCAGTCGGTGCGGACCGTCTGGAACTCCGCGAACCATGCGCTGGGATCCGCCGGATTGCAGCCTTCACCCCGCAGCAATTCGATCGCGTCGAATTCACCGGTGCGATGGCCGTTGGCGATCGCGTCCGTGTCGTCCCACCAACTGTTCGCGCCCGTGCCGAGCGCCACGCCCGCGGCGACCGGGTGGGCTGTGAACAGCCCCTGAGGGCCGCGAGGCCGGTTGGCGATCACATAGCTGCCCCCACCCTGCCCGATGAAGTCCGCCGCCGTCCACCCCGCAGAAGGCAGCGCCCCGCCAAAGGGCAACGACCCGTCCGGAGCCGGCGTGAAGAGCGTCGTGAAGGTGCCTTCGGCGAGAGAAGAAGAACGGGCATTCACGATGAAGGGATCGCCGCCAATGACACCCAACGCCGCGGCATCCGTCGCCGCATCACCGGAAGTCGAAAATTCAGAACGGAAGCTGGTGTAAAGGCCAGCCCCATCCGTGAAATCGTCGTTCTCCGTGCGAGCCACCACATCCACGCCGTTCGCCAACGCTGATGAAAGTTGCTCCGCGGGAAGCATTCCACCCGTGGTCCGCTGGGAAGGCCCAGGCGCGTCGAAGGCCGACCAGCCCGAGGGAAGCGGAAGCGCGTTCATGACGG
>CAZKIM010000193.1:0-1999 GCA_964552855.1 uncultured Solibacteraceae bacterium | reverse complement strand
CGATCCGCTCCGACCCCACCGACCGGGAGAGCGCCGAGGATCAAGCCGCGGGACTCTTCGTCGCGTGGCTGTGGTTCAGTCGCGTCCTTACGGGCCGTTAGCGCCCCAGCGCGTCCCGGGCCGCGACCACGCGCTGAAGCGCTGCTTCCGGCGTGTCCGCCAGCGCGGTGAGGTGGCCCATCTTGCGGCCTTTGCGGGCTTCGGTCTTGCCGTAGAGGTGCAGCTTCACATCGGGGAAGGCGAGGAGCTTTTCCCAAGGTGGCTCGCCGGTCGCGGGCCAGAGGTCGCCCAGCAGGTTCGCCATGGCGGCCGGGCGGTGGAGGCGCGGGTCGCCTAGGGGCAGGCCGCAGACGGCGCGCACCTGGTTCTCGAACTGGCTGGTCACGCAGGCGTCCATGGTGGCGTGGCCGCTGTTGTGGGGTCGCGGCGCGATCTCGTTCACGAGCAGCTTGCCGCCGGGGAGGACGAAGAATTCCACGCAGAGCACGCCCACCATGCCCAGGGCCTCGGCGATGGCCTGGGCCATGCGCTTGGCCTCCGCCGCCACTTCGGGCGCGATGCGTGCGGGGAAGATCGTCGTGTCGAGGATGTGGTTCGCGTGGTCGTTCTCGGCCACATCCCAGGCGCAGGTCTCGCCGGTGGATGAGCGCGCGGCGATGACGCTCACCTCGCGCTCGAAGGGCGCGAAGGCTTCGAGGATGCCCTGGATGCCCTTCAAGGCCGCGAAGGCGGCGGCGAGATCCGTGCTCGCGTCCAGCTTCTGCTGGCCCTTGCCATCGTACCCGAAGGCCGCCGTCTTGAGGATCGCCGGAAGCCCGAGCACGGACGCGGCTTCGCGCAGGTCAGCCTCCGAGTTGATCTCCTGGAACGGCGTGACGGGGAAGCCCTTGGATTCAAGAAAGCGCTTTTCGCGCAGGCGGTGCTGGACCGTGTGCAGCACGGCGGCGCCGGGGCGCATGGGGCAGACTTCGGCGACGGCTTCCAGCGTCGCGGTGGCGATGTTCTCGAACTCCACGGTCATCACCGCGACGCCCTTCGCCATCTCGCGCGCCGCGCCCGCGTCGCCGTAATCGGCGCGCACCTCCAGATCCGCGACCTGACCCGCCGGGCAATCCTCGCCGGGATCGAGCGCGTGGACCCGGTAGCCCATCCTCCGCGCCGCCAGCGCGAACATGCGGCCCAGCTGGCCGCCGCCAAGCAGGCCGAGCGTGGCGCCAGGGCGGATGGGATCGGGCATCAGATACCTCGGAACCCTCCATTCTCGCATGGCACAATCGGCGGCATGGACCGCGTCTTCCTCATCATCCTGTCCGATCGCGCCTCGGCGGGGGTCTATGAGGACAAGGCCACGCCGCTGCTGAGGGCGTGGCTGGAAGAACAGGGCGCTTCCGTGGAGAGCGAGCTGCTTCCCGATGGCCCCGAAGCCCTGGTGCCCGCGCTGCGGGAGGCCATCGCCGCCGACACGCCCCTCATCCTCACCTGCGGCGGCACGGGCTTCGGGCCTCGGGATCTCACGCCGGAAGCGACGCGGCAGGTGATCGAACGGGAGGCCCCGGGCATCGCGGAGTTCGTCCGCGCCAAGGGCGGCCATCCCATGGCCTTCGTGAGTCGCGCCGTGTGCGGCGTCTCCTCCCGCAGCGTCATCCTCAACCTCAGCGGCAAGCCCAGCGGCGCGCTGGAACAACTCCAACTCGCGTGGCCGCTCCTCAAGCACGCGGTCGCCACCTTGCGTAAAGAGCCGGAGCCCAAGAGCCCCTGCGGCTGAAACCACCGATGGACAGCGATGAACACCGAATGAATTTGCAGTTGATCGGTGTCCATCCCCTCCATCGGTGGTTCCCTTTCGTCTACGAATGCCCCCCGCGCCGGAACCAGTCCCCCAGGTTGCCCCAGGCGCCCGCCGTGAGCTGGTAACCGAAGTAGAAGGAGGTCTGCCGCTCCCCCGAGAAGGTTCGACCCGCGCTGAAGAGCAGATGGTGCTTCTCCCCGAAATTGATCT
>CAZKIM010000192.1:0-2005 GCA_964552855.1 uncultured Solibacteraceae bacterium | reverse complement strand
TGTGGTGGAACCCGCACAAGAACCGGCTCTCGGCTTCCAAGACCCACAACTGGTTTGATTGGGATACTCAGTTGGCCAGTCTGGAGAAGCTGCTCCATTTCCGGTTCAGATGGGTGCTTCCGGGCCATGGCTATGCCCGTTCCGAAGCTACACCTGAAGCGATGCGAGATCTGCTCGCGAGGTCCATCCAAGAGCTGAGGGCGATCTAAGCCTCCCCGTGCGAGAATGAGGGTTCGAATTGGAGCCCCCATGACCACCAGCACGGACGCCCCCGTCATCACCGCGCCCCGCGGCACGCATCTGCATTGCAAGGGCTGGGTGCAGGAAGCGGCACTCCGCATGCTCATGAACAACCTGGATCCTGAAGTGGCCGAGCGGCCCGAGGATCTCGTCGTCTATGGCGGGCTCGGCAAGGCCGCGCGCAACTGGGACGCCTTTCACGCCATCGTCCACGAACTGAAGAAGCTGGGTGATGACGAGACCCTGCTCGTGCAGAGCGGCAAGCCCGTGGGCATCGTGAAGACCCATGCGGACGCGCCCCGCGTGCTCATCGCCAATTCCAACCTCGTGCCGAAATGGGCGACCTGGGAGCACTTCCGTGAGCTGGATCAGAAGGGCCTGATGATGTACGGCCAGATGACCGCCGGAAGCTGGATCTACATCGGCAGTCAGGGCATCGTGCAGGGCACCTACGAGACCTTCGCGGAAGCGGCCCGCCAGAAATTCGGCGGCACGCTGCGCGGCACCTGGACGCTCACGGCCGGCCTCGGCGGCATGGGCGGCGCCCAGCCTCTCGCCGTCACGATGAACGGCGGCGTCTGCCTCGCCATCGAGGTGGACCAGACGCGCATCCAGAAGCGCCTCGACACGCGCTACCTGGATGAATGGACCGACAACCTCGACACCGCGCTCCATCTGGTCCGCACCTACACCGACGCGAAAGAGGCCCGCAGCATCGGCCTGCTGGGCAACGCGGCGGAGCTGTTGCCGGAGATCCTCAAGCGCGGTCACATTCCCCAGCTCGTGACGGACCAGACGAGCGCTCACGACGAGTACATCGGCTACATCCCGGCCGGTCTGAGTCTCGATGAAGCCGCCGCGTTGCGCGCGTCGGATTCCAAGACCTATGTGGATCGCGCGCTGAAGTCCATGCGCACCCATGTGGAAGCGATGATCGCCTTCCAGAAACTGGGCAGCCTGGTCTTCGACTACGGCAACAACATCCGCGCCCAGGCGCAGCGGGCGGGGTTGGAGAACGCCTTCGCGTTCCCTGGCTTCGTGCCCGCCTTCATCCGGCCACTCTTCTGCCGTGGCATCGGGCCCTTCCGTTGGGCGGCCCTGAGCGGCGATCCCGAGGACATCGCCGTCACGGACGCCGCGATGATGGAGCTGTTCCCCGAGAACGAGGGCATGATCCGCTGGCTGAACGCGGCAAAAGAGAAGATTGCCTTCCAGGGCCTGCCCGCGCGCATCTGCTGGATCGGCGCCGGAGAGCGCCACAAGGCGGGCCTGATGTTCAACGAGCTGGTGCGCAC
Organism: uncultured Solibacteraceae bacterium; assembly: GCA_964552855.1. Classification (GTDB taxonomy): domain Bacteria; phylum Acidobacteriota; class Holophagae; order Holophagales; family Holophagaceae; genus JAFDVN01. Next base: position 470 of record CAZKIM010000192.1, on the reverse strand, counting down.
CGGCAAGGTGAAGGCGCCCATCGTCATCGGCCGCGACCATCTGGACAGCGGCTCCGTGGCGAGCCCCAACCGCGAGACCGAGGCCATGAAGGACGGCAGCGACGCTGTGAGCGACTGGCCCCTGCTCAACGCCATGACCGCCGTGGGCGGTGGCGCAAGCTGGGTCAGCTTCCATCACGGCGGCGGCGTGGGCATGGGCTACAGCCAGCACAGCGGCGTCGTCATCGTGGCCGATGGCACCGAGCGCGCCGAGCGCTGCCTCGCCCGCGTGCTCTGGAACGACCCCGCCATGGGCGTCTTCCGCCACGCTGACGCGGGTTACGACGAAGCGCGAGAGCACGCCGAGAAGATCGGACTGCACATCCCGATGAAGGGGTGAGCGATGGCGACCAACGACCTGAAGCCCACTTTCCCTGACCGCATGATGCGTGTCCTCACGGTCTTTCTGGCGCTGGGCAATCTCGCGTGGT
>CAZKIM010000191.1:0-2058 GCA_964552855.1 uncultured Solibacteraceae bacterium | reverse complement strand
GCGAACGCTTCGATCTCGTGATGTGCAATCCGCCCTTCTTCAGCTCCGCCGCCGAGGCGCGGGCCTCCGCCCAGGACAAATGGCGCAAGTTGGGCAAAGCGGGCCGCCGGAACTTCGGCGGGCGCGGCGCGGAGCTTTGGTGCGAAGGCGGAGAGGTCGCCTTCATCCGCCGTCTCATCGAGGACAGCGCGCGGCATCCGGAAACCAGCCGCTGGTTCACGAGCCTCGTCTCCAAGTCCACGAACCTCCCCGCCGTCCACCGCGCCCTGCGGCAAGCGAACGCGAAGGACATCCGCACCGTGGAGATGGCCCAAGGGCAGAAGAAGAGCCGGTTCGTGGCGTGGCGGTTTGAGGGGTGATCACTTTGCCTTACCCTCTCCTGGTGCATTTCTGCCAACCACGCTGAGGACCTATGCCAGCTCGCCTTGGAACCATTTCGTTCATCGCTCTATGTGTTTCCATCGCGATGCAGGCCCAAGTGGTCGTTCAAAAGGGACCGAAGGAGCCAGGGGCGGTCTCGGATCAGGTGTGGGTCGTTCCGGGAGGCTGGACCAATCGGATTCCACCCTCGGGGTCGGTGAATGCTCCGGGCTTTCTTGACGCGCTCGCGCCTGGACAGCGCATCGGTCTTGGCGTGATCGCAAAAGGCGAAGGCCGGGATCACCTTTTGGAGGGTCGTTCCCTCCAGGTCACGATCACGCTGCCGTCTGGCTCCGTCACCCTCACGCCCAAGGCCGCTCCTATCCGTCACATCAAGGCGGAAGGCGCGGACATGGTCCTCTCCGTTCTCAAGGCAGGTGGCATCTCCGGGCCGACGGAGACGGAGTTGGATCAGGCCACAAGCCTTGTCTCGCTCATGGACTTTGAACTTCCCTGGGAAGCGCCATCGGTAGTGAAGGAGGTTGTGGCCACGATCACGCTCGATCTGAAGGGAGGGGTTGGTCCGGCTCCGGTTTTGAAGCCGATCACCCTCAGGATTCGTCCCTGGTCTGCGTGGTGGTCCGACTCTCAGCCTGCGACCCCAGACCTGAATGCGTTCATGAAGGGATTTCACGAACGGCCTGAACCAGGGAGGCTGCTCCCAATGTTGAAGTCCGCCGTGCGGCAGAAAGCGCTGGATTCTCATTCGGTGTACGGATTCTTTGCGGCCGCCTTCCGCTCACAACCAGCGGCGCGGGATGCTGAACTCACCAGCCTGGGCACTCTCGAACCAGTGGATCAATGGGCCTTCTTGATGATGTTGAAGCTTGGCGGCTCGGATGTTTCTGCCGCCTCCAGCTCCCTTTCGGCGGATGTTCAGAAGTCGCTTCAAGGCGCGGTGCCCCTTGCGGATCCACCGGAGCTATTCGCCTTTGAAGATCCGGTGGACCCCCAACGGGCGATGGGTTTGGGCGTCCCCATGGATCAATGTTGGGGAGGATGGATGGCGACCGGCGACTCGAAGTATCTCAAGGGACTCGTGTCCCAACTCGCCTTCGCACCCTTCCTTCCTGATCTGAACAACCTCCTGAAGACCAAAGCGGGCGCCGCCGGGTTGAACGCGAAGGTCGCGAGAGGATTGGCTTACCGGACCGCAGGTTGGTCGCTCTCCTCCTTCCAGAGAGAGGATCCCCAAGTGGCGGATTGGATCGCCTACTGGGGGAAGGATCCATCCCAGCCGGAGATTGTCCGCACCCAACTTGGAACCTTGGGTTCCAACCCCGCCTTCAAGCAGGAGAAGTAGGTTCGACTCCGGCTTCGAGAAATTCGTTTTCGGCGATTCGAATTCCCCTCTCTCCATCCAAAGGCTGTCTTTTGCGGGGATCGGGATTCCCTCCAGGGCCACCCTGCGGGCGTCCCTTCCGGCCGCGCCAATGGCGGACCCGAAGTGCTGTGTGGGGCCCCGCCTGCGACAGCGCACCGCGCTGTCTACGACGACCCACATCAGCTCTCAGGGCCTCGCCTTTGGCGATTCTCATCCCCCTCTCTCCGTCAAAGCAAAGGGCCGCTTGCGCGGCCCGCTTTGGCGGAGAGAGAGGGATTCGAACCCCCGGTGAGTTGCCCCACGCTTGATTTCGA
>CAZKIM010000190.1:0-2074 GCA_964552855.1 uncultured Solibacteraceae bacterium | reverse complement strand
GAGGTGCGCGTCCACGAAGGGATCCTTCGTGTCGAGGCTCACCACATAGCCGATGCTCACCTGCTTGCCGCCCATCGAATAGACCCACGAGCCGCCGCTCTCGCCTTCGGCCTGGGGCCAGCCGGTGGTGTGGATGACGAAGCCCGGCTCGATGTTGCCCTCCGGCACTTCCCACACTTCCTTGACGCCCATCTCGTAAGCCTGCGGGTTCATCGCGGTGGCCTGGAGCTTCAATTCGGATTCCAACTCGCGGGCGAGATGGCCGCGGGGGCCTTCGCCGAAGACCGTCACCTTCGCTTTGAGCAGGTTGCCCGGCTCGAAGTTGGAGCGCTTCGTGCCGTCGGCGTTCACGCCCTTGTCGGCGGTCTGCACGCCCACAACTTTCTTGGTGCCGTCCGGCTGGTCTTCCCACAGCACGCTGATGCCCGCGAAACCCGGCAGGAGCATGACATCCACACCGTCCACGCCGCGCGCTTCGATCTTCTCCGCCATCCAGCGGACCATCTTCGAAAGGCTGACGATGTGGTTGCCGTGGTTCTGGAGGAAGGGCGGCGGCACGGGGAACTGGAAGCCTCCGCGGTCCGAGAAGGCCCACACTTCTTCCTTCGTCACTTCGCCCTCGGACGGGAAGCCCTGGGCCATGAAATCGGGGCAGAGGTCCTTGAGGAAGATGGGATCCAGCACGGCGCCGGAGAAGGCGTGGTCGCCGATCTCGTCGCCCTTCTCGATGAGGCCCACCGTGAGGCCTTCGAGCTTCTTCACGCCGGGCCGCGCGTTGTGGGCCTCGATGTGGTCCAGCAGGCGCCAGAGCCCCGCCAGGCTCGAGGGGCCCGCGCCCACGAAGAGCACATCGAAATCCAGTTCCTCACGCTCCACGCCGGGGCGTGCGCTTTGCGTCGAGAAGTCCCGCATACCATCTCCAAGCAGACCCCCCAGTGTAGCCGGGCGATGGCAGACTGGGGACATGTCCGTTTCAACTCGAATTCTGGCTGTCTCCGCCGCGCTGCTGCTACTCGCGGGATGCCGACATAAACCGAAGCCCTCGCGCATCGCGGTCTCCCAGGCCGCCGCACCGGCCTCGAACGCCCCGGCGACGCCGTTGCCTGCGGCGCTCGCGCCGCTCCTGAAGCAGCTTCCCCAAGCCCTCGACCAGATTCACCTCCAAGCCATGGCCCGAGGTCTCGCGGGGTGGCCAGGGCTGCGCGGGGAGAATGACGAGGACCTCCCATCTCCTCCCCTTGAGAACCTGGCTTTCCGGAACGACCGTGTGTTGCTGTTTAGAACACCGAAGTCTTTGACATTCACAGCACTCGCGTTGATGAAGAAAGCCCAGCCTCCAAGCGAAGACGCGTACAGCTTGGTCGTGATCCGGGGTTTCCCGAACTCTCCGGTGCTTGATGCATCAACCGCTGAAGGTCGGACGGGCACAGGTACGGACGCCCTGATCTGGTCCGATCGCGAATCAACGCATGTCAGCGACTTCGCCGACCTCAATACTTGGCCCGTGCCCGGTTTCCGGATCCTGCCAGACAAGCCGACTGATTTCGCCATCGCCACAGAAGGAACAGACAATTTCGGGTGGAATGTCTACGCGCCGGACAAGCCGATCGCGATGTTCATTGACGATCTCACCAATGATCAGGACCAGGCTGAAAACAAAGAAGACCAGGCAACCGAGGGATACGGGAACTTTCTCCGCCGTTCAATATTCGCCAAGGGACACAAGGTCGGAGAGGCCGGTCCATACATTTGGTTCGAGTCCGAGGGAACGACCTATGCTACCGACAAGACCGACTGGGACCTCTGGATGAAGGGGGCCCATTCATCCAGCACCACGAAGCCATGACCATGCCCTCCAACCCCTTCCTATTCGAAGCCGCGGTGGAGCGGCCGCTGTCGGTGGTGTTCCGCCGGGCAGACGGGGCCTGGGAGGGCCACGACTACCTCGTGGAAGTGGTGGCGGGTCGAACCGGCCTCGACGCCATGGATGTGGTGGTGGATTTCCGCGACCTGGAGGCGGCGCTGGACGCGCTGCTGGCGCCGATGCAGGGCAAGTTGCTTTCGGAGCTCGGCC
>CAZKIM010000189.1:0-2086 GCA_964552855.1 uncultured Solibacteraceae bacterium | reverse complement strand
ATCCGGGCCGCCTCAAGGCGATCCTCGCCAAGGCCGCGCGCTTCCTCGAACGGCTCTCGCCCCAGCGCGGCGAGCGCCGCCCCGTGCCGCGCCGGGCCTTGGGCCTGCTCATCACCTGGACGGCGCTGCTCCTGGCGCTGCCGCTGCTCCTGCCCTTCTCTAACCTGCTGCCCGGCGCGGCGCTGCTCTTCATGGGCCTCGCCCTGCTGGAGGACTGGCCCTTCGCCGCCTGGATCGGCTTCGCCGGATCCCTGGCGACCACCGTCTACTTCACCGTCTCCTTCGATCTCGTGCTGAGGGGCCTCCGCGCCGCGTTGCATCTGCGGCACCTCTTCGAGTGAGCGCCATCAAAATGGGAATGAACCACGAAGGCACGAAGGCACGAAGGCACGAAGGAGTTCAGCACGCCCTGCGTGCCTTCGCGTCTTCGGGGTGAGGCTTTTCTTCCTGGCCCACCGCAATGCCCCTATGTTTGAAACATGCGCTTCGACGCCCTCACCCTTTTCCCGGAATTCTTCGAGGTCGCGCGCCTCGGCGTGACGGGCCGGGCGTTTCGTGATCTCGGCCACCGGCTCCACACCCACGATTACCGGCCCTTCGCCGGCAACGCGACGGGCCGCGTGGACGCCAGTCCCTTCGGCGGCGGCCCCGGCATGGTGCTGCGACCCGATGTGCTGCGGGACGCGCTCACCTCCATCCCCCGCGCACCCACGACCCGCATCCTCCACTTCAGCCCCGCCGCACCACCCTTCCGCCACGCGGATGCGAAGGAACTCGCGAGCCTGGATCAGGTGATCCTCATCTGCACGCGCTACGAAGGCCTGGACCAGCGCGCCGTGGACACCCTCGTGGACCAGGAATTCAGCGTCGGCGAAGCCGTGCTCTCCGGCGCCGAACTGCCCGCGCTCTGCCTGATGGATGCCGTCTGCCGCCTCCTCCCCGGCGTCCTCGGCAACGAAGCGTCGGCCGAAGAAGACAGCTTCGCCACCGGCCTCCTGGACCACCCCCACTACACCCGCCCCGAAGTGTGGGAAGGTCGCGAAGTCCCCGCCGTCCTCACCTCCGGCGACCACGAAGCCATCCGCCTCTGGCGCCTCCGCGAAGCCATGGCGCGAACGAAACGGCTGAGGCCGGATCTTTGGATGGACTACCTCAAAGACCAGATCCCCACCCTGCCCAAAGCCGATCAATGGGCCGCCTGGCAGGTGGAGCATCCCGGGGATTGGGATCGGCCCAAACCCAAGGGCTGGAAGGGCTGGGTCGGCACCGTTTAAGCCTTCCCCTTCCCCCGCTTTCCGGTAGACTTGTCAGTTCCGCCCCTCCGGGGCCTTCGAGCCATGTCCGCTTGTGGACCGCTGGCCTTCAGGAGACTCACATGAGCGACATCATCTTTGAGAAGGTCGAGTCCGGCCTGCTCCGCAAGGACCTCCCCAAGCTCGCGCCCGGCGACACCGTCAAGGTGCATGTGAAGGTGAAGGAAGGCGAGAAGGAGCGCATCCAGCTCTTCCAGGGCACGGTCATCGCCCTGAAGGGCGGCGGCATCCGCGCGTCGTTCACCGTCCGCAAGATCGCGAGCGGCGTCGGCGTGGAGCGCATCTTCCCTTTGCACACGCCCACCATTGACAAGCTCGAGGTCGTCCGCCACGGCCGCGTGCGCCGCGCCAAGCTCTACTTCCTCCGCGAGAAGCTGGGCAAGTCCGGCCGCCTCCGCGAGCGCAAGGACGCCGAGTAAGAATCGAAGCATTCCTGATGAAGAGGCGCCTGTTCGGGCGCCTCTTTTGTTTGGACAAAAGAAAGGGACGCAGAGGGCACAGAGGGTTCACAGAGGGCACAGAGAAAAACCCTCTGTGTCCTCATGCCCTTCTCTGTGCCCTCTGTGCTCCTTGTTTTCTTCCTTGGAACTCCTGCCAGGACGCCACCTTGCCGCGTCTTCATGCGGAGCGTGACGATCCTGCGACATTCCTGGGCTCAACCGGGACTAGGGTTGCTCCGTAGGAAAGCTGTCGCCCCATGACGGGCGGCCCTCACAGGAGAACCCCATGAAGCGCCTGCTTCTCGTGCTCGCCCCCCTGGCCCTCGCGGCCGC
>CAZKIM010000188.1:0-2131 GCA_964552855.1 uncultured Solibacteraceae bacterium | reverse complement strand
CCATGGGCAATCTCGGATTCGGCGAACTGCTCCTCATCGGCGCCGTGCTGCTGCTGTTCTTCGGGCCTTCGCGCCTGCCGGAGCTCGGCAAGAGTCTGGGCAAAGGCATCCAGGAGTTCAAGAAGGCCAGCAAGGAATTGACGGACTCCGTAAAGGACGAGGTCACCGCCGACAAGAGCGCGGACAAGAAGTAGGCGAGGCCCGCACCGCGCGATGAGCGAGCCGGAGAACGCCCCCAGCCACATGAGCTTCTGGGAGCACCTGCAGGAGCTGCGGGTGCGGCTCTTCCGCATCATCCTCGCGGTGGTGGTGGCCTTCGGCTTCACCTACGGCTATCCCTTCGGCATCCCGGAATTCCTCTTCCATCACGCGCCCATCGCGCCCATGCGCTTCAAGCTCTGGGCCATCGCCCAGCAGCCCTTCTTGGAGGCCATGGCGCGGCAGACACACCAGCCCATCGCCAGCCTGCAACCTTGGGCCTTCACGAGCCTCACCGAGCCTTTCTTCAGCTTGATGCGCCTGAGCTTCTGGGCGGCGGTGTTCCTCGCCGCGCCGGTGGTGTTCTACCAGCTCTGGGCCTTCATCCGCCCCGGCCTGCTCCCCAAGGAACGGCGGATGGTGCTGCCCTTCGTCTTCATCACGAGCGCCTGCTTCCTGCTTGGCGTCGTCTTCGCGTACTACCAGGCCTTCAAGTTCCTGGGCGACATCCTCTTCCAGGAAGCCGCCCAGGCGGGGCTGCGCGCGAACCTGCACATCGAGGAGTACCTGGATCTTTTCCTTGGCACGACGATCATGACCGGCGTCATGTTCGAGCTGCCCGTGCTGTTCTACTTCCTCGCGCGGTTCCGACTCGTGACGGCGCGGTGGATGCTCAAATACTGGCGCCACGCGACGGTGATCATCGTCTTCGTGTCGGCCTTCATGACGCCGGGCGATGTGGTCGTGACGACCATCTTCTTCAGCGCCGTGCTGCTCGGCCTCTACTTCATCAGCGTCCTCGTCGCCTGGATCGCGGAACCTAGGAAACCGAAGGATGTGGAGATCATCAGCTAAGCGGCGCGGCTGGAGCCGCGCCGCTTAGCTGAATCCTCACTCGTCGCCCAGCAGCGCCGAGTGGACCCACCCGCCGAGCGCGCCACCGATCAACGGCGCCACCCAGAAGAACCACACCTGCTTGATCGCCCATCCGCCCGCGAAGAGCGCGGGCCCGAGCGAACGGGCCGGGTTCACGCTCGTGTTCGTGACGGGGATGCTGATGAGGTGGATGAGCGTGAGGCAGAGGCCGATGGCCAGCCCCGCGAAGCCAGCCGGGGCGCGCTTGGCCGTGGCGCCCAGGATGACGATGAGGAAGAAGGCCGTCATCACCACTTCGCAGACGAAGGCCGCGCCCATCGCGTAGCCGCCGGGGCTGTGCTCGCCGTAGCCGTTGGACGCGAAGCCCGCGTGGACATCGAAGCCCGCCTTGCCGGAGGCGATGATGAAGAGGATGCCCGCCGCCACCACGGCGCCGACCACCTGGGCGATCCAATAGGGCAGCACTTCGCCCCAGGGATGGCGCTTGCCCACCGCGAGGCCGAAGGTGACGGCCGGGTTGAAGTGCCCGCCGCTGATGGGGCCGAGGGCGTAGACGCCCGTGAGCACCGTGAGGCCGAAGGCCAAGGCCACGCCGGTGAAGCCGATGCCGAGGCCCGGGAAGGCCGCGTCTAACACCGCGGCGCCGCACCCGCCGAGGACGAGCCAGAGCGTGCCCAGACCTTCGGCAGCCAGTCGCTTGCTGAGGGACATGCAACCTCCTTGTCGCTGAACGCTGCGCCCAGCCTAGGCGCGTCTCCGCGCCCGGGCAAGCCACGGGCAGGCTTCGGGTGGTCAGGCGTCAGGCTTCGGGCCTCAATGCGAGAAGGGTCGAACCCTCATTGCACGGACCTGTGCGCAAGGACTCGACGCCCGAAGCCCGACAACCTGCAGCCCGAAAATCAGCCCTTGCCGAGCCCCCACTTGCCCGGCCCGCCAAGACCGCAGGCACCGACGGTGAGGATGCGAAGCAGGTGATCCAGATGGCCCAGCACCGCGCCGCCGTGGATCCAGCCATCCACCACGGGCACCGCGAGGATCACGACGAGGATGAGGCAGA
>CAZKIM010000187.1:0-2253 GCA_964552855.1 uncultured Solibacteraceae bacterium | reverse complement strand
AACTCCAGCGCGTAGTCGTCCAGCTCCGCCTGCCATTGCTTCATCTGGCCCTGGTAGTAGTTGTAGGCCATGAGGGCGGGGATGGCGGCCACGAGGCCGAGGGCCGTGGCGATGAGCGCGTCGGCGATGCCCGGCGCGACGGTGGCGAGGCTCGCGTTGCCCACCGCGCCGATGCTCTGGAAGGCGTCAATGATGCCCCACACCGTGCCGAAGAGACCAACGAAGGGGCTCACCGCCGCGACGGTGGCGAGCAGGCCGAGGCTGCGCTCCAGGCGGCCCATCTCCACCACGGAAGCCCGCTGCAGCGAGCGCTCCAGTGCCTCCATGCGGCGCATCTGCATGCGTCCTTCCTGCCCCACCTTGAGCTGGTAGGTCAGCTCGTTGTAGCCCGCGAGGAAGAGCCCCACCAGCGGGCTCACCTTGTAGTGGTCCGCCTGCTGCTTGAGATCCTGCCAGTTGCTGGACTTCTTGAAGAGGGAACGGAAGGTCGCGGAGACCCGGCGGCTGCGCAGGTACAGCGCCCATTTGCGGACGATCACCACCCAGGAGCCGATGGAGAACACCAACAGGATGAGGATCACGGCCTTCGCCACGGGCGAGGCGTGCATCACCACCTGCTTGAGATCAATGCCGCCATCCAGCAGCGCCAACGGGACCATGGGCCCTCCATCCATCGAAGCCCCATCATAGCTAGGATTCCGGCCTGTCCGCGCTACACTGGAGCGTTCCGAGGAGGCTCCCCGTGAAGGTTCTCGTCATCGGCTCGGGCTATGTGGGTCTCGTGGCCGCGGCCTGCTTCGCCGAAGGCGGCAACTGGATCCTGGGCGTGGATGTGGACGCCGCCAAAGTCACCCGGCTCCAGAAGGGCGAATGCCCCATCTTCGAGCCGGGCCTCGAAGACCTGTTCAAGAAACATCTCGAAGCCGGCAACCTCACCTTCTCCACGGATCTGAAGGACGGCATCGCGAACGCGGACGCGGCCTTCATCTGTGTGGGCACGCCCCAGAGCGAGGACGGCAGCGCGGACCTGAAGTTCGTGCTCGCAGTCGCATCCCAGATCGGCGAGGCCATGGCGCTGCGTCCCAAGGACGCGAAGCCGCTCATCGTCGTGGACAAGAGCACGGTGCCCGTGGGCACGGCGGCGCGGGTGCACGCCGCCATCGCGGCTTCTCTCCAAAAAGCGGGGACCGACCGCGCCTTCGAGGTGGTCTCGAACCCCGAATTCCTCCGCGAAGGCAGCGCCATCGAGGATTTCCTGAGGCCTGATCGCGTCGTCGTCGGCTGCCAGACGAATCACGCCGAAGCGGTGATGAAGGCGCTCTACGCGCCCTTCCTGGAAGCCTCCAAGGGCAAGTGGTTCCGCATGGATCCGGCCAGCGCGGAGATGACCAAGTACGCGGCCAACGCCATGCTGGCGCTGCGCATCAGTTTCATCAACGAGATGGCCCGACTGGCGGAAGGCGTCGGCGCGGACATTGACCATGTGAAGGTCGCCATCGGCGCCGATCACCGGATCGGCCCGGCCTTCCTCAATCCCGGCCCAGGCTTCGGCGGCTCCTGTTTCCCCAAGGATCTCCAGGCCCTGCTCCGCACGGGCCGCGAGCACGGCGAGCCCTTGCTCACCCTCGCCGCCACGGTGGAAGCCAACCGCCAACAGAAGCAGGTGCTGCTGCGGAAGGTGAAAGCCCACTACGGCGTGGTGGCGGGCGACCCGGCGCCGCTCAAGGGCAAGCGCCTCGCCCTCTGGGGCCTAGCCTTCAAGGCCAACACGGATGACATCCGCGAAAGCATGGCCCTCGAACTCATTGACGGCCTGATCGCGCTGGGCGCGGAAGTGGTCGTCCACGACTTTGAAGCCATGCCGCCCGTGAAGGCCAAGATCGGCGACCGCGTGAGCTACGCCACGGACCCGATGGAAGCCGCGAAGGGCGCGGATGCGCTGTTCATCGCCACGGAGTGGTCCCAGTACAAGGCCGCGGATCTGGAAGCGCTCGCCAAGGCGATGAAGGCCAAGGTGCTCTTCGATGGCCGCAACCTCTTCCGCCCCGAGGCCATGGCCAAGACCGGCTGGACCTACCACAGCATCGGGCGTCGGCCGGTGCTGTGAAACTCAACCCGCGCGGTCCTTCCGCCCTCTCCTAGAATGGAGTGATGGCGCGGCCGCCAGCCTGACCATCCCTTCACACGACTGGAGTCCCCCATGGGCAATCTCGGATTCGGCGAACTGCTCCTCATCGGCGCCGTGCTGCTGCT
>CAZKIM010000186.1:0-2265 GCA_964552855.1 uncultured Solibacteraceae bacterium | reverse complement strand
CGCACACATGGATGCAGGCGGTGGGCTCGGGGCGCGGGTCCATCATCAGTGGCCGCGTTTCCAGTCGAGGGGCTGGCCTTCGGGGAAGGAGGTGCGGAGGGTCAGCGCGCCTTCCTGCAGCAACTCGGGCAGTTCATGGAGGAGGCGAGGCTTGATGTGGTCCCCGGATCCGGGCTCTTCCAAGTAGACGCCCACGAAGGCATCGCGGCCGGAGCGCTTGGCGGCGTAGAGGCACTGATCGGCGAGTTCCACCGCGTCCTCCCACCCGAAGGCTCCGGGATCGTCGAGCAACACGGGGAAGGCGCTGTAGCCGACGGAGCAGGTGAGGCGGAGTTCCTGACCATCGCCGTACGGGAAGGTCCGATGACGGACCTCATCCAGCACCTTGCGCGCGATGACATCCGCCGTCTTGCGATCCGCGCGCCGCGCGATGATGAGGAACTCCTCGCCGCCCCAGCGGGCCACGGTGTCCGTCTCGCGGGTGGCGGCGCGGATCGCTTCCGACGCGAGCTTGAGCACGGTGTCCCCGACCGCGTGACCGTGGGTGTCGTTCACCGCCTTGAAATGGTCCAGATCCACCAGGAGGAACACCAGGTCCTCCCCGCTGGGAGCCTTGCCGGAAGCTTGGAGCGTGCGGAAGGCGCGCAGGACGCGGCCCTCTTCTTCGGGCAGGTTCATGCCGAGGTAGCGGCGATTCCTCAGGCCGGTGAGGGCATCCAGCATGCTGGCTTCCTGAAGCTGCTCGTTGGCCCGCTCCAGGTCAAGGGTGCGCGCGCGGATGAGGGCCTCCAGATCCCGGTTGTGCTTTTCCAGCACGGCGGTGCGCCACCGCACGGAAGCCAGCACGAGGATCACCCCGAGGATCAGGCAGAGGCCGTAGAACCACCACGAGCGCCACCACGGCGCGAGGATGCGGAAGGCCAGACTGTCGGGATTGCCAAACACCCCGGCGCCAAGCGCCGCGCGGACTTCGAAGCGGTACTCGCCCGGCGGAAGGGCGGTGTAGCGCGCCTCCCGGAGTTTGGTGTCCCGCCACTCGTTCTCGAAGCCGAGCAGGCGGACCTGGAGTTTGACGGCCCCTTCATTCAGGTAGCTGGGCACGGCGTAGTCAAAATCCATCGTCCGATAGGCGTAGGGGACCTTCACCGTGTCACTGTCGCCCGACAAGGCGTGCCCTCCGCCATCCAGGGCCCGCATGAGATGAGCCGAAGGCGGCGCGATGGTGGGGATGCCTTCCCGCGCGTCGAACCGCGCGAGTCCGTTGCTCATGCCGAACCAGAGGCCATCGGGGTCCACCCAGATCGCGTTGCCATCGGCATCCTCACCCGGCAGGCCTTCGCCGCGCCCGAAGCGCTGGCAGGTCTGGCCGTCCCAGCGCTTCACGCCGCGTCCCGTTCCCAGCCACAACGCGCCGCTGGGATCGAAGGCCATGGAGACGACACTGTCCTCGATGAGCGCGGGCACCGTCACTTGAGCGCGCACGGCCCAGAGGTTTCCCTCCTTCTGGAGAATGGTCAGGCCATGGGTGTCCGCGTAGGAAACCCAAAGCTCTCCGCCCTCCGTCATGGCGAGGGCCTGGATGTTCGCGCTCTTCAGACCTTCCTTCGCGCCGAGGATGCGCCAGGCGGTTCCATCGTAGATGCAGAGCCCCTGATCCGAAGCGAGGAAGACCGCGCCCTTGCGGGCCAGGATCGTCGTGATCCCCGGGCGCCCGCGCAGTCCCGGGATCCGAACCGCCTGGGGCGGGCCCTCGGGAGGGATCCGCCACACATCCGCGGCGGTGGAGGCCACCCAGACCGTGCCGTCCTTGGCCTGGGAGAGGCTTTGGATCGAATCGGCGGACTCCGCGCCCGGAAGCGCGACCCACGCGCCGCCAGTTCCGCGAAGGCGGTACAAGCCCGCCCGGTCGCTGCCGGGAGCATTGGCCGAAACCCAGAGGCTCCCATCCGCGTCGGCGAGAATGGCGCTTACCGGCTGACCCCCGATCTCAGGGACCGACTTCCATCCCGAGGCGGAACCCACGGAGAGCCCGCCTTGAGTTCCCGCGAAGATGCGCCCGTCTTTCGTCCGCGCGATGGACCAGAGCGTGTCGCTGGGGAGTCCCTGCCGCCGCGTCGCGGCCGTCCAATGGAGCCGACCCAGGATGCGATGAACGCCTTCGCTGCCCACCCATAGGCTGCCTTCACGGTCCACGAGAACGGTGCTCGCCCAGCTTCCAGGCAGGCCCCAGGAGTCATCCAGCATGAACGAGCCACCATCCCGATA
>CAZKIM010000185.1:0-2308 GCA_964552855.1 uncultured Solibacteraceae bacterium | reverse complement strand
CGCAACGCCGTGATGGTGCCCGACAACGAAGTTCCGCTGCACCTGGATGCCGCGCTGCTCATCGCGGGGGGGTTCTGATGGCCAAGTGGCGCAAAGCCTTCCCCGTGGATTTGGCGGATGAGAGCTTCATCAGCCGCCGGGAGTTCACGCGCTTCCTCGCATTGGTGAGCGCGGGCTTCACCGCCGGCATCGGCTACTTGTGGGGGCGCAAGAAGCCGCTGGAGGGCGCGCCCGATCCCCATGGGATGACGGAAGAGGCCGTGAGCCTCGGGCTCGCGTCCGACCTCGCGCCGGGCCAATCGAAGCTGTTCACCTTCCGCGACCGGGATGACCGCTGCATCCTCCTCCGCACGACGGAAGGCGACCTCAAGGCCTACCGCCAGACCTGCACGCACCTCGGCTGCGCGGTGCGCTTCAAGGGCGACCAGCTGGAATGCCCCTGCCACAACGGCTACTTCGAGTGCGGCCATGGCTTTCCCGTACAGGGACCGCCGACCCGACCCCTTTCCGGCGTCGCGCTGGAGGTGAAGACGGATGGCACGCTCTGGGCCGTGGGCGATCTGCCGAAACCCGGCGAGTCATCGGGTGAAGGGAAGGAGGCCTGATGCGACCGAGAGCCCCCCGCACCGCCATGACCAGCTTCGCGCTGGGCCTGGGCCTGCTCATCCTCGTCATCCAGGTCTACCTCTTCGAGACCGTGCTTGGCAGCGTGTTGGACGGCAACCGCAGCCTGCTCGCCGGGGCCTTCGCCGCGTCGCTCATCCTCACCCTCGTGGCGCTGGTCTTCGCCTTCCGCGCCAAGCATCTGGATAGCTAGCCCATGGGCAAGAAGACGCTGGACCTCTTCGACCCCGAGGTGTCCCGGGGCCTCGTGAACCGCTTTCGCCTGAGCTGGCTGCTGGGGCATTTCCCCGAGCGACCCGTGTGGGCGGCCTTCATGTTCGTGAACGGCTTCATCAGCATCGCGCTCATGAGCCTGGCCGCGCTCGCGCTCAAGACGAGCTTCATCTTTCCCTCGCTCGGCCCCACCGCCTTCCTCTTCTTCTTCAGCCCCCAGGCGCCTTCGGCCAGCCCGCGGCACACGATCTACGGGCACGCCATCGGCATCGTCTGCGGGTATGGCGCGCTCTGGGCCACGGGCCTCCAATACGCCCAATGGCACCCAGGCACGGAAGTCCACCTCGCCCGGGTGATGGCCGCGGCGCTCGCGCTCGCCTGCACCGGCGCGCTCATGATCCTGTTCAAGGCCGCGCACCCTCCCGCCGGGGCGACGACGCTCATCATCTCGCTCGGCATCATCATCCAGCCCAAGAACCTTTTGGTGATCGAGATCGCGGTGGCGCTGCTCACGGTGCAGGCCATCGTCATCAACCGACTCGCGGGCCTGGATTATCCTCTTTGGGCACGCCACGCCAAGGAGCCCGCCCCATGAGCCACGCGCCGGAAGCCCCGAAGACCTACCGCGACTTCATCGCGCGGTTCCCCAAGCTGGGCGAGGCCTGGGACGCGCTGGCGGAAGCGGGTCAGCAGGGACCGCTGGACGCGAAGACCCAGCGGCTGCTGAAACTGGCCGTCTCCATCGGCGCGATGCGGGAAGGTTCCGTCCACGCGAGCGCGCGCAAGGCCCTCGCCGCGGGCATCACCCGGGAGGAGCTGGAGCAGGTCGTCGCCTTGGCCGCGGGCACCATCGGTATGCCCGCTTCGGTCGCCGCCTGGTCCTGGATCCGCGAAACGAAGTGAACGCGGTGATCCCGCGCTGCGGCCTCGTCCTGCTCACGGGCGGGAAGGGCGCGCGCTTGGGCGGCCCGAAACACGATCGTCCGCACCCGCAGGGCGGCACTTGGGGCGGCCATCTCGTGGGCGTGTTCCGGTGCGTGGTTCCCGATGGCCCCGTCCAGATCCTCGGCGCTCCGGTTTCTGAGTTTCCGGATTTGCCGCGCCTGGACGATCCCCGCGAAGGTCCCGCCATGGCGTTGCGGACCTGGGCCGCGTCGAATCCACCCCCCGCGCGGCGGTGGTGGATCCTCGCCTGCGATCAACCGCGCTGGACGGTGAAACCTTTCGCCGGCTGGCTCGCGGAAGCGGAAGGCGTGGACGACGCCTGGGCCCTCGTCACGCGCGATGGCCACCGCCAACCCCTCGGTGGGTTTCTTCCTGAAGCGATGATCCCCGCGCTCGCGCGGAGCGAGGTACGCAGCCTGCGCGGGCTCCTGGACGCCGTGCCCGCCCGCGAACTCCCCGGCCCCTCCTGGATGGGCGGCGACATAGACACGCCCAGCGATCTCGAAGCCTTCACCCGCTAGACTGG
>CAZKIM010000184.1:0-2313 GCA_964552855.1 uncultured Solibacteraceae bacterium | reverse complement strand
TGCAGCATCAGCGCGATGAGGTTCGCCATGCAGCCGGAAGGCGTCCACAGCGCCGCCTCCATGCCTACCAGGTCCGCGACCTTCTCTTCGAGCCGCTGCATCGTAGGATCGCGCTCGAGCACATCGTCCCCGACCTCCGCCTCCGCCATGGCCTTCCGCATCTCCGGGGAAGGCTTGGTGACGGTGTCCGAACGAAAATCCAGCGCGCGCATGGGAAGCATTGGAGCATGAGGCATTGGACTTGACACATTCTAGTTTTCAATACAGACTTGTCCTTATTCATTCGGAGACTCCATGGAACCCGACCGCCTCGCCCAACTCTCCCGCCGCTACGCCCGCTATGGCCGCAGCTTGCCTGGACTGAGCCTGGCATTGGGAGGCGTGGTGGTCATGCTCCTGCTGCTCGCGCCTCCGTTGATCGGGAACAACATTCAGGTGTGCTGGGAGAATCAGCGGAGCCTCCTCGCGCTGATTGCCGTGGTCCTGCTCGCGGGATGGCTGTTCACGAAGGAATGGCTGCGCCAGTGCGTCTACCAGTCCCTCGGGTTCGCGGAAAGCTCTAACTCAGCCCGTGAGCGGATATTCAACCGGCTCCTCGCCTTCACCCTCGGGCTGTTGGCGATCACCTACCCAGTGAGGTGGCTCGCCGTGAAGCCCCACCCGACTCCTGACCCCACCTCCGTCCAGATCTATGTCGGTCTGACCGCCTGTTTCCTCCTGCCCTGGATCACGCTCCACTTCATTCGCGGAATCCAGGAGGGTCTGCTCTGGGCGCTGCTCGTCTGGTGGGCGCTGGAATTCGTCTGGGGTTTTCCGAACTTAGGCCCTTCCTCCCCACACGCAGATGGAATCGCAACCGTCTTCATCCTCGCCGGTGTCTTCGCCTTCTTCGGAGGATTGGCCATCGGCCTCGTCCAGCACTTCAATTTCTTGCGGCTTGCAAAGGAGATCCGCAACCAGGGGACGCCCGATGAGTAAGGCGCCCGAAAGGCTCCAGGCCATCCTCGACCTAGACCGCCTCGTCCACGAACCCGCGCGGCTGGCGATCCTCTCGGTGCTATCGGGCGTGGAGTGGGCGGAATTCAAGATGGTGGAAGCGCTCACCAAGCTGACGAAGGGCAACCTCAGCAGCCATCTCGTGAAGTTGGAGGAAGGCGGCTATGTGGCCATCCACAAGGGCTACCGCGGCAAGGTGCCGTTGACGACGCTTTCCATCACGAAGGCGGGCCGGGATGCGCTGGACCGCTACTGGGAGCAGATGAAGCAAGCCGCACCGAAAAAAACCTAAGAAGCATCAACCGCAGATTACGCCGATACCGCAGATTGAGGATTCGGTCCCTCATCTGCGTCATCTGCGCAATCTGCGGTTGAAGATAAGAAGCTGACAGGCGCGGATGGGGTCTCGCCGTGGGACACTGGTCCTTTCGCGCTTGGGGAGCCCATGCATCTTTGGCACGCCATCCTGCTCGGCCTGGTCCAGGGGCTCACGGAATTCCTGCCGGTGTCCTCCACGGCGCACTTGACGCTCACGGAGAACCTGCTCATGGGCCGCAGCATGCCGCTGGCCTTCGACATGCTGCTCCACGCGGGCACGCTGGTGGCGCTCATCGTCTATTTCCGGGGCGAGGTCACGGAAGTCTGCCGCGGCATCGTCGGTCGCAGCGCGGAGGGCCGCAAGCTGGCCTGGCTGCTGCTCGTCGCCATGATCCCCACGGGCATCCTCGGCCTGCTCACGCGCGGCACGAAGGAAGTCGCCAAGGACCATCTGTGGGTCTTCGGGCTGTGCCTTCTCCTCACGGCCTGGATGCTCTTCACCGCCAATGAGAAGGCCAAGAAGCGCCAAGGCCGCGATCTGGATCAGGCCACCTGGAAGGACGCCGCCTGGGTCGGCGCGATCCAGGGCATCGGCGGCGGCTTCGGGCTTTCACGCTCGGGTTCGACGCTTTCCGTGGGCGTCTTCAGCGGTCTCGACCTCGCGCCGTCCACGCGCTTCAGCTTCCTGCTCGGCATTCCGACGATCTTCGCGGCCTCGGTCGTGGAAGGCGGCAAGCTGCTCAAGCCGCTCCTGCTGCACAAGCCCCTGCCGCCGGATCTGCTCATCCCCGCGGGCGGCGTGAGCCCGCTGCTGGCCTGCCTCCTCGGCATCGTGGTGAGCGCCATCTCGGGCTATTTCGCCATCGGCCTTCTGGACCGCTTCACGCGCAAGCCCAAGCTGGGCGGCTTCGCGTTCTACTGCCTATGCATGGGCATCTTCATGATCATGTACGGCACCCTCGGCATTGACGGCTTCTGGGGCCTCAGCTCCATGGGCCA
>CAZKIM010000183.1:0-2324 GCA_964552855.1 uncultured Solibacteraceae bacterium | reverse complement strand
GCCATCGTCGCCACCGGCGGCCTCGCGCGCGTCCTCGCGCCGCACACGCGCCACATCCGCAAGGTCGAGCCGGACCTCACGCTGGAGGGCCTGCGCTCGCTGTGGATCAGGAATCACGCGGAGACGAGGAAGCGGGCGTGAGCTTGCCGCTCATCCGGCTCGCCACCGTTGATTCGACCCAGGCGTTCCTGAAGCGGCATCCGGAGCTGGGTTTCTGCGGCGTGATCGCCGACACGCAAACCGAAGGCCGTGGCCGTCAAGGCAATCGCTGGGAAAGCGCGCCGGGCGCGGGCCTATGGATGAGCGCGGCGCTGCCGCCTTCGGACCTTTCGCCGGGCCTCGTCCTCCAGCACGCCATGCGCCATGTCCTCGCCGCGTTGGGTGGCACCACGCTCGGCCTCAAATGGCCCAACGACCTCGTCGCGAAGACGGAAGGCGGCCTCGTCAAGCTCGGCGGCATCATCGGCGAAGTCGCGCAGGGACGGCTCATCCTCGGCCTCGGCCTCAACCTCACCGAAGCCCCCGACCTGCCGGACCGCGCCATGCCCGCCGCGTCCCTCGCCTCCATCGGCATGGACGCGCCCGAACCCGCGCGCCTTGCCCTCGACCTGCTGGACCGCTGGGCCAACCTCCCCGCCGCGCCCCCCGCCCCCTTCCACTGGCCCGCCGAAGGCGAAGCTCTGCGCTGGGACCAAGGCCAAGGCGTCTGTCTCGGCTGGGAACCCGATGGCCGCCTGAAGCTCGCGACGAACGATGGCGTTCAGCGCCTCAGCGCGGGAGATGTGCGGGGGCTGAGGAGATGATCGCTCCAATCAGTTAGATAATTTGACGATCTTCGCAGTTTTCTGAAGGTCTTCAATGTGTCGTTTTAATCGTTCCTGGATGATTTCAAACTGCAGGTTAGCCTTTACTTGATCGAATGTCGGCGGATCCACCTTTCGCGAGCCCTGGCGCCAGATGACATGCCATCCGAATATGCTATGGACGGGGACCGCAGAAGTCTCACCGTCCTTCAATGCGAGCAGGGCAGTGGAGAACTCTTTCACCATCATCCTTGGCCTAAACCATCCGATATCGCCGTGCCTGCCTTCTGAGGACGGGTCAATGGAATGGGTGATCGCAAGTCTTCCGAAATCTTCCCCCTTCTTGAGGCGGGCAATGATGTCTTCGGCCTCCGATTCCTTCCGGACAAGGATATGCGAGGCGTGGATTTCCAGCGTATCGTCAGCCGCCCGCTGCTCATAGGCTTGTTTCAATTCGGCATCTGAAACCTGTTGCGTGGCAACAAAGTGCTCGCGAGCAGCACGCGCTAGGATGAAGCGTCGTTCATTCTCAAGTTCAGCTTCTGTGGCCTGGTCTACGCCGTCACGAGACGCCTCCTGGCTGAATAGCTCTGCCTTGACGAGTTCGTCGTAGGCGTCCAAGGTGGTCACCTTGTTGCGCTCATTCTGAGATTGGAGTTCAGAGATCGCAGCTCTCGAGATCGGTCGGCCGTTTACAGTGGCAGCAGCAGGGCCTGCGCTCGGATGAGAAGGTCTGAAGTGGGCGCAGCCAAGCAGCAACACTAGGGGCGCAGGCGCAAAGAAACAAAGCTTCATGGAAGTCCTTTAATAGTCGTCCGAACTTCATGATGACATGGAAGGTTTAGGCCGGAACACGCGAGCGCTTAACGCGCGCTCAATCCCAATGCTTCAACTTCGGCCACAGCTCTTTCAACGGCGTTATCACACCACGGCAGAGATAGATGGGGCCGTTCTCTTCAGCCATGCCCCAGTCGCTGTGGTGCTCGGCGGCGAGCTCGACGGAGCGGAATTCCTTTTCGAGCCCTTCGCGGCTGCAGCCGAGGGCGATGACGGTGTCGCCGTCGAAGGTGGGCGTGCCCCAGAGGGAGTGGGCCTGATGGGCGCAGAGGGCTTCGGGCAAGCCCAGGGCGGGGCCGAACTGGTTGATGGCGCCGGCTTCGCCGTAGTTGGCGGCGTAGATGGCGGTGCGCGCCTGTTCGTCGGGCGAGAGCGAATGGTAGATGGTTGAAACTTCCTGGGCCATCTCGGGCCAGCCGATCTGGTCGGCGAGGCGCTGGTCCAGCACGCTTTCAAAGTGGGTTTCGGTCTTCTTGGGCTTGAGGCCGAGCTTGACCTGGTAGGCGGCGAGCTTCGCGGGCGGAAGGAAAGGCAGCAGCGCGGGCACGAGGGGCGCGGTGAGGAGGACGATGACGCCGCAGAGCGCGGCCTTGGGCCAGAGCCGTCCCAGCTTCCAGCGCGGACCGTTGAGAAACCGCTCGAAGGCCACGCCGCCCGCCGCGAAGAGCATCGGGTAGATGGCGG
>CAZKIM010000182.1:0-2400 GCA_964552855.1 uncultured Solibacteraceae bacterium | reverse complement strand
TGACCGGCGTGAGGGTATTGGCCACGGCGCCGAAACCCCGACCCGCCTGGACATCGTTCACAAGGACCGCGTCCAGCCCCTTCTTCGCCAGCTTGGCCACGGCGTGATCCAGATGCCGCTCGCTTTCGGCGGCGAAGCCCACGAGCCACTGGCCGGGGTGCTTGGTGGCGGACAGGGTCGCGAGGATGTCGGGGGTCCGAACCAGGGTCAGGGTCTCCGGCCCTTCGCCCTTCTTCACCTTCTCGGCGGCCATGCGCTCGGGCCGCTGATCCGCCACCGCCGCGGCGGCGAAGACGCCATCGCAGGAGGGCCACCACGCCTGGCAGGCGCGGAGCATCTCGTCGGCGCTCCGGACGCGCATGGTCTCGACGCCGTGCGGCGCGGGCAGATCGCCGCCGAGCACCAGCTTCACCTTCGCGCCCGCGTTCCGTAGCGCCCGGGCGAGCTCGATGCCCATGCTGCCGCTGCTGCGGTTGGTGAGGGTGCGGACCGGATCGAGATCTTCCCGGGTTGGCCCCGCCGTCACCAGGATGGTCTTGCCGATCAACGCGGGCATCTTGGGTGAGCCAAGGGCGCGGATGGCCTCGGCGATGGCTTCCACCTCCGCGAGTTTGCCCGAGCCCTCTTCGCCACAGGCGAGCAGCCCCTCAGCGGGCTCGATGAAGGCGTGGCCGAAATGCTTCAGCTTCGTCACATTCCCCTGCACCGCCGGATGCGCCCACATCTGCGTGTTCATGGCCGGAGCCCAAAGGATGGGCGCGCGCGTCGCCAGCAGAAGCGTGCTCAGAAGATCGTTGGCGAGGCCGTTCGCCGTCTTGCCCAACAGGTCCGCGGTGGCGGGCGCGATGGCCACCAGCTCCGCCCACCGCGCCAATTCGATGTGCTCCACCGTGGGGCTGGGACGCCACTCCGGGAGATCCGGGTTCGCGCCGAAGACCGGTTCGCCCGTGAGGCTCGCCAGCGTCAGGGGCGTGATGAACCGGGCGCCCGCCTCCGTCAGCACACACCGGACCGTGTGTCCTTCCCGAGTCAACAGGCGCGCCAGATCGGCCGCCTTGTAGGCCGCGATGCCGCCGGGGATGCCGAGGAGGAGCTTCACGCCACCGCTCCCGGCAAGCCCAGCAGCTTGCGGGCAAGCCCGAGCTGCCCAAGGTGGTAGCTCTCGTGCATGAACAGGAAGGCGATGGCATCCTCGAATGGCTGGTCGAAGCCAAGGCCAGGATTCTTCACGGGCCTGTCCCAATCCGTCACTGACAGGAAGGCCTCTTTCATGAGCGGATCCGTGGCACGGAAGCGGCGCATCAGTTCGGAGAACGGAACTTCGGGGGCGCTCCCATCTCCCCCCCGGCCCGCACGGGGGTCCAGATCCGCTTCGGGGGGCTGAGGCATTCCAACGAGCGCCAGCAGCCCTTTGCGAGCCCCGTAAACATGGGCCAGGAGCCAGGCGGGGCTGTTCGCGCCGGGGCCGGGCCGACGGGCGGCAAGCTCATCCGTGAGACCCTCCAGGTTCCGTTCCAGCAGGCCCAGATTGGTCTTGAAGGCCGTGCGCCAGACTCTGCCGCGTTCCATGGGGCCTCCCGGACCCGCCATCTTAGCCGGATTCTCTTGGATCCCGGGCACTTCCGTGCTAGCCTGACGGGTCCTGGGAGGGCTCATGAGCCAGCGCACCATCGTGCATGTGCCGGAGGAGATCGGCAACAAGTACCGCTTCGCCGTGATCGCCGGCAAGCGTTGCGAGCAGCTCCAGAAGAACGCCTATCCCAAGGTCGAGGTCATCGTCCCCGTGGACAAGCACGGCGCCCCTCAGGACGCGCCGCGTCTCGCCTCTTTCTGGTCCCAAGTCTCGATCCGCGAGGTCGAGGAGAACCGCATCGGCTGGGAAGAGGGCCAGGTCGTCGCCCTCGACTACACCACCGAAGCCCCCATCAGCATCGAGTAGGCGCGAGGCGCCACGGCGAAGAGGGCCCCGCGAGGGGCCCTCTTCGCGTTTCAAAACTCGCCGGGCTTGTAGATCGCGGCCTTCTTGCCCTTGTCCACCTGGAAGTATTTCGCCCACCCATTGTTCAGGCTGAAGACGAGCTGCTTGCCCATGAGCGATTCGAGCCAGGTGGGGACGAGGAAGCCTCGAGCGTGGGCGAAGTACTGGTAGTACTTGTGGTCGTCCTGGCATTCGCTTTCGAACGCGTGGCGTGCGGCGAAGTCACCGCAGAAGGTGGCCCAGGGCAGACCCACGCAGCCCAGCACCCAATGGACCCAAGGCCGCTCGGGCTCGCGGACGATGGTGGGCATGAGGTCGCGCGTGCAGTCAATGAGCCCTGGCCAGTACTGGATGAAGCTCACATCCGCCAGATAGGGGAACTTCGCCTTGAAGCGGTCAATGACGCCCTGCATGATGTCGGG
>CAZKIM010000181.1:0-2479 GCA_964552855.1 uncultured Solibacteraceae bacterium | reverse complement strand
GCTACGATCTCGCCACCGGCCTCGGCAGCGTGGACGCGAATGCCCTGGTGAACGCCTGGACCGCGAGCATCTCCATCTCACCGAGCTCCACCACGGTTAGCAAGGGCGCCCGCGCGGGTTTCATCGCCACTTCGTCCCTGATGCCCAACACCGTCACCTGGTCCGCTACAGGCGGCACCTTCCTCGCGGCCACTACCCCGGGCGATGGCTCGACTCCCACGACCTATGTCGCGCCCTCCACCATCACGGGCGCCACCCAGACCTTCACCGTGACGGCCACCGGCTCGGACCACAGCACCACGGGCACCGCGACAGTGACGGTCTATGATCCGGCGCTTGTCACCCTCAGCATCACGCCCAGCACTACGCAAACGATCCTTCTCCAGAAGGCCACCACCCTCGCCTTCACCGCCAACGCCACGGTCGGCCTGGTGGATTGGACCGCCTCCAGCGGATCCTTCGGGTCCGCCACCACACCGGGGGACAACACCACTCAGAATGTGCTGACCCTGCCCACCTCCCCCGCCGATGTGACGGTCACCGCCACGGCGGAGGCCAACCATTCCCAGACCCAGTCCATCACCGTCCATGTGCGCAGCCTGGATGTGAACGGCGATGGCGTGGTGGATGTGCGGGACCTCCTCGCCCTGGCCGGAGCCTACGGCAAGGCCTCCACCCCCGCCACCGATCTGGCGGGTGTCGGCGGCACGGTGGTTGACGCGGACATCACCGCCTTCCTTTCGAACTTCTGATCCGGAGCCGACCATGCGCGCATTGATCTCTTCCCTCGCCGGCGCCTCCGCCCTTCTGCTCCTCACCGCCTGCGGCGGGGGCGGCGGGTCCAGCTCCTCCGGCCCCAACTACGCCACCTCCCTCAGCTACACCAACCCCACCACCGGCGCCTTCCAGCTGGTGAAGGACCCCGCCTCCAGCGGCGGCACGCTCGTGCTGGATCTCGTCTGCACGAACAGCACGCCGCTCTCCGGCGTCTCCTTCAGCTTCAGCGCCGACACCGGCAAGGTGAGCTGGAGCGGCACCACGACGACGACGATGAGCAACGGTTCCGGCTTCACGCTTGGTTCGCCCCAGGCCGTCGTCATGAAGACCAGCGGCACCGTGCTGAGCGGCGCCCTGTCCCAGAAGGGCACCGGCAGCCCCCTCACGCCTGGCTCCACCACCGTCCTCGCCAAGCTGACGCTGACCCTCAATGGCAGTGTCGCGCCCGGCGCGGTCACCTTCACGGACAACAGCACCGCCACGCCCAACCTCGACGCCTACCTGGACGGCACCGGCGTCCACAGCACCGCCATCACCGTCGGCACCCTCCAGGCCCAGTAGGCCCATTCCAAAAAATCATTGGAATCGCGGTTTCTTTGAGTCCAAATTCGTAGCTCTCTCCCCGAGGAGTCCTCGATGCGTCGCTCGACTCGCTACCTGCTCTCCGCGTTGATCCTGGGCCTCGCCGTCCAGCCGGTCCTCGCCCAGTCCTTCGACCCGGATGATCCGCGCACCCGCGCGGCTTGGAATGACAGCTGGTTCGGCGTTCCGACGCCGCAATACCTGGCGTTCAAGAACCAAGCCGCCCAGGCTGAGTTCGCCCGCTGGTCCAGCAGCTTCCCGCTCGCGCCCGAGCGCATCCGAGCGCAGGTCTCCTCCGGCCCGGCCTGGACGAACCTGGGACCCACCAAGAGCACGGTGAACCCCTACAGCGATTTCAACGGGGACATTGATAGCGGCCGTCCCGTCTCCATCGTCGTGGACCCCACCGACCGGAAGACGGTCTACCTCGCCACCAGCGGCGGGGGCGTTTGGAAGAGTACCAACGCCGACACGACGAGCGCCGCCACCTGGACTTGGACGCCCATCACCGACAGCCTGCCCGTCAGCAGCGGCGCGGGCGGCAATGTGTCCTGTGGCGCGCTCGCCATGAGCCCGGTGGACCATTTGACCCTTTTCCTCGGACTGGGCGACGCCTTTGACGCCGCGGGCACGGGACTCTACAAGACGACCGATGGCGGCGCCACCTGGACGGCCGCCACCCTCAACGGCGGCACCCCTTCGCGCACCTACCAGGTGCTTCCGCTGGACGCGACCACCATCCTCATGGGCACAGATGTCGGTATGTTCCGCTCCGCCGATGGCGGCGCCACCTTCGCGAAGATCGCCGGTAGCCCTGCGGGCGCGGTCTGGACGATCCAGGCCTTCGACGGGACCCACCTCATCGCCACTTCGGAAGGCACCGATCAGGGCATCTGGTATTCCAGCGACGCGGGCGCCACCTGGACGGCCTCCACCGTCATCTACCAGGCCAGCACCACGCCGGGCCGCATCACCGTCTCCACCTCCCCCGCTAGCACGACTCAGGCCTGGGGCGAGTACGAGGACACCGGCACCGGCCTCATCGCCCGCGGCCTGCTGAAGACCACGGACAAGGGCCAGACCTGGTCCTTCGTCGCCGCGCCCACCTCCAGCACCGGCC
>CAZKIM010000180.1:0-2555 GCA_964552855.1 uncultured Solibacteraceae bacterium | reverse complement strand
AGCCTCCAGACCTCCTTCGTCCTCGACGATGTGAGCGTCAAGTAGTCCTCAAGCGTCACCCGCATCACCCAAAGGGCCGCCGCGAGGCGGCCCTTTGGCATTCTGTCCAAACTGACCGGATGACTGATTCTTCATACACCGAATCAGCCGAAATCATCGCGATGTTCCACCTTTTCAAAACTTAACGGATGCATATTTATGTTAAGACATATTTAACAACACTTAACTTTGGCTCACGGGGGTTCGCCGAAAGGATGGTAGAGCCTTTCCGATCCTTAACACAATCCACCCCCGTCAGCCCGCCGCGGGCTTCCCACGGCTGGGCTCCACCTGTCGTTTCACCAAGGAGCACACCGTGGCGAATCGCCGCCTTCACCTCCCCCTTCTCGCGACGGCCCTCGTGGCCGCGCCCCTCTGCGCCGCCGGAGGCCTCCAAGCCCTGGCCCCTGCCTCCCTCGCCCAGGCCCACGCTCAGGAATCCCTGCGGGCCACCCAAGCCCAGGCCCGCCTGATGGGCCTCCGCGGCCAGTTCGGGATGGACGCCGACGGCGGCTTCGCCCCCGGTCGCGTCCTTACGGACCGCTTCGGCCAGACCCACACCCGCTTCGCTCAGACCTACCGCGGCGTGAAGGTCTGGGGCGCGGAAGTGATCGCCCACACGGACGCGGATGGCGGCGCGCTCGCCCCCACCACGGCGCTGCGCAGCGGCATCAACCTGAACACCACCCCGAGCCTCTCCTCGGAAGAAGCGCTCGCCACGGCCGTGCGCGACCTCGCCCCCACCGGTGCTTTCGCCACCCAGCCTTCTGCTGAGCTGGTGGTCTATCCCGTCCCCGGCATGGGTCACGGCCTCAACCTCCGCGACGCCAAGAACGGTGGCGGCGATGATCTCGAGCCCGCCCTCCGCTACACGCTCGCCTACCACATCACCACCGACCTCCAGAACGGCGTCGGCGAGACGAAGCAGATGCAGTACATGGTGGACGCCCACACCGGCGCCATCCTGGCCAAGTGGAACAACCTCCGCACGACGGACGCCACCGGCACCGCCAACACCCAGTACAGCGGCTCGCGCCAGATCCACACGAACAACACCGGCTCCACCTACCAGATGGTGGACAACTTCCGCGCCATGCACATCAGCACCTACAACCTGAACCACGGCACCAGCGGCCAGGGCACGCTCTACACCGACTCCGACAACACCTGGGGCGATGGCGCGAACTATGTGGAGGGTTCTTCCACCACCGCCGCCAACGGCGAGACCGCCGCGACGGACGCCCACTTCGGCATCGAAGTCACCTACGATTTCTACAAGAACATCCTGGGCCGCAATGGCATTGACAACGCCAACCGCGCCACCTACAGCCGCGTCCACTACAGCAACAGCTACGACAACGCGTTCTGGGACGACACCTGCTTCTGCATGACCTACGGCGATGGCAGCAGCTTCACCACGCTCACCGCCCTCGATGTGGCCGGCCACGAAATGAGCCACGGCGTCTGCGCCAACAGCGCCGGCCTCAACTACTCCGGCGAGTCGGGCGGCCTCAACGAGTCCAACTCCGACATCCTCGGCAACATGGTGGAGCTCTACTCCAAGAGCAGCGGAACCCTCCCCAGCTCCGTGGCCAACACGGACGGCTGCTGGATGGTGGGCGAGCAGCTCGCTTCCACGCCCCTCCGCTACATGTACAAGCCCAGCCTCGATGGCGGCTCCAAGGACGCCTGGTCCTCCTCCCTCGGCGGCCTGGATGTGCACTACAGCTCCGGCCCGAACAACCGCATGTTCTTCTTCCTGAGCCAGGGCGCCACCACCTCCGGCAACTACTCCACGACCTACCTGCCCAACGGCATGACCGGCATCGGCCCCGACAAGGCCACGCAGATCTGGTACCGCGCCCTGACGACCTACCTGACCGCCTCCTCCAACTACGCGGCGGCCCGCACGGCCTGCATCAACGCGGCGACGGACCTCTACGGCGCGAACTCCGCCGAAGTCGCGGCGGTGCAGAACGCCTACCACGGCATCAATGTGGGCGCGGCGGCCACCGGCGGCGGCGACACCACCGCCCCGACGGCCTCGGCTTCCGAGTCCGGCACCAGCGGCACCATCACCCTGTCCGCCACCGCCTCCGACAATGTGGGCGTCACGAAGGTCGAGTTCTACATTGACGGCGCCCTCGTGGGCACCGACACCACCTCGCCCTACAGCCTCACCTACAACAGCGCGAACCTGAGCAACGGCACCCACAGCCTGGTCGCCAAGGCCTACGATGCCGCCAACAATGTCGGTACCTCCTCCACCGTCAGCTTCTCCGTCAGCAACAGCACGGGCGGCGACACCACCGCGCCGACGGCCTCGGCTTCCGAGTCCGGCACCAGCGGCACCATCACCCTGTCCGCCTCCGCCTCGGACAATGTGGGCGTCACCAAGGTCGAGTTCTATGTGGATGGTGGCCTGAAGGGCACGGACACCTCCTCGCCCTACAGCATGACCCTCGACTCCACCACGCTCGCCAACGGCAGCCACAGCCTCGTGGCCAAGGCCTATG
>CAZKIM010000179.1:0-2567 GCA_964552855.1 uncultured Solibacteraceae bacterium | reverse complement strand
CAGCCGCGGGCGCGCATGGCGGAGTGGCTGATGTATGTGGGCCTGCCGGTGGAGGAGGGCATCCGCCGCACCTTCCCCGAGCTGGAACTCGACACGGTGCTGAAGGCCTACCGCAGCTTCGGCCACGCGGACCACGAGGATCTGATGAAGCCCTTCGAGGGCGTCTCCGATCTGCTCTTCGAGTTGAAGGCTCGCGGCCAGGCCATGGCCATCGCCACCTCCAAGCGCCGGGTGCCACTGCTCCGGCAACTCGCGGGCTTCGGCTGGACGGATCTCTTCGATCCCATCATCACGCCGGATGAGGTGACCCACGGCAAACCGCACCCGGAAAGCCTGCAGCTCATCCTGAAGATGACGGGCCTCGGCGCGGAGGACCTGCTCATGGTGGGCGATACGCCCTTCGACCTGGGCATGGCCAAGGCGGCGGGTGTCCCAAGCCTCGCGGTCGGTCACGGCTTCTACGCCGAACCCCAGCTCGCCGCCTGCGGCCCCCGCGCCTACGCGCCCGACACGGCGGCGCTGCGCGACATCCTGCTTGCTTGGAGCGACCCATGCCCGGCGACCTGACGCACCTCGATCCCGAAGGCCTGCCCCGCATGGTGGATGTGGGCGCCAAGGCCGTGACCAAGCGCCGCGCCATCGCCGCGGGCGTCCTTCAACTGGATGAGGCCGCCTCTGAGGCTTTGGCCGGTAGCCGGAAGCCGGAAGCCGGTGGCCCGAAGAAGGGCGACCCCTGGCCCGTCGTCCACCTCGCGGCCGTCCAAGGCGTGAAGCGGGCCTCGGACCTCATCCCCCTCGCCCACCCGCTGATCGTGGACGGCGTGGAGGTGGCTCATCAGTTCGACCCGGCGACCCGCCAGGCCTGGCTGAGGGTGGAGGTGGTCTGCGAATCGAAAACGGGCGTGGAGATGGAGGCGCTGGCCGGGGCCTCGGCCGGGCTCCTGGCCCTCTACGACATGCTGAAGGCCGTGTCCCAAGCCATGGATGTGGGTCCGGTGCGGCTCTTGCTCAAGGAAGGCGGGCGTCGCGGCGCCGTCACCCGGGCCTGGGAGGGTTGCCCCTGGCAGGGTTGAAGCCAGGCTAGAAGCCCGGCTAGTTGGAAAAGATTTGCGTTTTCAAATAATCCAAGCCCCGGTAAAATCAGGATTGGCCCATCGGGTCAATCGGTCAGGGTGGGGGCCCGTCCCCCAGGAGGCCTAGCGAAACAGGTCCTGGACGCGACTCGCGTCCGCCGCAATCCGGGAGACACCATGCGCCACGCGCTGCTGACGCTGCTCATCATCGCCGTTCCCTCCGCTCTTCCGGCCGCCCATACGGAGCGGTCGGGGCACCACCGCAGGTCCGGCGCGAGCGCCAAGACCGCGCCCGCGGGCGTCCATGTGGTCCGCCGCGGCGAGACTGCCGGCAAGATCGCCCGGGCCAATGGCCTCAGCCTCTCTGAATTGCAGTCCCTGAACCCGGGCCGCGACCTGGCCAAGCTGTCCCTCGGAACCCGCCTGCGGCTGGCCGCGAAATCGGCCCCGGCCGCGCCTCGCGTGGCGAAGAGCACCGAAGCCGCGGATGATTCCAACACCGTCGTGCTCGCCAAGGGTCAGACCCTCTACGCCCTCGCCAAGGCTCATGGGCTCACCGCCCGGGAACTCATGGACGCCAATCCCGACCTGAACCCGCGCCGCCTGCGGCCCGGGACCGTGCTGCGCCTCCCCGGCGACGCAGCGATTCCCATCGCGGGGACGCCCGAGATCGCGGCCCTTCCGGCCATCCCCGGCGATGGAACGCCGTCGGATCTGGTCAGCCTGCCGACTCTCCCGAGCGCTTCCGCACCCCTCGTGCGCGCCTCGTCCCTCATCCCTTCCGGCGAGCCGGGGGCGGACCCGGTCTTCCCCTTCCCCGTGGCGGATCCCGATCACCTCGACCTGTTCTGGCCCGTGGAAACGCGCTCCATCAGCTCCTACTGGGGTCCCCGGATGCGCACGCGGGTCGTGCGGGTCAAGCACCGCCGGAAGAAGCGCATCCGCTACCACAGCCGCCACAAGGGCATTGACCTGCCCGCGCCCATGCACACGGACATCTACGCGGCCCTGGACGGCGTGGTCACCTACGCCGGCAAGGCGCGCGGCTACGGCAACCTCATCACCGTGGATCACGGCAACGGCGTCGTCACCGCCTACGGGCACGAATCCGTCACGCTGGTGAAGGAAGGCGAAATCGTCCACAAGGGCGAGAAGATCGCAGAGGTCGGCCGGGCCGGCAACGCCACAGGCCCCCACCTCCACTTCGAGCTGCGGGTGGACGGGGTCCAGCGGAACCCCCTGCCGGTCCTGGATGACACCGAGGAAATCCCCGGCGACCTGACCGCCGCCACGGGCGGAACCACCCCCTCCGAGGACTGAGGCGGCGCTCGGAAAGCCCCGTCCCGCCTGGGCTCGGGAACCTTTCCCGGCTCGGGCGTATGCCATCCCCGTGATAGCCTGATGGCTTACGCTTTTCGAGGTCCGCATGTCCCATGCCCCCACCTTCCGGTCCCGGATCGCGGCCACCGCCGCGGCCCTCGGCCTGCTCCTCGC
>CAZKIM010000178.1:0-2581 GCA_964552855.1 uncultured Solibacteraceae bacterium | reverse complement strand
TCCATGGATTCCACGGGGCCGCTGCCGCTGAGGATCTTGCGGAGCACCCAGACTTTGGCGAGCCGCGCGGCGTCCAGCAGCAGGTCTTCCTTGCGGGTGCCGCTCTTCTGGATATCCATGGCGGGGAAGACGCGCTTGTCGCTGAGTTTGCGGTCCAGCACGATCTCGCTGTTGCCCGTGCCCTTGAACTCCTCGAAGATCACATCGTCCATGCGGGAGCCGGTCTCGATGAGCGCCGTGGCGACGATGGTGAGGGAGCCGCCCTCCTCGATGCTGCGGGCCGCGCCGAAGAAGCGCTTGGGGCGCTGGAGCGCGTTGCTGTCCACACCGCCGGATAGCACCTTGCCGCTGGGCGGCACCACCGTGTTGTAGGCTCGGGCCAGACGGGTGATGGAGTCCAGCAGGATCACCACATCCTTGCCGTGCTCGACCAGGCGCTTGGCCTTCTCGATGACCATCTCGGCCACCTGGACATGGCGGGTGGCGGGTTCGTCAAAGGTGGAGGAGATGACCTCACCCTTCACATTGCGCTCCATGTCGGTCACTTCCTCGGGCCGCTCGTCAATGAGCAGGACGATGAGGCTGACCTCCGGATGGTTGGTCGTGATGGAGTTGGCGATGTTCTGAAGCAGGACGGTCTTGCCGGTGCGGGGGGGCGCGACGATGAGGGCGCGCTGGCCTTTGCCGAGGGGCGTCATCAGGTCCATGACCCGTGTGGACACTTCTTGAGGATCGCGCTCCATCTTCAGCATGAATTTGGGATAAAGCGGAACCAGGTTGTCGAAATGAACCCGATCCTTGGCCGTTTCGGGGGCATCGAAATTGACCGCGTCCACCCGCAGCATGGCGAAGAACTTCTCGCCCTCCTTGGGCGCCCGGATCATGCCCGAGAGCGTGTCGCCCGTGTGCAGGCTGAAGCGGCGGATCTGGGAAGGGCTGATGTAGATGTCCTCCGGCCCCGCCAGGTAGTTGTGATCCGGGCTGCGAAGGAAGCCGAAACCCTCAGGCAGCACTTCCAGCACGCCTTCGGCGAAGAAGTGGCCTTCCCGCTCCGCCTGCTTTTCCAGGATGTGGAAGACCAGTTCCTGCTTGCGCATGGCGAGGGGGTTCTCCACCGCCAGCGCCTTGGCCTGCTCCGCCAGTCGCCCGACAGACATCTCCTTCAGCTCCTGAAGGCTGTGAGCGGTCGCGACCGCCTCCGTTTTCGTGGCCATGGCAAACCCCGGGTTGGGATGGGCTTCAAAGATTGTGGTGCCGGAATGTCCAAGAATAGGTCCGGAAGCCGCCGCTTCCAAGGCGCTTCACGCCATGCGCGTGAAGTTCAACACCCTTGTGACAAACCGCTTGGGATCCTCCACCGGAAAGGAGTGACCCACACCCGGCACAACCTCAAATCTTGAATTTGGCATCAATTGACTTGTTTCCAGGCATTTCCAAGAAGGAGTTAGAAGGTCTTCCGCTCCACTTAGAAGCAGGATGGGCGCCTGGGAACGGCCCAATCGGGGCCGGATATCCCAGCCGAAGATGCCCCGAATCTGGTGCAGCGGGCCGTGGGTCGGACCCTGCCCCGTCACCACCTGGTGATAGGCCCGCAGCACGCCGTGACGGGCTTCCAGAAAGCGGTCGCCCCAGAGGAAAGGCGCCACGGCATCGAACTGCAGCAGCGGTCCGCCCACTTCCAGGCACTGGGCCCAATGGCGCGCCTTCAGCTCCATCGCGAAATCAATGCGCGGCACCGAACTGGTGAGGATGGCTCCGGCGAAGGCATCGGGGTGGTCGCAAAGCAGTTCCAGGCTCATGGCCGAGCCGTTGGAAAGACCGACGAGCCAAGGGCGGTGGACGCCGAGCACCTGGAACAGCTCCCAGGCATCCTGGGCCAATTGAGCGGTTGGATAGGGGCCTTCCTCCGGCGCATCGGAACGCCCCTGCCCGCGCGAATCGAAGGTCAGCACGCGGAAGCGCTGACTCAGGCTGAGCACCGCACCCGCCCACATGGTCGTGTCGGAGAGCAGGCCATTGAGCAGGACCATCCACGGCGCGTCCGGCGGACCCTGCACGCGGTAGTGGAGCTTCAGGCCCGAAGGCAGCGTCGCGAAAGTGGGAGCGGGCTTCATGAACCGCCCTTCAGTTCGGACGCCGTCAGGTGCTTTCGGAATATCCATCCACTGCCGTTCCATTCGACGATCGTGCAGCTCGCCTGCTTGATGTCGAGGTAGCGGCCCGTCATGCGGGCGACGAGGCTGCCCAGCAGGGGCTGATGGCTGATGAAGGCGATCACCTCGTCCTCACCGGCCCCACGCAGAAGGGTCTGAAGCCAGGCTTCGGTGTCGGCGGGATCTTCCTCCGGCGTGAACAGCCCGGACTGGCCCACGGGGAAAGATCCCGCCGCTTCGCTGAGGCAGGCCATGGTTTCAAGCGCGCGGCGGTAGGGGCTGCTGATGCCGCGCGCGGGCGCGAACCCCCTGGCGACGAGGCCCTTCATCGCAGCGCGGGTCTGAGCCCAGCCTTCCTCCGTGAGCGCGCGTTCGGAGTCTGGCGCGCCGGGGCGGAAGTCCTCGGCGAGGCCGTGGCGGATGAGGAG
>CAZKIM010000177.1:0-2583 GCA_964552855.1 uncultured Solibacteraceae bacterium | reverse complement strand
CATGGGCGCTGCCGGATCGAGGCGCCATTTCAGCCCCTCACCTTCAGCGGCGACTGGGAGGCGCGCGCGGAACTCACGCGCGGCCCTGTGAGGGATCTCGGCATCATCAGCGATCGCGCGCGGGTTCGGCACGAGGTCCGCGCGCTCGCCCTTGGCGCGGAGCCCATCCCGATCGAGGCCTCGCCCACGGCCTGGATCATCGCCTTGGCGGGGCGCTGTGCGCTCTCGCCGCAGGGAGTGGAGCTCGCGCCCCTCGAAGCCGTGCGTCTGGAGGCGGAAGCCTCTGAAGTGACGGGTCTATCGCCCGACGCGCGAGGCCTCCTCGTTCGCTTCCAGCCGCGCTGAGCGCAGAATAGGCCCATGGCCACTTCCACCGACCATCCGCTCTGGGCGCCCTACCGCGACCTGCGCGCTGCGGGCCGTCGCACCATGGGCGAGCACGAGGTCTTCATCGCCGAAGGCCGCATCCTCGTCGAGGATCTGCTCCGCGCCGGGCGCGCGGGACAGCTCCTCGTGCATTCAGTGGCGACGACGCCAGCCCTCGCGGAGCAGATGAAGGCTCAGCTTCCCCCCAGCGCCGTGCTGCTGGTCGCGCCGGAAGAAGACCTGCATGCGATCGCGGGCTTCCCCTTCCACCGCGGCGTCCTCGCCTGCGCGGAGGTGCCTCACCAGCCGCCCGACGAGGCGCTGCTGACCTGCGATCGGCTCCTCGTGCTGCCGCGCCTGGATGATGCTGAGAACCTGGGGCTGTTGCTCCGCAGCGCCGCGGCGCTCGGCATGGATGGCGTGCTGCTGGGCAGGGGGCCGGACCTCTGGAGCCGCCGCACCCTGCGCGTCTCCATGGGCGCGGCGTGGCGCCTGCCCGCTTGGCGCGCCGACGATCCGGGTGAGTTGCTCGCCCGCTGGCATGCGCGAGGTGGCGAGATCGTCGGCGCCGCGCTCGGCCCGGGCAGCGAGATGGCTCACGCGTGGCTTCCCGCCAAGCGATGCGCGCTCCTGCTCGGCCCTGAAGGCTCGGGCCTCGACCCCGCCTGGCTCCTCCGCTGCGACCGCCGTGTCGTCATCCCCATGGCCAACGCCGTGGACAGCCTCAATGTCGCCGCCGCCGGCGCCATCCTCATGTACCAGATGACGGGCCACCGGGAGGGGTGAGCGGGATTCTCATCCGGGTGCGTTCATCCCGTCGCGCCATTTCACCGTGACCTCGGACACCACTTTGCAGTCGCAGTGGCCGCCGCCCGCGCGGAGCCACTTGAGGACGGGCTCCACGGGCAGGTCGTGGTCCACGAGGAAGTGGATGGTGTCTTTGTGCGCGTGGGCGCAGGCAGGCGCCTCAGGCCGCGCGAGCCAGGTGAACAGGTCGCGGAGATCCTCCAAGGGAAGGGGCGGGGGGCCGAAGACGGGAATCGGTTCCGGTGGTGGAGGCTTGAAGTAGTCGCGGAAGGCCATGGGAACAGTTTGGGCGTGGTCCCTTAGCGCGTCACCCACAGCGCGAATTGCATCCAGGCGTGGGTGCTGGCGAGCATCAGGCGCAGCGGACCAGAGACGATGATGAGCAGCGCGCCCCAACCGAAGGCGGGATGCAGGCGCCGCGCCTTCCAGGTGTCGTAGGCGACGAAGGCGACGACGACGAGATCCTTCAGCCCAAAGAACATGAGAATGCCGCCATCGTGGATGGCGGGCACGGGAATCCGCGCGATGGCCGCGGTGAGGATGCTCAAGGTCGCCAGCAGCATGAGCCGCCGGTGGGCCTCGCGATGGGCGCGATAGGCGAGGCCCAGGCCCACCAGCACGGAAAAGATCAACAGATCCCCGAGCGGGACGACCAGGAACACGAGGGGCGGGGGGCCGGGGCTGTGGCCCAGGCGGGCCGCGGAGATGGCCGTGG
This sequence comes from uncultured Solibacteraceae bacterium, assembly GCA_964552855.1. Taxonomy (GTDB): domain Bacteria; phylum Acidobacteriota; class Holophagae; order Holophagales; family Holophagaceae; genus JAFDVN01. The sequence goes on along the minus strand of CAZKIM010000177.1, from coordinate 695 downwards.
CCGCGCCGATCACCACCAGCAGCGCGGCGAGGAAGGCCCCGAACACGCCCAAGCTCATGTGGAGCTTCACCCGTTTCGAGGCCACGAGCCAGCACTGCACGAGAAAGAGCGTGAACCACAGCGTCATCACGAAGCCGTGGACCAGGACGAGCGGCCGGATCTCCGGCGTGCCGAACAGGGCCTTCAGGTAGTAGGTCTTCGCGAATCCCCAGAAGACGATGAGGAGGGCGAGGCCCGCGCCCGCGCTATAGAAGAGGCGACTGCGGCTGCGGATTGCTGCCTGATCGGTGGCCATGGGCGGCTCCTTGACCTCGACAGGCTAGACGCTTTTGGGTTCGTGGTGTGCCGATTTTTTATCAGCCCTATTCGGCCCCATAAACCCGATACACCACGGCGTTGATGTGCATGCCCGCGCCGACGGAGGCGAAGAGGATGAGGTCGCCTGGGTGGATCGCGTGGCCTTCGAGGCGGCTTTTGACGATGAGATCCCACAGCGTCGGCACGGTGGCGACGGAGCTGTTGCCGAGCGTGGCGATGGTCATGGGCATCACGCCGACCGGCGGCTTCGCGCCTTCGAGGGCGTAGAGACCTTCCACGATGGCTTCGTCCATCTTGAGGTTCGCCTGGTGGATGAGGATCTTGGACACCTCGCCCAGCTTCACCCCGGCCTTGTCCAGCGCGGCCTTGAGGGCGAG
>CAZKIM010000176.1:0-2611 GCA_964552855.1 uncultured Solibacteraceae bacterium | reverse complement strand
CCCGCGTGAAGGAAGGCGAGATCATGTTCCACCACGAGGTCACGAACCAGTACCTCTGGAACCAGTTCTAGGGGGAAGCTTCACCACGAAGGCACTAAGAAGAACGAAGGCCACGAAGGGTTCTCCCTTGTGGCCTTCGTTGCGTTTCGTACACACATCAATAAATAAGAGCTGCCTAATCCAGCTCGGACATGGACCTTGCACCCTCTCTGGTGTTTTCCCAGGTGTTGAGGTGAATTCTTTCAGTGTTCATCTCGATCAAATCCAACTTCGAAACGAGGTCGGCCTTATCAAGCATCTCTTTGATTTCGCGGGTGAAGGAAAGCAGTCGCCGCAAATTTTCATTGATGACATAGGCAGCAATTGCGATCTCAACGATCACGATCCACTGAAATTGAGTCAATGTGACCTCCCGTGAGAGTGTGTACTCCTTGATGCTAGATAGCACAAGGGCTTAACACTCCTTCTGGGGTTTCTGGCCTTCGCGCGTTCAGGCGTGGGCCACCTTCTTCGGTTCCTTGAGGACGCCCGGCAGGCCGAGGAGCCTGCGGGCGGTGGCGAGCTGGCCCGCGTGATAAGCCTCGTGGACGAGGAAGGCGCCGACGATCTGGTCCAACGGCATCGGCGCCGGCAGGGCCGGGTGGCTCTTCACCACCGTCCAGTCCTCCACTGCGTCGAAGGCCTGCGCGAGCGCGGTTTGAACCTCGTTGATCGCGGCCATGAGCTCCGGAATCGCCCTCGGTTCAGGGAACTCAGGTTCGAAGGACGCGCCGAGCGCCGCGAGCGTCTCGATCCGGTAGGCGAGGATGTGGCGCAGGAGCCAGGTGACGGAGTTGACGCCCTCGGCGGGAGCGCGGTTGGCCATGGCCTGCGTGATGCCTTCGAGGTTCAGCGCCATGAGCGGATTCTGGTTGATCTGGAAAAAGGCAGACCAGGGCTGAGGCATGGGAATGCCTTTCAGGAAAGGGGCGGATGGCCCGGGTTGGGGAAAGTCAGGCTTTGTCGGTTTCGACGAAGGCCTGGAGGCGGCTCAGGGCGCCGTCCCACTGTTTGGAGATGCGATCCAGGTAGGCGTGGGCCTCGTCCAGGCGCTTGGGCTCGATGGCCCAGATGCGCTCGCGGCCTTCGCGGCTGCTGTTGACGAGACCCGCCTCGGACAGCACCTCCAGATGTTTGGTGACCGCCTGGCGCGAGATCTCGAAGCGGTCGCTGAGGCGCGTGAGCGAGGCGGGTCCGCTCGCGCAAAGGCTCACCAGCAGGCCCAGGCGCGTGGCGTCGCCGAGCGCCGCGAAGAGTGGCGCCGCGTCCCGCAGTTTCGCGGGGGAGAGGGCCTCAGCCTTCGACATGGCGCTGGATGTTGACGAGCTGGCCCTTCCAGCCGCCTTCGTTCATGCGGAAGGCTTCCTCGCGGCGCCCCGGCGGCAGCTGGTCGAAGCCGGATTCCACGACCTTCAGCCGCGTGCCGCCCTCGGCGGCTTCCAACCAGAACTCCACGAGGGTCATGGGTTCCTGGGAGTAGTCGCGCGTGGTGTCCACGGCGCCGGGGTGCCAGCGATAGGCGAGGTGGCGCTCGGCCTCCATGCGCTCCACCCGCAGTTCCAGGCGCACATGCTCGTAGCCCGGGTGGGTGATGCGGCCTTGGATCGTCCGGCCCGGGGCGAAGGCGCCGTCCAGCTCCATCCGGAACCAGGTGCCGAACTCCTGCGTATCCGTCAGCGCTTTCCAGACCCGGGCCTGTGGCGCCTTCAGCAGAACTTCTTTTTCGATGCGATCGGTGCTCGTGATCGTCATGTGCAACCTCCAGATTGCATATTGGGCGAACCGGGGAATCGCGCAACCCCTAAGTTGCGTTTTTTTTGAGCAGACCGGACCCGCCTCGGCGTCCATCCGCCCTGATAGCGTGCTGGCGGAGGTGGCCATGTCCTTCGATCTGGAAGAAGCCAAGGCTCAACTCGCCCGGACGCCCGGTGCGCTCCGCGCCTGGTTCACGGGGCTCCAACCTTCGTGGCTGGTGGCCGACGAAGGCCCGGGCACCTTCAGCCCGCGGGAGGTGCTGGCGCACCTCATCCATGGCGAGCGCGTGGATTGGATGCCCCGCGCCCGCCTCATCCTGGAGCAAGGCGAAGCACAGCCCTTCGAGCCCTTCGACCGCCGCGGGTTCCTGGACGAGGCGAAGGACTGGACGGTGGAGGCGCTGCTGGATGAGTTCGAAGGCTTGCGCCGCGCGAATCTGGAGGCGCTGGACGCGATGCGCCTCACGCCTGCGGACCTCGCGCGCACGGGCGCGCACCCGGGCCTCGGGCGCGTGACGCTGGCGCAGCTGTTGGCCGCCTGGGTCGTCCATGACCTGGACCATGTCGCCCAGATCGCCCGCGTCATGGCCAAGCGCTGCAAGGCCGAGGTCGGCCCCTGGGTGGACTACCTGCCGTTGCTCACGCGCTGAGGAAGCGCAGTCCGCCGATTCCGCCGATTAGCTTTTTTGAATCTGCGTCATCGGCGGAATCTGCGGACGATTGCTTTTACAGCGCCGCCCAATCCGTGGGCTGGGCCGGGGCTTCGCCGTAGCTGGTCTCGATCTGGGCGAGCTGGAGCTTGCCGCTGGCGTCGTCGT
>CAZKIM010000175.1:0-2613 GCA_964552855.1 uncultured Solibacteraceae bacterium | reverse complement strand
ATGACGGCGGATTTCATGGCGGCTCCAAGAACGGCAGAGCCCGAGCCTAGCACCGCCTAGGTCAAGCCGCAGGTCCTACCATTGGTAAGGAATAAACAGCCCAGGTGGCGCGGGCCGCCCAAGAGCCGGATGATGGGGCAACCCCTGAGGCATCCCTGAGCGACGAGCCTGAAAGCATCGGCCATTACCGCGTGATCCGGCCCCTCGGAACCGGCGGCATGGGTCAGGTATTCCTCGCGGAGGACACGAAGCTTGGCCGGAAGGTGGCCATCAAGCTCCTTCCGCCGGAGGACTCCAACCAGCCCCACTCCCGCAAGCGTCTCATCAAAGAGGCTCAGGCCGCGGCGAAGTTGGACCACCCGAATGCGTGCTCCATTTTCGAGGTGGGCGAATGCGCCTCCGGCGCCTACATCGCCATGCAGTTCATCGAGGGGCAGACCGTCGCCGATCTCCTATTGGATCACCGCCCCTCCACGGAAGAGGTGGCCCGGTGGGGCGCGGAAGTGGCGGATGCCTTGGATGAAGCCCATCGGAAAGGGCTCGTCCACCGTGATATCAAACCGCAGAACATCATGATCACCGCCAAAGGCCAGGCCAAGGTGCTGGACTTCGGGTTGGCCAAGGAGGTGACGGCCTTCCCTTCTTCGACCCTGACCAGCACGGCCATCACGAGCCCCGGCCTAGTGGTGGGCACGGTGCCCTACATGAGCCCTGAACAAGTGAAGGGCGAGGAGCTGGATGGTCGCTCAGACATCTTTTCGCTCGGGGCGGTCCTCTACGAAGCCGCGACGGGGCGAAGACCCTTCAATGCCAAGAGCGGCGCGGAACTGGTCAGCGCGATCCTCGTCTCCGAACCGGGTCTGCTCCTAGAGGGTTCCTCGGACCTGCATCCGGAGTTGAAACGCATCCTCAAACACGCCCTGGCCAAGGACCCGGGTCGGCGCCATGCCACGGCCGGAGCACTGCGGGACGAGTTGTCCGCTCTGCAAAGCACCTTGGCCAGCGGCCGGCTCCCGGTGTTCCCGCCCGCCCTCCGGGCCTGGCTCTTCCGGAACCGAAAGGTGGTGGCCCTCGCGGCGTTCGGCCTCGCCGCGGGAACCATCGGAACCATTGCCTGGCGCGTCGCCCACCCGAGCGAAGTGGGCATTGCCATCCTGCCCTTCGCCAACGCCGCGCAGGATCCGCAGATGGACTACCTGGCGGATGGCTTGACGGAAGGCCTCATTGACCAGCTCTCGCGGACTCCCGGCTTGAGGGTGACCGCGTGGACCTCCGCCTCGCGCTACAAAGGAGCCACTCAGGATCTGAAGGCGGTCGCGAGGGATCTTGGCGTGAAGGAAGTCCTCGTCGGGCGAATCCTGCAACGCCCGGATGGCATCGCGGTCTCGGTGGAGTTGGCGGATGCCGGAAACGGCAGCCATGTGTGGGGTGGCCAATTCACCCGCCCGGCCACAGACCTGATGAACCTCCAGGGCAGCATCGCGGATGGGGTCTTGCGAAGCCTATCGTTCAAGGCCTTGCCCAATCCAGAGGGCCACGCCTCTGCAGCCTATGACTTCTATCTGAGGGGCCGCTACCTCTCTGACCAGCAATCCGCCGCCACCTTTGGACAAGCCTTGGCCATGTTCAACCAGGCCCTCCTGACCGACCCGAAATTCGCGCTCGCTCACGCAGGCAAAGCCCTTGCCTATTGGGATGCGTCGTCCGCCTTCATCCCCTCCACGGAAGCGCTGCCCCACATGAAGGCCGAGGCCATGGAAGCCCTATCGCTCGATCCCAATCTGGCGGAAGCCCATGCGGCTCTGGCTCAGGTCCTCGCCAGCTCTGACCGCGATGCCACGGGAGCCGAAGCGGAATTCAGGAAGGCCATCGCCTTGAACCCCGGATCCGCGGCTTCCCGGGAACACTATGGTTACTTCCTCATGATCCAGGGTCGGGAGGAGGAAGCTCGCGCCCAGGTGAGGGAAGCGTTGCGCCTCGATCCGGCGGCCTCCACCGGCTGGATCTTTTTGGGCGGGACTTATTTCTATGACCGCGATTTTTCTAAGGCGGAAGCTGCCTTCCGCAAAGCGCTAGCCCAGGATCCCGGCCACGCCTTGGCGGAGCTGCTCCTGGCCTGGACCCTGGACCGGGATGGAAAGGCCGCGGAGGCGGAACCCCATCTCGCGGTGGCGATCCAGTCTGGAAGCCCCTGGGCGCTGGCCTACCGGGGCTGGCGCTTGGCGGATCAGGGGCATAGGCCGGAGGCCGAAGCCGTCCTCGCCAATCTTGGGGGGCCAGGCGAAGCCTATTTCCGAGCCATGGTGCTCGTGGGATTGCATCGCAACGACGAAGCGCTCGCCCAGCTTCGCGCGGCCGCGACCGACCACGAGGAGGCCATCACGACGCTAGGCGTGGACCCCACCTGGGATGGCATCCGGAGCGATGCGGGATTCCAGATCCTCCTTACCCAGGTCAAGTCCGGGGGGTAAGGAGTCAAAAGTCTTGGAGTTCTTCGACTCCAGGGATGCGAGGTTCCCATTGGAGGACGATCCGCATCGGGGCAAGATGGGAGAGTTCCCCACCGAGGCATCCCTGAGCGACCAGCCCGAAAGCATTGGCCATTACCGCGTG
>CAZKIM010000174.1:0-2651 GCA_964552855.1 uncultured Solibacteraceae bacterium | reverse complement strand
ACAACATCAAGAACTCCAAGCAGTCCGCCATCGCCAAGACCTTCGCCACCGACACGGCCATGGAAGTCAGCACCGACGCCGTGCAGGTGCTCGGCGGCAACGGCTACTCCCGCGACTACCTCGTGGAGAAGTGCATGCGCGACGCGAAGCTGCTCCAGATCTACGAAGGCACCAATCAAATCCAGCGGCTCGTCATCGCGAAGGAAATCCAACAGGGCAACTGAGCCCTTCCGCCCCGGGACAAGGCCCTGCCCCGGCAGGGCCTTCTTCTTGGCCTCATACTGGGTGGGATGAGCATACGCGCCCTTCGCCCGCTCGCGGGACTGATCCTTTCCTACGCCCTGATCCTGGTGGCCACGACCGCGCTCGTGAGCGACCTCGGCGCATGGGGTCTCGCCGTCGCGCTCGCGGCGGTGGCGACCGGGGCCGTGGTCCGCGCGCTCATCGTCACCCGTCCGCGCCTGAAGAAGGCGGAGGCCGCCTGGGCCAAGGGCGCTCCGTCCTCAGAAGTGCTGGACCTGCTCCCGCCTGCGAACGGCGGGGAGCTTGGGCGCCAAGTGAACCTGCTTCGGGCGAGGGCCAGCTTCGCCCTTGGCTACCGGGACGCGGCCTGGGCCGCCTACCGCGAAGCCGATCTCGCTCGGATCGCATGGCCCCTTCGCGCGCTCGCGCGCCTGCCGTTCCGATCCTTGCCGGATGCGCCATCCGCGTTTCGCGTCCGGTGCATCGCGGGGCTGGTGCGAATCCTTCCACACTCCGCGCGTCTGAACCACCTCCTCGGGCTCGTCCACCTCCGCCGCCAGGAACCGGACCTCGCGTGGGTGCGCTTCGAGGCCGCGCTGCCGCTCGCCTTCGAGGATCCCCTGCTGCTCGAAGATCTGATGCGCGCGGGGTTCAGCCTGAACCGGGAAGAACTTGGCGAACGGGCGCTCTCCATGCTCCTGGCCCGCCATGGCGATCCGCGCCTGCCCTGGGACCGCCCCGCGGCGCTGCACTTCCTCCTGTCCAAGGGGCGTATGCTCGATGCCCTCGCCCTGGCCCGGCCTGTGCCGGCAGATCTGCGCAGCCACCCGCTTCATTGGCTCGGCGAAGCGATCCCTCTCAAGGCGCTCGGCAATCTGGAAGCCGCTTGGGGCTCCCTGGAGGCCGGGCTCAAACGCCTGCCCCAGGCTTTCCCACTGTGGATGGAGCGTTCGAAGCTCGCGCTCGAACTCCAGAAGGACGACGAGGCCCTCGCCGCGCTCGGCCAGGCGGAGCGGTGCCTGCCGGAAGGCCCCGAGGGTCCGCGCCAGGAATGGGCGCTGCGCCGGGCCGAAGCCGCGTGGTGGATCGAAGGCGATGCGGAAGCGGCCTGGAACTTCCTCGCCGATCTGCCGGAACACCTCCAGGGGGATCAGCATCCGCCGCTCCGCCTCCAGCTCCTCGCGGCCCTGGGCCGCCACGAGGAAGCGATGGCCGCCGTGAAAGCGCTTCTGGAAACCCATCCGAAAGACCCGGCCCTGCTCCTGCTGCAGGCGGATTGCATGGCGGGCATGGAAGCCTGGGGGGACCTGCTCCCCTTCCTCGACGCCCTGCCCCTGCGCGCCCGGGAGCAGGCCTCGTACTGGCACCTGCGGGGCCTCGCGCTCGCGCACCTCAACGACCACCTCGGCGCGCGCATGGAGCTGGAGCGCGCGGCGCGCATGGATCCGGGCCGCATCCGTCACCTGCTGGACGCGGGCCACGCCTGCGCGGAATTGGGCGAATGGGCACGGGCTGAGACCCACTGGCGACAGGCGCTGGAACTGGAACCGGACAGCGAGGAGGCGCTCATCCAGCTCTCCGACGCGCGACGCGAGTTGCACGACATGGAGGGCTCGCGTCGCTACTTGCGCGAGTGCCTCGTCCATTACCCCGACAGCGCCGACGCCCAGGACCGGCTCGCGGAGCTGGAAGCGAACTGAATCAACGCCTCAGGATTCCTGGGCCTTGATCAGGTCCAGCTTGGATTCCATGCGCTTGCGCTGACTCGGAAGGCTCCATCGGATGGCGTTCTCGACCGCCTTTTGAGCCGCGTCCTTTTCTCCCCGATTCAATTCGGCCTGGGCGAGGATGAGGTAGAAGTCCGGCTCGGTGCGCTGAAGCTTGAGGGCACGACGCACATGGGTGATGGCTTCATCCACCTGGCCATTCGCGAGTGCTTCCTTCGCGAGGAAGGCCTGGAAGTAGGGATCCTTGTTCCGGATCTTGAGGCCGAGATCCCGGTAGGCGTCCGCCTCTTGGGAGCGACCGTCCTCGCGGCACATCGTCTCCAGATTTCCGCAAGCCGGCCCGTTGCCGGAATCCACGGAAAGCGCCGTCTGGAAGGCCTGCTCCGCCTCCACCCGCCGACCATCGAGTTTCTCCACCGCGCCCAGAGCGTTCCAAGCCACGCCGGAACGCGGGTCATCCTTCACCGCCTGCCGCCCTTCCACCTCCGCAGCGGCCTTGTCTCCCACCAGCAGCAGCTCCACGGCGCGGTTGCTATGGAACAGCGCGCGGAAGCGCGACTCGGAAATCGGCACGATGGGAAGCTGACCGGTGTGGGGCCGCCCGCTGAAGTCGGCCACCATCCGGGTCACGATGTTGACCGGCACATAGGCCACCACATGGTGCTCGTTGAGGATGAGGCT
>CAZKIM010000173.1:1251-2702 GCA_964552855.1 uncultured Solibacteraceae bacterium | reverse complement strand
GTGGTGCTTTTATCCCATACCCCGCAATGGCTGGAGGTGCGCCTCGCCCTCTCCGCGCCCTCCGCGTCTCTGCGGTGAGTGCTTTTCATGGCCGGGCCTTGGCGCGCTTCATCTCCTCCCGCACGAGTTGGCCGCAGGCACCGCCGATGTCCTGGCCCCGGGAGCGGCGGACGCTGACGATGACGCCCGCATCGGAGAGCATCCGGCACAGGGCTGAGACGCGGCCTTCGTCGGGAGCCTCGAAGCCGCTGCCCTCGTGGGGATTGAAGGGAATGAGGTTCACCTTGCTGGGGAACTTCGAAGCCAGCTCCACGAGGCGCTTGCCATCCTCCAGCGCGTCCGTCACACCCTTGAGCAGGACATATTCCAGCGTGACGCGCTCGTTGGTCTGGAGCGGGAACCGGGCGAGCGCGTCCATGAGCGCCTCCAGATTCCACACGCGATTCACGGGCATGATCTTCGAGCGGTATTCATCCGTCGTGCCGTTGAGCGAGACGGCGAGGCGCGGGCGTTTCGTGAACGCGCCCAGCTTCTCGATGCCGCTCACGAGGCCGGAGGTGGACACGGTGATGCGCTTGGGCGAAAGGCCGAGCCCTTTCGCATCGGTGAGCGTGTCGAAGGCCGCCATGAGGTTATCCAGATTGTGCAGCGGCTCGCCCATCCCCATGAAGACGAGGTTGAGCGGATCCGGCTCGCCGTCCGGGCCGATGGGCGTCCCGTGTCGGCGCAGCATGGCGATGACCTGGCCGACGATCTCGCCGGGGAGCAGGTTGCGCAGGATGCCCATCTGCCCCGTGGCGCAGAAGGTGCAGCCCATGGCGCAGCCCACTTGGCTGGAGAGGCACAGCGTCGTCCGCTTCGCGTAGGGCATGTGGACGCCCTCCACTTCCTTGCCGTCGGCGAGGCGGAAGGCGTGCTTGGTGGAGCCATCGCGGCTGGGCAGGCTTTGGATGATTTCGGGCCAGAGGAGATCCGCGGCGTCGCTGAGCTTGGCGCGGAGCGGCTTCGCGAGGGCGGTGAACTCCTCCCACGCGCCGTAGCGCTTCGCCTGAAGGCCTTCGAAGACCTGATCGCCGCGGAAGGCGGCTTCGCCGAGTGACGCGAGCAGCGCGCGCAGCTCCGCGCGCCCCAGCAAGGCGGCGTTGGGTCGTGGCCGGGGAGCCAGCTCCGGCGCGGGGCGATCCCAGAGCGCCATCAATCGAGGGCGATGCCCATGCCCTGCATGGCGCGGAGATCCTCGGCGCTCCAGCCTTCCAGAGGTTGGGCGGAAGGATCGTCCTCCTTGGGCGCGAGGGTCGCTTCCAGCACGAGGCAGAGGTCGTAGCCGCTCTCCTGGATGCGGAGCGCGAGCTCGCGGCTGGCCGGATCTTCCGCGAGCGAGTTGAGGAGGGAATCGCCCAGCTCGCTCACCAGCTTCTGGATCTCTTCGGGCAGATCCATGGCGTCCTCCC
>CAZKIM010000173.1:0-1151 GCA_964552855.1 uncultured Solibacteraceae bacterium | reverse complement strand
TGGTCGTCCTGGGAGTACGGGCTCCTCACGCCAGGTCGAACCAGGCGCGGATCTGGCGCGTGACCTGTTCGCGGAATCCGGTGTGGGGCGTTTCCTCCGCGACCTTGTGGGACGCGGCCCGCTGGGCCATGAGGTCCACGAGCCGCTCCAGCACTTCCGGGTCCTGCTTCAGCCCCGCCTCGAAGGCGGCCTTGTCCATCTCCAGCAGCAGCGCGTCGGTCTTGGCGATGACGGTGGCGCTGCGGGCCGCGCCGGTGAGCACGCTCGCCTCGCCCACCCATTCGCCGGGGCCGAGCTCCGCGAGTGTTTCCCAGAAGAGGCCGTGGTAGGGCGTCTCGCGCCGTTCGGCCTTCACCACGGCGAGCCGGCCTTCCAGCACGGCGAAGAGGGAATCGCCGTCATCACCTTCGCGGATCACGCCTTCGCCGGGCACCTTGGGACGGAGCTTCACCTTGCCTTCGAGCACGCTCGCCCAGCGGGCGGGGAGCTGGAGCAGGCGCAGGAGCGCGTCGAGCTGGTCGGAATCGGGCCGCGTGCGCGCGGGGTCCACGGCGCCGGGGCCGTTCGGCCCCATGAGCGGCACGCCTTCCCGGGCGAGGGCCGTCGCCGCGAAGCGGTAGATGTCGTTGGAGGATGCCTTGGCGTGGCGGTAGCCGAGCGTCCACCACTGGCACTCCACCGCGACGCCGCCTTCCTCCTGCCGTTTGATGACGGCCTTGGGCGGACGCGACGCCTCGTGGGGCGTGCCGGCCATGGCGATGGCCATCGCCGTCGTCACCTCGTGGAGGCGGGCGTTGGGCTGGATGTGATAGCGCACGGTGCGGCGGTGGAAGCCCGCGGGCGCGTAGAGGTTCGTGATGATGCTTTGGGCCATGACGCGGTTGGGGATGAGATCGGTGTCCCCATCCCAGGTGACGAGCTGCACCGCGCGCCAGGTCATGGCCTCCACCCGCCCGATGCGCGCCTTGGAGGAGCTGGCGATCTCGATCCAGTCGCCGACCTGGAAGGCGTTGTCCAGACTCAGGGAAAGCCCCGCGAAGATGTTGCCGAGCGTCTCCTGCATGGAGAGGCCGATGACCGCCGCCACCAGCGCGCCGGTGCCCAGGAGCTGCGTGAGACTCACGCCCGCCACATGGCGCAGCAGGCCGCCG
>CAZKIM010000172.1:0-2822 GCA_964552855.1 uncultured Solibacteraceae bacterium | reverse complement strand
CTTCGCTGGTGCCTTCGCCGATGGTGCAGAGCTTCACATCGCGGTAGTACTTCTCGACCGGGTAGTCCTTGATGTAGCCGTAGCCGCCGAGGATCTGCACGGCTTCATCGGCCACCTTGCAGGCGATCTCGGAGGAGTAGAGCTTGGCCATGCTGGCGGCCTGGCCGTACGGCTTGCCCTGGTCCTTGAGGTTCGCGGCCTTGTAGATGAGCAGGCGCGCGGCCTCGATCTGCGTCGCCATGTCCGCGAGCTTGAACTGGATGGCCTGGTGGTCGCTGATGGGCTTGCCGAAGGTCTTGCGGATCTTCGAATACTTCGCGGCCTCTTCAAACGCGCCCTGCGCCATGCCCAACCCCAGCGCGCCGATGCTGATGCGGCCGCCATCCAGGGTCTTCATGGCCTGCTTGAAGCCGATGCCTTCTTCGCCCAGCAGGTTCTCAAGCGGAACCTTCACATCTTCCATGATGAGTTCGCTGGTGTCGGAGGCGCGGAGGCCCAGCTTGTTCTCCTGCTTGCCGGCCTTGAAGCCGTTCATGCCCTTTTCGAGGATGAAGGCGCTGATGCCCTCGGTGCCCTTGCCGGGGCTCGTGCGGGCCATGACGACGGCAATGTCGCCGACGGTGCCGTGCGTGATGAAGTTCTTCGTGCCGTTCAGGATGTAGTGGGAACCTTCCTTCTTCGCCGTCGTCACCTGCGCGCCCGCGTCCGAGCCCGCGCCGGGCTCCGTGAGGCCCCAGGCGCCGATGGCCTTGCCGCTGGCGAGCGGCACGAGGTACTTCTGCTTCTGCGCCTCGTTGCCCATGGCGTAGATGTGGTTGGAGCAGAGCGAATTGTGCGCGGCGATGCTGATGCCCACGCTGCCGTCCACGCGGGAGAGCTCTTCCACCACGACGGCGTACTCGGCGTAGCCCATGCCCGCGCCGCCGTATTCCTCGGGGAAGATGACGCCCATCATGCCCATCTCGCCGAGCGCCTTCATGACCTCCATGGGGAAGGTCTTCTTCTCGTCCCACTCCATGACCTTGGGACGGATCTCCTTCTCGGCGAATTTGCGGACCTCCTCGCGGAGGGCTTCGATGTGATCGGGCAGCGTGAAATCCATGGCTCGGGCCTTTCGACGGAAAGACCAGCCTAGCGCGATCCTGCGTTTTTCTTATGGCTTGATAAATGGAATTTATGGACCGTCAGGCCGTCAAAAGGTCCGCTTCCCGCGGCTCCCACGCCACGGCCTCGGCCTTGTCCTTGGCCTTCAGGTTGAGCTGCTGCTTCTGGAGCAGCTTCTCCGCCTGGGGCATGAGCTCCAGCGCCTTCTCCACCACCGGATCCTTGCCCGCGCCGAGCTTGGCCCCGGCGTCCAGGCTCAGGCCCACATTGGCCAGTTCCTGAGCGAGCTGGTCCTTGATGGCGGGCAGGTTGGCCTGCCAGTCGGCGTCAGAGACGGTGATCTTCTGCGTCTTCGTCCAATCCCGGAAACGGGTGATCAGCGCATCGTCCACGAGTTCGTCCGCGCGGAACCCGGCGCGTTCCTTCTCGATCACGGAGAAGCGGAAGAAGGCCGACTGGCGCAGCCGCAGATCCACCATCACGGGGCTCATCTTGGGCGGCGCGGACACCACATCGGGCGTGATGCCGCCGCCGCCGTAGACCGTGCGGCCCAGATCCGTCTTGTAGGTCGGGCCGGAAGGCGCGGTCTCGGGCTCATCATCGGGGTTGTAGTAGTCGTCGAGGCCATGCGAGTAGTCCCGCTGGATGCAGCGGCCCGAGGGCGTGTAGTAGCGGGCGGTGGTGAGCGCGAGGCCGCGCGTGCGGCCGATGGTGAGCACGCTCTGGACGAGGCCCTTGCCCCACGAGGTCGTGCCCACGACGAGGCCGCGGTCGTGATCCTGGATCGCGCCGGTGACGATCTCGCTGGCGGAGGCCGTGCCGCGGTTCACGAGCACCACCACCGGGAAGGTCTCCGGCGGCGCGCCCGCGGGCGTGCGGGTCTCCTCCACATCCTTCGCGTCCCGGCCCTTGGTGGTGACGATGAGTTGGTTCGGCCCGAGCAGCTGGCTGCACACGCCGATGGCCGCGCTCAGCAGGCCGCCGGGGTTGTTGCGCAGGTCCAGCACGAGGCTTTGCATGCCCTGGCGCTTCAGCTGCGCCACGGCCTTCTGGAATTCCTCGGAAGTCGTCTCGCCGAAATCCTTGATGAGAATGTAGCCCGTCGTCGGCGAGACCATGAAGGCGTAGGACACGCTGTTGCTGGGGATCTCCGCGCGCACCACGGTGAAGTGGATGAGGTCGGGCACGCCGGGCCGCTGGATGCCCAGCTCCACGGGCACGCCCTTCTGGCCGCGCAGCTTCACGAGGGCCTGGTTGCTGGTCCAGCCTTCGATGCTCTGGCCGTCAATCTCCTTGATCACATCGCCCGCGCGGATGCCCAGGCGCTCCGACGGCCCGCCCTTGATGGGGCTGACGATGGCGATGCCCTGTTCCTGCTGGGTGATGATGGCGCCGATGCCGTAGAAGCTGCCCTTCTGGTCCTCGCGCATGAGCCGGTATTCCTGCTCGTCGAAGTAGTTGGAGTGCGGGTCCAGGGTGTGGAGCATGCCCTGGATCGTCGCGTGGGTCATCTGCTTGGGCGTCGGCGGCTCGGGGCTGTCCTTCTGGACGAGGCCCATGACTTCAGTGAGCGTGTCGAGCGTCTTGAGCCGCGCCGCATCCTCGCCGCCGCGCCCGGCCAGCGGCGCGTACACCGCGGCGGTGCCCAGCACCGTCGCCCACATCCAGTTCTTCGTGATCCACGCGGCCATGAGGCTCCCGGGCAGAGCCTTAGGATA
>CAZKIM010000171.1:0-2892 GCA_964552855.1 uncultured Solibacteraceae bacterium | reverse complement strand
GGACCCAGCTGGAAGCCGCGAGCCTGCAGATCCGCCGCCGTCACGGTGAAGGGCTTGTCGCCCGTGAGCGAGAGCTTCAGCGTGGCGACCTTCGGATCATCGAAGACGAGGCGGCTGGGGGAGGGCATCACGGGCAGCTTGAGGGACCAGTCCAGGTAGAGGTCGAAGGTGGCCTGGCGCGGCGCGTTGGTCGTCACCTTCACCACTTCGAGCCCCGCGAGCTGACCGACGGGCACCTTGGAGGCGCGCAGCGTGAGGCGCACTTCGCCGGAAGCGCCCTTCGGGACGATCTCGGATTCCACATAGGGTGGAAGCTTCGAGTCGAGTTTGAGCTCCAGCGGATCGCCCGTCTCGCGCTTGAAGCTGAAGATCGCCTGGGGCGATTCGTAGGGCGCCACGCCGCCGAGTTTCTTCGTCACGCCGTCCACCGTGAGGTCGGGCCGCACGGTCATGTCGAAGAGCACCTTGTAGGTGGGCTGAGCGGGGTCATCCGAGACGAGGCGGATCGCCCGGCGCTGGTAGCCCTCCCAATCCGTCGCGTCCACCTGGATCGTGAAGGCGCGTTTGCCATGGGCGGGGATGGGTTCCTTGAAGGGATCGCCCTCCACGATGACGCCGGGCGAAAGGTCGGCGACCTGGAAGGTGATGGGCTTGGCGCTGAGGTTCTCCAGCTCCCAAGTGCGCGCCGCCTTCTCCCGCGGGCCGACGCTGCCCAGCTCCACACGGCCCCACGGCCGCACGACGAAGCGGTAGGACGCTTTGAACCCCGGCGGCAGATCCGCCTTCGGCGTGGTCGCTTGCGCGGTGGGAGCGGGGGCTTGGATCGCGGGCGGCAGAAGCATGGATCACCGTGGGCAGTCCCTCCAGTGTGCCGCCGGGCCGCGCCTCGGTTCCATGAAGAGATGTGAAGGTCACTTCCACTTGATGGAGCAACCCATGGAGGGCCGCTGGAGCGGATCGGGCTCGCGGCCCTCCAGCAGCGCCTCGATGGCCTCCCGCAGATCGCGCTTCTTCACGCCTTCGGGATCCTTCCAGTGATCATCCAGGCGGCCTCGGTAGCGCAACTTCCGGGCGCGGTCGTAGAGGAAGAAATCCGGCGTGCAAAGGGCGCCGAAGGCCTTGGCGACGGATTGATCCTCATCCCGCAAGTAGGGAAACGCGTAGTCCTTCGCGGCGGCGCGGGCCTTCATCGCGTCGAAATCATCATCCGGGTAGGCCGCCGCGTCGTTGGGGTTGATGGCCACCACCGCGCAGCGTCCTTCGCAGGCGCGGGCGAGCAGGTTGATGCGGTCGTCCACCGCCTGCACATAGGGGCAGTGATTGCACATCACGACGACCAGGAGCAGCTCGGCGCGGAAATCCTCCCGTCCCCAGCTTCGACCATCCACCCCCGGCAGATGGAAGTCCGGACAGGGCGTGCCGAGAGGGACCATGCCGGATTCGATGAGCGCCATCTGTGAACCTCCCGACGGACGCGATCCTAGCGGCTTTCCGCCGCCCGTGGCAGGATGACCCAAACCCGATGCGATCCCTTCCCCGTCTGCACTGGTCCACCCTGGGCGCGCCCACCGAGGGCTGCGACTCCGCCTGGTCCTCCCAATGGGAGGTGAGCGTGGACCGCGCCGCCTCGCCGAGCCTGCCGCCGAAGGAAGTGGACCTGTGGGTCATCAGCGCCGAAGCCGAGTGGCCCGCGCCGGAGCTGGCCCGGCTCGCGCCGGAAGTGAGCGCCCTGCCCATCCTCCTCGTGCGGAAGAACGGCCAGGTTTCCGCCAAGAGCCTCGCCGCCTGGAGCGAACTGGGCAGCGTGCGCTGGAGCCTGCTGACGATGGATCCGCCCTTGCCAGGCCTGCGTCCGCGCTCCGGCCACACCACCCAGCTCACCGCCAGCCAGGCGCTGCACTACGGCCTCGTCGCCATGGGCGCGGCCATGCAAGAGGTGATGCAGCGGGCGCGGGCCGCGGCCGCGACCAAGGCCACGGTGCTGCTGCTCGGAGAAAGCGGCACGGGCAAAGAGGTCGTCGCCCGCGCCATCCACCGCCTCAGCGCGGAGAGCGACGGCCCCTTCGTGCCCGTCCACTGCGGCGCGATCCCGGAGAACCTGCTGGAAAGCGAACTCTTCGGCTACACCAAGGGCGCGTTCACGGACGCGCGCAAGGACACCGCCGGCAAGTTCCGCGAAGCCCACGGCGGGACGATCTTCCTCGATGAAGTGGCCACCATGCCGCTCTCGGCCCAGGTGCGCCTGCTGCGCGTCTTGCAGGAGCGGGAGGTCCAGCCCCTCGGCGGCGGCGGGCCGGTGAAGGTGGAGGTGCGCGTCGTCGCCGCCACCAACGCGGATCTGAAGGCGCTCGTCGCCGAAGGCCGCTTCCGCCAGGACCTCTTCTATCGCCTGGAAGTGGTGCCCATCACCCTGCCGCCCATGCGCGCGCGGCGGGAGGAGATTCCCTTCCTCGCCCAGCACTTCATGACGCGGAAGGCGCGCGAGCACGGCCTCTACCCGAAAGCCCTGCACCCGAGCGTGGACCCGCTGCTCATGGCCCTGCCCTGGCCCGGCAATGTGCGCCAGCTGGAGAACGCCATCGAGCGCGCCATCGTCCTCAGCGCCAAGCGCCCCGTCCTCATGCGCGAGGACTTCGCCTTCCTGCTGGAGGACGGCGCGCCGGTGGAGTTGCCCGCCTCAACCACCGCGCCCGTCACGCCCTTCCTGCCGCCTCCGCCCGAGGAATCCGCCTTCGATCTGGGGCCGGATGGCTTGGACCTCAATCAGGTCGTCACGGACCTGGAGAAGAAACTCATGCTCCAAAGCCTCGCCGTGACGCGCGGCAACAAGAAGCGCGCGGCGGAACTGCTGGGTCTCAAGCGCACCACCTTCCTGGAGAAGATGAAGCGGCT
>CAZKIM010000170.1:0-2922 GCA_964552855.1 uncultured Solibacteraceae bacterium | reverse complement strand
ATGACGCGCACCTTCCCGCAACGCAGGAGTTCTTCGCCACGGTGCAGAACAAGTTCCACTACGCGATCCATGGTCGCACGGCGGCGGAACTGATCGCGGAGCGGGCGAAGGCGGATGAGCCCAACATGGGGCTCAAAACCTGGAAGGGCGCGAAGCCCCGAAAGGCCGATGCGCTCGTGGCGAAGAACTACCTGGGCCCGGAAGAGCTGAGCCAGCTTAACCTCATAGTGGAGCAGTACTTGTCTTTCGCGGAGCTCCAAGCCCGATCCCGAAAGCCGATGACGATGCGGGACTGGTCAGAGAAGCTGCACGGGTTCCTGACACTGAATGACCGCGAAATCCTGAAAGATGCCGGGCACACAAGAGGTGAACTGGCAAAAGAGCTGGCCGCCGCGGAATACGAGAAGTTCGACACGAGGCGCCGCATCGAGACGCTGGATGACAGCGAGTTCGACCGCCAGATGAAACGGGTCGAGTCGCTTGGAATGGTGGGTAAGAAAAAGGACCAGAAGTAGGCCTACATGTTCCTTCGGTATTGCCCGCCGACTTCGTAGAGCGCGCTGCTGATCTGGCCCAGAGAACAGACCTTCGCGGCCTCCAGTAGCTCCTCGAAGAGGTTCTCGCCGGCGCGGGCGGCCGTTTTGAGCTTCGCAAGCGCGGCGGGCGCGCGGTCGGCGTTACGGGCGTGGAAGGCTTCGAGGTTGGCGATCTGCTGCCGCTTTTCGCCCTCGGTGGAGCGGATCAGCTCCGGCGCGCCGAGCTCGGCGGGGTGCGGGTTCAGGAAGGTGTTCACGCCGACGATGGGCAGCTCGCCGCTGTGCTTGAGGTGCTCGTAGTGCAGCGACTCTTCCTGGATCTTGCCGCGCTGGTACATCGTCTCCATGGCGCCCAGCACGCCGCCGCGGTCCGTGAGGCGGCGGAACTCCAGCAGCACGGCCTCTTCGACGAGCTCCGTGAGCTGCTCGATGATGAAGGCGCCCTGCAGCGGGTTCTCGTTCTTCGTCAGACCCAGCTCGCGGTTGATGATGAGCTGGATGGCGATGGCGCGGCGCACGCTCTCTTCGGTGGGCGTCGTGATGGCCTCGTCGTAGGCGTTGGTGTGCAGGCTGTTGCAGTTGTCGTAGATGGCGTAAAGCGCCTGCAGGGTCGTGCGGATGTCGTTGAAGTCAATCTCCTGCGCGTGCAGGGAGCGACCCGAGGTCTGGATGTGGTACTTCAGCTTCTGGCTGCGGTCGTTGGCGCCGTACTTCTCCTTCATGGCCACGGACCAGATGCGCCGCGCCACGCGACCGATGACGCTGTACTCCGCGTCCACGCCGTTGCTGAAGAAGAAGCTGAGGTTCGGCGCGAAGTCATCAATGTGCATCCCGCGCGACAGGTAGTACTCCACGAAGGTGAAGCCGTTGGCCAGCGTGAAGGCGAGCTGGGTGACGGGGTTCGCTCCGGCTTCGGCGATGTGGTAGCCGCTGATGCTCACCGAGTAGAAGTTGCGGACCTTCTGATCAATGAAGCTCTGCTGGATGTCGCCCATCACCTTCAGGCTGAACTCCGCCGAAAAGATGCAGGTGTTCTGGGCCTGATCCTCCTTCAGGATGTCCGCCTGTACGGTCCCGCGCACGGTCTGGAGGGCTTCAGCCTTGAGTTTGGCGTAGACATCCTTGGGCAGCACTTCATCAGCTGTGGCGCCCAGCAGGGCGAGGCCGAGGCCCTGATTGCCTTCCGGAAGGCCGCCCGCGTAGACCGGCCGCTTCAGGCCTTTGGCGGCGTAGAGGGCGGCGATCTTCGCCTGGGCTGTCTCCATCTGGCCGTTTTCGAGAAGCCACTTCTCGGCGCGCTGGTCAATGGCCGCGTTGAGGAAGAAGGCGAGGATGGTCGGCGCGGGGCCGTTGATGGTCATGGAGACGGAGGTGGACGGCGCCAGCAGGTCGAAGCCCGAGTAGAGCTTCTTCGCGTCGTCCACGGTGCAGATGGAGACGCCGCTGTTGCCGATCTTGCCGTAGATGTCGGGGCGCAGATGGGGATCCTCGCCATAGAGCGTCACGCTGTCGAAGGCGGTGGAAAGCCGCGCCGCGGGTTGGCCCTTGCTCACATAGTGGAAGCGCTTGTTGGTGCGCTCCGGCGTGCCTTCGCCCGCGAACATGCGCGTGGGGTCTTCGCCGGTGCGCTTGTATTCGAAGACGCCGGCCGAGTAGGGGAAGGCGCCGGGGATGTTCTCCAGCAGCTGCCAGCGCAACAGCTCGCCCCAGCTTTGGGCGGCGGGCAGCGCGACCTTGGGCACGCTCGTGCCGCTCAACGAGACCGTGTAGTTGGCCGTGCGGATTTCCTTGCCCCGGACCACATAGACATTCTCGGGCTCGGTGTAGGACCGCTTCAGGTCGCCCCAACCGCGCACGAGTTTGCGGCAATCCGCGTGCAACTCGCTTAAGTGCTCCTGGTAGCGCTGGCGCAGCACGAGAATGGCCGCGTCCTCGCCTTCCACGAGGTGGCCCTGGTCGTAGAAGTCGCCCGCGGCGGGCGCATGATCGCCCATGGCCTTGAGGCTGGTCCAGAAGGCGTAGGCCAGTTCGGCCGTCTCCGCCTGGCGCGCGGCCCAGGTCTTGTAGCCCTGCACGGTATCCGCGATCTCGGCGAGGTAGCGCACGCGCTCGCCGGGGATGATGGCGGCCTTCTTGGGCTCGCTGGGCGCGGCTTCGAGCTTCGGTCTCCAATCCACGCCGGTCTTGGCGGCCAGGGCCTCGACGAGCTTCACGAAGAGCCAGTCCGTGGCCGGGTCGGCGAATTGCGAGGCCGTCGTCGCGAAGACGGGCATGTCCTCCGGGGCCTTGTCGAAAGCCTTGCGGCTGCGCTGCACCTGCTTGCGGACATCCCGCAGGGCGTCCTCGGCGCCGCGCTTGTCGGCCTTGTTGAGGACGACGAGGTCGG
>CAZKIM010000169.1:1814-2962 GCA_964552855.1 uncultured Solibacteraceae bacterium | reverse complement strand
AGGTTGTGCTCCATGCCGATCTCGGCGGCGTTCTCCACCTGCTCCGGCGTGCCGCCCAGCACTTCGCAGAGCGCGCCCGCGGCCATGGAGCAGGCGCTGCCCACTTCGCCCTGGCAACCCACCTCCGCGCCGCTGATGGAGGCGTTCTCCTTGTAGAGCACGCCGATGGCGCCCGCCGTGAGGAGGAAGCGCACGATGCCATCGTCGTTGGCGCCGGGGCAGAAGCGCCAATAGTAGTGCGCCACCGCCGGGATGATGCCCGCCGCGCCATTGGTGGGCGCGGTCACGACGCGACCGCCTGCGGCGTTCTCCTCGTTCACGGCGAGCGCGTAGAGGTTCACCCAATCCAGCACCGTGAGCGGATCGCAGAGCGCCGCCTCAGGCCGATCCTTGAGACGCGCGTGGAGGGCGTGGGCGCGGCGCGGCACCTGGAGGCCGCCGGGCAGGATGCCCTCGGTCGTGCAGCCGCGCTCGACACAAGCCCGCATCACGGCCCAGATCTTCAGCAGGCCCGCGCGGGTCTCGGCCTCGGGCCGCCACGCGGCTTCGTTCTCCAGCATCACCCGGCTCATGGGCCAGCCTTTCGCCGCGCAGATCGCCAGCAGCTCCGCGCCGCTGTGGAAGGGGAGGGGCAACGCGCGGTCGTCGGCCTTGATGGGGCTCTCGCCCTGGGCCGCGTCTTCATCAACAACAAACCCGCCCCCCACGGAATAGGACACCCGCGAGCGCAGCTCCGCACCGTCCGCGTCCCAGGCCGTGAAGCGCATGCCATTGGGATGGAAGGGCAGCGAGCGCCGTTTGTGGAGGACCAGATCCTCGCCGTCCACGAAGGGCACGGGATGGCTGCCCATGAGCGCGAGCCGCTTCTCCTCGCGCACCTTGGCGAGCAGGCCCTCCACGGCCTCAATGGACACACCATCCGGCGTCTCGCCCATGAGGCCAAGGATCACGGCCTTGTCGCTGCCGTGGCCCTTGCCCGTCACGCCGAGCGAGCCGAACATCTCCGCCTTCACATGGGCCGTGCGCGCCAGCAGGCCATCCGCCTGGAGCCCTTCCGCGAAACTCCGCGCGGCCTTCATCGGCCCCACGGTGTGCGAAGAACTCGGCCCGATGCCGATCTTGAAGAGGTCGAAGACGGAGATGGCCAT
>CAZKIM010000169.1:0-1714 GCA_964552855.1 uncultured Solibacteraceae bacterium | reverse complement strand
CGGGCTTGGCGGTAGAAGGTTTCGATGCGGTGGCCCAGGTAGCCGAAGTCGTTGTGGGCGCGCTCCAGGCGATCCTTGGAGCGGACGATGCCCGCGTAGTTCCAGAGGGTGGAGCGCACCTGGTTCCAGTCCTGCTCGATGAGGAGCGGGTCCGTGTCCTCGGGCTCGGTCGGCCCCTGCCAGGGGCGGAAGTCGTTCGGATCAGGCGCGCTCGCGCCCGCGGCCACATCGGCCACGGCGGCGTCGGCGGCGCGGGTGCCCCAGAGCAGGCCTTCCAGCAGGCTCGTGGAGGCAAGGCGGTTCGCGCCGTGCAGGCCCGTACAAGCCACTTCACCCGCGGCGAAGAGGCCTTCGAGGTTCGTGCGGCCATCCAGGTCCACGAGCACGCCGCCGCAGAAGTAGTGGGCCGCGGGCACGACGGGGATGGGCTGCTTCAGGGGCTCGATGCCCTCGGCCCGGCAAGCGGCGAGGATGTTGGGGAAGTGGGATTCCAGATCCAATTTCTTCGCGACAGGCTGAAGGTCGAGGTAAGCGCAGGATTCGCCCCGCTCCGCCATTTCCTGGAAGATGGCGCGGCTCACCACATCGCGGGGCGCCAGCTCCATCTGCTCCGGCGCATAACGCGCCATGAAACGCTCGCCCTTCTTGTTGAGGAGGATGCCGCCTTCACCGCGCAGGGCCTCGGTGAGCAGCTGGCGCGGCTTGCCCGGAATGAACAGCGCCGTCGGATGGAATTGCACGAACTCGCAGTTCACGATGCGCGCGTGGGCGCGGTAGGCGGCCGCGAGCCCGTCCCCCGTGGCGCTGGGCGGGTTCGTCGTGTGCAGGTAGAGGTAGCCGAGGCCGCCGGTGGCGAGCACCGTGCGCGTGGCGAAGAGGGATTCCATCCGTCCCGTCGTCTCGTTGAAGAGGTAGGCGCCCTGCACTTTCGGCGATTCGTAGATGCGACGCGGATCCACCGCGTGGTGCGGGCTCGTGAGCAGATCCACGAGGCAGAGCTGCTCGCGCACGGTGATTTTCGGATGCGCCTTCACCGCCTCGCTCAACCGCTGCTGGATGGCGGCACCCGTCGCGTCCTTGGCGTGGTAGATGCGGCGCGCGCTGTGGGCCGCTTCCGCCGTGGGCGCAGGATCGCCATCGCCATCGGTGTCGAAGGGCACGCCCAGGCGCTCCCAGAGAAAGGCGCGGCAGAGACCCGGGCCTTGCTCCGCGAGCATCCGCACGGCTTCGGGACGGCAGAGGCCCGCGCCGGCTTTGAGGATGTCCTCCGCGAGCAGCGCGGGGCTGTCGCCTTCCTCCTCGCCCGGCAGGCCGATGATGCCGCCCTGCGCCCAGCCGGTGTTGCTGAGGCCCAAGTCGTCTTTGGCAACGAGCACCACCGACAGGCCCTTGTCCGCCGCCGTGATCGCGGCCGCGCAACCCGCGATGCCACCACCGAGAACGAGAAGGTCCGTCTGCATCAGGCTTCCAGTGTCCACAGGGGGCGGGCCATGCGCCAGAGGGTGGGCCAACCGGGCTCGCCTTCGAGCAGCGCGAGCCGCTCGGCGGTGATCCGGGCCGCTTCGGCGAAGTCCACCGCGCCCCAGGGCGTCTCCACGCGGCCTTGGAAGGATTCGAGCCGCGCCAGCGCATCTCCCCACACGGCCTTCATGCCCTTCGCGTTCTGGAGTTGGAGGTGGTGATAGCCCGCCGTCATCAGGATGAGGCCCTGGAG
>CAZKIM010000168.1:0-2974 GCA_964552855.1 uncultured Solibacteraceae bacterium | reverse complement strand
TCCAGCTCGCGGATCTCCTCGGGCACGATGACGCCGCCGCCGCCGCCGAAGACCTGGATGTGGGGTGCGCCGCGCTCCTTCAACAGGTCCACCATGTATTTGAAATATTCGGTGTGGCCGCCCTGGTAGGAGCTGATGGCGATGCCTTGGGCGTCCTCGGCGATGGCGGTCTCGACCACATCCTGCACGCTGCGGTTGTGGCCCAGGTGGATGACCTCGCAGCCGGTGGCCTGGAGGATGCGGCGCATGATGTTGATGGACGCGTCGTGGCCGTCGAAGAGGCTCGCGGCCGTCACGAAGCGGACTTTGTGGACGGGCTGGTAGACACCTTCGGCGTCGAGCTTGCCGGGAGCGGCGACAGGCGTGGCGACGGGCGTGGAGATGGTCATGGCGTCCCCTGCGAGATCTGAACGGGCCAGTTTACCGCGCCGGTCCTGGGCTCTCTCGCGGGCGGTCTACAGGGCGAAACTGGAAGCCGGGAAACCCGTCTCCAGGAGGCGTTGGCGCTCCCGCAGGTGCTGATCCAGGCTGGGCCAGCGGGGCAACTTGCGCGCGTCGGCGAGAAAGGGCGCGTGCTCGTACCAGGCCGTGCAGCCGAAGCCCTGCACCGAGGCCCGCTCGGCGGCTTCGAGCGCGTCGCCCGGGCGGCCCAGGTAGCCGTAGGCTTCCGCCACCTTGAAGGTGAATTCGCCATCCGGCAGGCGGATGTGGACCCGCTCGGCGTCGAGCGCGTCGAGCATCCGGTTGGCCTCGTCCTTCCTTCCTTCGAGCGCCAGGCGGTAGACCCCCGCCAGCCGCACGAAGAGGGTGGACCCCAATCCGCCGGATCGGGTCGCTTCGAAGAACGGGCGCGCCCGCTCCGGGTCGCCTTGGATCAGGCGGGCGTAGCCCTGGTAGAAGCTCTGCAACGGCCCCGGCGGCAGGGCGGTCAACCCTGCTTCGAAGGCCTGGTACCGGCCCTCGTAGAGCAGCGTATTGTCGGCGAGGTTCGCCTGCCCGCGCGGCAGATCGGCCAGGGCGCTGCGCCGCTGCAGCGCGCGATCCGCGAGGTCGAGGAGACCACAGGTGCGGGCCGCGTAGGCGAGCGCGTTGAGCAGGGTGGCGTTGCCGGGGTGCCGCTTGAGCGCGCCTTGCAGCAGCCGCAGCGCCTCCGGTTGACGGCGGATGTCGGACAGGTGGATGGCGTAGAGCCCCGCGAAGCGCGGATAGGCGGGAAGGATCGCCAAGCCTTCCTGGAAGTTCTGCTCGCAGGCCTGCTGGGCTTCGAGCGTGTCGAGGTCCACATGTTCGACGAGGTAGCGCGTGAGGAGGGTCGCGAGGGCCAGGCGCGCGCTGGCGCATTTCGGATTCCGCGCGACGAGGGCCTGGGCTTCGGCGACGAGCGCGGCGTTGGCGTCGTCCTGGGTGCGCCCCGCGAGGTCGAGGAGCTGAAACCCATCGCTTGGATCGGTCGGCATGATGCTGGGGCCTGGCGGCTCCAGCCCGAGCGTGGCGGCGAGCCCCGCGAGCACCTGCGCGGGCGTGCCGGAGCGGTGCGGAAGGGGTCGGCCATCGAGGACCGCGTCCGCGGACAGGGTGTCGCCCGTCCGCGCCAACCGCACCTGCAGCAGGTGCGCGCCGGGAGGGATGGGCGTTCCGGTCGGCACCACGATGCGGCGGTTGCCTTCTTCCGTCAGATCCGAGAGGAGGAGGGCGAGCCCCGCGCCTCCCGGTCCTTCCGCGCGGATCGCCAGCGCCGAAGTCGGGATGGCGGGCGCGCGGAAGGCCCAGAGCAGTCCCGCGACGCAGACGGCGACACCCAGCGCCACCGCCGCGACTCGCTTCATCGCGGGCCGACGAATTCCGCCGCGGGGAAGCGGCTTTCCAGCAGGCGTTGGCGGCCGTTCAGATGCTCCATCAGCGCGCG
This sequence comes from uncultured Solibacteraceae bacterium, assembly GCA_964552855.1. Classification (GTDB taxonomy): domain Bacteria; phylum Acidobacteriota; class Holophagae; order Holophagales; family Holophagaceae; genus JAFDVN01. The sequence continues at coordinate 1,068 of CAZKIM010000168.1, read as the reverse complement.
CCAGCGCGGCAGGGCGTGAAGGGGCGCGAGCAGGGGCGTCCGCTCATACCAGGGCGTGCAGCCGAAGCCCTGGCTGAAGGCCGCTTGGGCCATGTCCATCGCCTCCTCCTGCGCTCCGGCGAAGGCGAAGGCCTCCGCCAGCTTGAAGGTGAATTCGCCATCGGGCACGCGCAGGTCCGCGCGGGTGCGGGCGAGGTTGCGCAACGCGAGCAGCGCCTCGGGGCGATGATCGTCCAGCACGAGCGCATAGGCGTCGGCTAAGGCTTGGAATTGGGGATTGGAGGGCTGCGGCCGCCGGGCGGAGACGAAATTCGCCAGCGCGTCCTCCCGCCTGCCCTGGAGCAGGCGCAGGTAGCCGCGGTAGAAATCACCCATGGGGTCGAGCTTCTCGCTGGGACCGGGGCCGAGGTTGGCTTCGAACCTCGCGAAATCTCCGGCGTAGAGGTAGGTGGTTTCCGGGAAGCCGTCCCTTGGTCCAGGGCCGCCCTCCAGCTGATCCCGGGCGCGCAAGGTGGCCATCGCGCCATCAAGGAGGCCCGTGGTGCGCGCGGCGTAGGCGAGGCTGTCCCGCATGCGGGTGGAGCGGGGGTGTTGGGCCAGGGCCGTGAAGAGAAGGTCCATGGCCCGGCGCTGATTGCCCGTGTCCGTGAAGAAGCGGGCGGCCTCGGCGGAGCCGCGCGGGAACCCGGGGAAGAGGGCGAGCACGGTCTCGAAGCCTTGGGCCGCGACCACTTGAGCTTCCAGATTGGCCGGGGCCTGCGTGAGCAAGCGCCGGTAGGTGCTCTCCGCGCTCGCGAGCACGGCGGTGGCGCATTCCGGTTCGAGCGCCGCCAAGGTCTGGGCGGCGTCGCCCGCGGCCCTGGCCTGGGCGTCGTCTCCGCTGAGGGCGCCGCCGTAGACCTCCGCCAGCTGAGCCAACCGCGTGGGATCCCGGGGCAGGATCGCGCCGGTGGCGGGAGAGGGGAGTCCGGCGACCATCAGGATCTGATGAAGCTGGAGGCAGGGGTTGGCGCTGGTGGGGACGACATCCCGCTGACGGCCCTCGGGGCTCAGGAGTCGCGCGTGGAA
>CAZKIM010000167.1:0-2983 GCA_964552855.1 uncultured Solibacteraceae bacterium | reverse complement strand
CGAGGTCTACGAAGCCGCCATGGGCGAGGCCTGCGCCAAGGCCATCGCCGAAGGGGTCGAGGTCATCGCCTTCGGGGACCTCTTTCTGGAGGACATTCGCGCTTACCGGATCGAGAAACTGAAACACACAGGCCTGCGCCCGCTGTTCCCGCTGTGGGGACGCCCCACGGCGGACCTCGCGCGGGAGATGATCGCGGGCGGACTCAAGGCCACGCTGACCTGCGTGGATCCGAAGCAGGTGGACGCCTCTTTCGCGGGTCGGGACTTCGACGCCACGCTGGTCGCCGACCTTCCGCCCTCGGTGGATCCCTGCGGTGAGCGGGGCGAATTCCACACCTTCGCCTGGGATGGGCCGATGTTCCGGCGCCCCGTGGCGATCGCGCGGGGCGAAGTCGTCGCGCGGGATGGCTTCGTCTTCAGCGACCTCCTGCCGGAGCCCATCCATGCTTGATCAGGAACTCGACGCCGCCATCGCCGCGGCCCAGGCGGGCGCGGAAGTGCTGATGACGCATTTCCGGCGACTGGAGCCTGGCCAGATCAGCGAGAAGACCAAGCACGATCTGGTGAGCGTCGCCGACAAGGAAAGCGAAGCCGCCATCCGCGCCGTCCTGGATGCGCGTTGCCCCGGCTATGGGTTTCTGGGCGAGGAAACAGGGGCATCCGGCGGTTCCGACTTGCGCTGGGTGGTGGATCCGCTGGATGGCACCCTCAACTTCGTCCAGGGCTTCCCCCACTGGTGCGTGAGCATCGGGCTGGAGGATGAACAGGGCGGCCGCGTGGCCTGCATCCTGGACCCGCTGCGGGGCGACAGCTTCACCGCAGCCCGCGGCCAAGGCGCGTTCTGGAACGGGAAGCCCATGGCCATTTCGGCTCAAGGTGGCCTCGACGGCGCCTTCCTCGCGCTCGGATTCGCCTATCAGATGACGCCGCGCTTGGGAGAGTTCATGCCCGTCTTCGAAGCGGCGCTGCGCCGCGCCAAGGGCCTGCGCCGGGCGGGATCGGCGGCGCTGGATCTCGCGCATACGGCGGCAGGACTCTTCGACGGCTTCTTCGAACTCGGCCTCAAACCCTGGGACATCGCGGCGGGCGCGCTGCTCGTCACCGAAGCCGGAGGCGTCCTCACCGATTGGCGCGGAAATGACACGGCCTGGCGCGCCAGCGGAGATCTGGTCGCTGGCCCCGAAGGCGTGGCGAAAGACCTAGTGGCCTTGGCTTAGGGCTGAGGCGGAGGTGGCTGGGGCGCGCGGCGGCGTTCACGGCGCTCCCGGCGCAATTCCTTCAGCTTGTCCCGTTGCTCCGGCGTGAGGACGCCCTCCACGGCCTTGCGCCGCGCTTGGGGATCATCGGGATGTTCCTTCCGGATTTCCCGAAGCTGCTGCCGCTGTTCCGGCGTGAGCCCGAGCTTCTGGAAATCTCCGTTGCCGCGATGGGGCCGGGCCTGGGGTGGCGGTGGCGCGGGATCCTGGGCGGAGAGGGAAGGCGCAGCCACAGCCAGCGCGGCCGCGAGTCCAAGGAAGCGAAGTCGGCGCATGAAATCTCCAAGGATGGGTCTTGCAGCATAGACCCGGCCCCGCCGATCCGGTTTAGACGGGTTCAGATTCTTGCCCCAATGATCCATGCTGGAGGTTCCTGCCCTGGAGGCGCCGATGTTCCGTCCCGCCCTGCCCCTTCTGCTCGCCGCCGCCGCCGGGCCCGGCCTTTGCGCCCAGAAGCCGCTTCAGCTCGCGCCGGTGGTGGATCCCCACTCCTACGGCAACCCCCAGGAAATCCGCGTCACCCACATCGGCCTCGACCTCACGGTGGATTTCGCGAAGAAGGAACTGCGCGGCACGGCCCTCCTCACGGTGAAGCACGAGAAGCCGGACGCCACGAAGCTGGTGCTGGACACCCACGGCCTCGTCATCGAGCGCGTGCAGGCGGGCAACGGCAAGCTGCTGTCCTCCGCGTCCTACAAACTCGGCGCGGAGGACAAGATCCTCGGCGCGCCGCTGGAGATCGAGCTCCCCAAGGACGCCGGCAGCGTCCAGATCACCTATCGCACGGAGCCTAGCGCGGGCGGCCTGCAGTGGCTTGAACCCTCCATGACCGCGGGCAAGAAGGACCCCTACCTCTTCAGTCAGAGCGAAAGCATCTACGGCCGCACCTGGATTCCCATGCAGGACAGCCCGGGCGTCCGCGTCACCTACACCGCCATCATCCACACGCCGAAGAACCTCCGCGCCGTCATGAGCGCCGAGCAGGACCTGAGCAACCGTCGCACAGGCACCTACTTCTTCAAGATGGACAAAGCCATCCCCACCTACCTCATCGCGCTGGCGGTGGGCGACATCAGCTTCCACCCCCTCGGCAAGCGCGCGGGAGTCTGGAGCGAGCCGTCCGTGCTGCCCAAGGCCGCGTGGGAGTTGGCGGACACGGAGAAGATGATCGAGGCGGCCGAGAAGCTTTACGGCCCCTACCGCTGGGGCCGCTACGACATCCTCGTGCTGCCGCCCAGCTTCCCCTACGGCGGCATGGAGAACCCGCGCCTCACCTTCGCCACGCCGACGATCCTCGCCGGCGACCGCAGCCTCGTGTCGCTCGTCGCGCATGAGTTGGCCCATAGCTGGAGCGGCAACCTCGTGACGAACGCCACCTGGGGCGATGTGTGGCTCAACGAAGGCTTCACGACCTATGTGGAGCGCCGCATCGTCGAGGCGATCTACGGCCGGGCCAACGAGGAGATGCAGGCCGTGCTCGGCCGCCAGACGCTGGATGGCCTCATCAAGGACCTCCCCGCGGATCAGACCATCCTCCGCCCCGACCTCAAGGGGCAGGACCCCGACAACAGCCTCAGCGAGATCCCCTACGAGAAGGGCGCCATCTTCATGCGCCTCCTGGAGCAGACCTTCGGCCGCAAGCGCTTCGACGCCTTCCTGCGCGGCTACATGAACCACTTCGCCTTCCACAGCATCACGACGGAGGATTTCGAAGCCTACCTGAAGGC
>CAZKIM010000166.1:0-2991 GCA_964552855.1 uncultured Solibacteraceae bacterium | reverse complement strand
TCTTGCCGACGCCGGGCCGCGCGGCGAGCACCACGAGGTTGCCGGGCTGGAAGCCCTGCGTGAGGGTGTCCAGCGTCGGCAGGCCCGTGGGCACGCCCATGGCGTTGCCGGATTCCAGGCGCGCCTGCAGGCGCTGTACCGTCTCCTCGGCCACGGATTCGATGTCCATCAGGCCCCGGGCTTTGCCATCCTCCTGGGCCAAGTGGAAGAGGTCCTGGGCCGCGGTTTCCACCATCGTCTTCGGCGGTTGCTCTTCTTCGGAGGCTTCCCGCACCAGTCGCGCGCCGAGCTTCACGAGGCGACGCAGCGTCGTCTTGCGGCGCAGCAGATCGGCGAGCACCTCGGGACGACCGACTTCCTCCGCCGCCAGCAGCTCGGTGAGCCCCGCGAAGCCGCCCACGCTGCCAAGCTGGCCACGCTGATCGAGGATGTCCTTCAGGGTGAGGGCGTTCACCTCTACCTGATGGTGGATGAGCTCGCGCAGGGCCTGGAAGAGCGCCTTGTGCTGAGGCGCCACGAAGTCCTCTTCCGTCAGGCGGAAGACGAGGTCGGCGGCGCGCTGCTCCATGCCCGGCGCGCAGCAGGTGGCGAGGAAGCTGCGCTCAGCTTCCACATCCTCCGGCAATCGCTCCGGCAGCCAGTCGGGCATCAGGGCCTCAAATCAAGGCAGGGGCGCGGTGTACCCGCCGCCGTTCACATCCACGAAGATCGGATTGGTCACGGCGACAGGATAGATGCCCTTCATGATCCGGTTCCAGGGCGTTCCCGCCGCGTAGGCGCCGGTGGTGGACAGCGGGACGCCGGCCTCCACCACGACCCAGCCATCCTTGCCGCCCGTGAGGGTGGACATGGGCACGGTGAAGGTCTGAGACCAGTGGCGGGCGTCCGCGGGATCCGCGATCCAACCATTCGCCGCGGGCGTGGCGCCGAAGGGCACAGAGGCGCCCATCTGCGAACCGTTGACGATGATGCGGACTTCGTCGAGCGGCACCCAAGTGGCGGACCAGACATTCACCGTGAGGCTCACCGTCGCCGCGGGACCGGCGACCAAGGAGCCAGGTCCCTGGGTCCCGACCGAGACATCGAGCAGGGGACCCGTGGAGGCCACGGCCGCGCCGCTCTTGAGCGCCGAGGCGATGTTGCTCAGATCCGCCTGATTCAGGCTCGACCCGGGCTTGAAGTAGGTGCGGGCCAGACCCACCGGGGTGTCGAGGCTGTAGACGCCGCTGCTGAGGCCGAGGGCCTTAGTGAACTGGGTGGGCGTCTCCAGATTCAGGAGGTTGAACCAGTCGGTGCGGACCGTCTGGAACTCCGCGAACCATGCGCTGGGATCCGCCGGATTGCAGCCTTCACCCCGCAGCAATTCGATCGCGTCGAATTCACCGGTGCGATGGCCGTTGGCGATCGCGTCCGTGTCGTCCCACCAACTGTTCGCGCCCGTGCCGAGCGCCACGCCCGCGGCGACCGGGTGGGCTGTGAACAGCCCCTGAGGGCCGCGAGGCCGGTTGGCGATCACATAGCTGCCCCCACCCTGCCCGATGAAGTCCGCCGCCGTCCACCCCGCAGAAGGCAGCGCCCCGCCAAAGGGCAACGACCCGTCCGGAGCCGGCGTGAAGAGCGTCGTGAAGGTGCCTTCGGCGAGAGAAGAAGAACGGGCATTCACGACGAAGGGGTTATCGCCGATCCACTGGTCACGGATTCCATCCACCGTGGCGTCGCCAGAAGTCTTGAACTCTGAGCGGAAACTCTCTCTCAAACCCGTGCCGTCAGTGAAGGCATCAGCTTCGGTGCGCGCCACCACCTGGACATTGTTGGAAAGGGCCGAGGAGAGTTGCTCGGCTGGCAGCATCCCACCCGTCGTCCCCTGAGAGGGTCCAGGCGCGTCAAAGGCAAACCAGCCCGTAGGGAGTGGGAGCGCATTCAGAACCACCGCTCGATAGCCGCCTTGATTCGTTGAATTGGCGGTAAAATCCGCGGTGGCAAGAGGGCTGAGAGGACCATCAGTGAAGAAAGCCCGATAGTTGCCCTCTGGAACCGTGAAGTAGGCACCACCCGAGCCAGTTAGGAACTGAGTCCCGAAAGCTTCATTCCCCTGCAGGAATTGATAGCTGCCCGTGTTCCTTCCCGTGAATTGTTTCTCTTTGGTCAGAGGATTGAAAATCCCACCTAAGAAGCGGATTCGTTGAGCGTTGGGATCCTTGGATGCATCGAAGGCTCCAGAACCATCTAATCCCAATACGATTATCCGCGATGGCAAATAGGTTGTCGTACCCGACTCGTTGCCTTTCGGGCGCAAGGCGAAAGCTTGCGGATAGACAATGGGGGAGAGCGCATTGCCGTTAGAAGAAACATAGGTTCCGTTCTCAGGCGCAAGCGGAAGAGCGAGGCTCTGTGTCTGAGATGGGATCGGGCGCAGCAGAGATGGGAGCGAAATGGTACCACTCGTCGTCAGGGTAGACATCACCTGACTGGTGGTTTCCATATCCTTGTTCCGAACGATGACTCGGTAAGGGAGGTAGGTCCCACTACTCGCTGGATCGGGAACCGCGGGGACGAGCACGAGATTCTGAATGCCACCAGTCGGCAAACTCTCCCCGCCGCCCGGGGACATGAGATGTTCAAGAGCCCAATGAGAGGGATTTATGTCGGTGGCCGGATCATTTGAAGAGGTGTCGCCAATGTAGCGCTCAAGTCGGACCTCCGTTTGCCGATAGCCCTTGAGCGTGGCAGTGCCGGCCAAAGTAAAGGCGAAGCCCCCCTCAGATGTCCCTCGGAGGGAAGCTCGGGTTGTCTCCATTTGATTGAAGACACCTTCCGCTTCACTGGGAAATGAAGCGCTCATGCTGCTACCACTCGCAGTAAACAGCCGACGCTCGTAGGAGAGTTCAGCACCATTCGAGAGACTCGCGCCCGCGGGCACGGACCCCACCACCAGTCGCGCGGGGAAGATGGGGCGGTCTTCGCTCAGCGTCGTCTGGGGGTCGGAAGCCA
>CAZKIM010000165.1:0-3061 GCA_964552855.1 uncultured Solibacteraceae bacterium | reverse complement strand
TCCAGGCGGGGCACTTCGAGGGCGAGGCCTTGGCGGTCGAGGATTTCGCTCGTCCAGGGCGCGTCCAGCAAAGGCGCGAGGGGCAGCATCAGGGCACGCTCCAGTTCGGCATCCACGATGAAGCGCGGCTCGGGCGCCTCCCAGCGGAAAAGGACGGGCGTGAAACGGACGCGCGCCTTGGCCACGCCATCGGCGAAGCAGCCGAGCTCCCAAATATCGGTGACGCCCAGCTCTTCGCGCAATTCACGCCGCGCGGTGCGGGGCAGGTCGCGGTCGGCGGGCTCCGCCATGCCGCCGGGGAAGGCGATCTCGCCGGGATGATGGGGCGCGCCGAAGCCGCGTTGCACGAGCACGAGCTTCTTCGCGCCCCGCGCATCCCCCCACAGAACGACAGCCACGGCGGCGCGGCGCCCGTCCTCCGGGATGCGGCGGCTGATCTTGAAAGGATGCTCCGACCGCGCGTTGAGCCGAAGGCTCGCCTCGATGCGCGACCAGGGGATGGGTACGCCTTCCTGGGGTGGTGTCCAAAGCTGGCTCATGGTGAAACGCTCTTTTCACCACGGAGCCACGGAGGACACGGAGAGGGCGAGGCATAGCGTCGGCCTGGGCTGGGCATCAGTCGCGAACGGCGCTTCCACGCGCTCGCGCGTGAGACGCCGTTCGCGGCCGATGCCACCTTCGCGCTTCGCGTGAAGGCCGCCGCGACGCGGCGGGCCCAGGCCTGGTGGGTCGCCGCTTCTTGGTGAAGCCGTGGTGCCTTGGTGTCTTCGTGGTTGATAGGCTTTTCTCCGCGCCTCTGTGTCTCCGTGGTTCAGGCTTTTCAGATCTTCCCGAAGATCGAGCCCTTCACCCGCTCCACGGTGAACACGCCGCGCACTTTGCGGAGGCCGTTCATCAGATCAATGAGGTGGGCGCGGTCGCGGACGCGCAGGGCGATGTGGAAGAGGCCCGTCCCCTGCTCGCTGGCGGCGGCCTGAAAGCGCTGCATGTTGATGCCCGACTTCTGCACCGCCTCGCTGATGGCGGCCACCATGCCGGCGCGGTCCTCCGTCGTGAGGGCGATCTCCGTGTCGAAGAGGCCCGCGCCCTTGCCCCAGGTGACGGCCACGCGCCGCTCGGTGTGGAGCGTGGTGTTCGCGAGCTGGGGACACCCGGCGCGGTGGATGGCGACGCCGCGGTTGCGGGTGATGTAGCCGGTGATCTCGTCGCCGCGGATGGGTTTGCAGCAGTAGGCGAGGCTGTAGAGGATGCCGCTCGTGTCGTCCACCACCACGGCGTCGTCCATGGCGAGGCGGCCGGGCGCGGCCTTGCGCTTGGCGGGCTCGGGAAGGAAGGGTTCCAGCAGGCGCTGCGGGCTCACGCGACCGAAGCCCACCGCGGCGAGGTAGCTGTCCCAGTTGGCGTGGCGCAGAGGCTTGAGGCGCTCGGTGAGCTTGGCGTGGACTTCGGCGTCGTCCAGGCGGATCCCGGCGGCCTTCGCCTCGCGCTCCAGGCGTTCGCGGCCCATCTGGATGGCGCGGGAGCGCTCTTCCTCCCGGATGAAGGATTGGATCTTCGCCTTGGCGGAAGCGGATTTGACGAAGCCGAGCCAGTCGCGGCTGGGCTTGTGATCGGGCCGCGTGAGGATCTCCACGCGGTCGCCGTTGGAGAGCGCCTGACGCAGCGGCACCATGCGACCGTTCACCTTCGCGCCCACGCAGCGATGGCCGACTTCGGTGTGGATGGCGTACGCGAAATCAATGGGCGTCGCGCCTTCGGGCAGCGCGCGCAGATCGCCCTTGGGCGTGAAGACCTGGATGGTGCGGAAGCTCAGCTCGCCCTTGAGGTTCGCCACCAGATCGCGGCTGTCGCGGGATTCCTGGTGCAGCTCGACCATGCGGCGCAGGAAGGCCGCCTGGTTGATCTCGTCGCGGTTGGCGAGGCGTCCGTCCTTGTAGGTCCAGTGGGCGGCGATGCCCGCCTCCGCGCTCGCGTGCATCGCCTCGGTGCGGATCTGGATCTCGAAGGCGTCGCCGGAGGGCATCAGCACCGAAGTGTGGATGCTCTGGTAGCCGTTCTCCTTGGGCAGGCTGATGTAGTCCTTGAAGCGCCCGGGAATCGGCTTGAAGAGCCCGTGCACGATGCCGAGGGCGGTGTAGCAGCTCGGCCGGTCCATGCAGAGGATGCGGTAGGCCAGCCAGTCGTGGATGTCTTCCAGCGCGCGTTCCTGCGCGTCCATCTTCCGCCAGATGCCGAAGTAGTGCTTCACGCGGCAGGTGACCGAGGCCTTCACGCCCTGCTCGCGGAGCGTCACCTCCAGCAGCAGGCGCGTCTCCTCGATGGTGTCCGCGAGCTTCGCCCGCTTGCGCTCCACGGCGTCCTTGAGTTCCTGGAAGCGCTCCGGCTCCAGGTAGGCGAAGGAGAGATCCTCCAGTTCCAGGCGCACGGCGCCCATGCCCAGGCGGTTCGCCAGCGGCGCGTAAAGCTCAAGCGTCTCGCGGGCGATGAGGCGGCGCTTCTCCTCGGGCATCGCCGACAGCGTCTTCATGTTGTGGAGGCGGTCCGCCAGCTTCACCACGAGGACACGCACATCCTTCCCCATGGCGACGAGGAGCTTGCGCACATTCTCGGCGTTGAGCAGGTGGCGATCCGTGAAGGCCAGCTTGGCCATCTTCGTGAGGCCGTCCACGATGACGGCGACCTCATCGCCGAACTGGGCGCGGACCTCGTCCAAAGTGAGAAGCGTGTCCTCCACCGTGTCGTGGAGCATGCCGCAGGCGATGGTCACCGCGTCCAGCCGCCATTCCGCGAGGCTGTGCGCCACCGCGAGGGGATGGAAGAAGTAGGGCTCGCCGCTCCGCCGCGCCTGCCGCGCGTGCATGGCCCGGCCGACCTTGAAGGCGCGCTCAAGCAGATCCAGATCGCCATCCGGGTGATGATGCAGGAAGGCCGTCTTGACCCGCGCGAAAGCCCCATCCAGCGTCAGGCACGCCGCGCCCGGCACCACCGCCCCCGGCAGGGCGGGCGCCGAAGGCAGAACCTGCGGACCCAAGTCTCCCATTTTCCGATTGTGGGGCAGGGC
>CAZKIM010000164.1:0-3106 GCA_964552855.1 uncultured Solibacteraceae bacterium | reverse complement strand
AGGACACTGCCCTTTCACGGCGGTAACACGGGTTCGAACCCCGTTGGCCCTACCAGCTAAGCCTCCTGAGAAATCAGGAGGCTTCCTGGTTTTTGGCGGCATCCAATTTTTCACATTCGTCTCCTTGCTCAAACCATGCTCAAAACTCCTCCCTGGATTGACCCGGATCGAAGCGGATCATGAGCGCCAATTTCACCCTCGGGTCTGAGGCTGCCATGAGCGAAGTCTCCCTCACCATTTCAACTGGTTGAATGGAGTTAAGGCCTGGACTCAGGGAAGGCCAGGTGGATGCTCTGCGACGCACATCTTCAACCTCTGTTCTCGCCGTGAGAGGGCGATAACACCGGTCACTCCGGCGTGTCTTTGCAGATGGCGCAGGCCACGCCGCGGCTCGCGTAGTAGAGCCGTGTGCCGATGAAGACGCTCGCCGTGATCAGCGCCCACAGTCCGCTGAAGGCGAGGGCGGCGTGCCAAGCGTGGCCTTTGAGGCGCTCGACAAAGAGCAGCACCGCGAAAATGCCGACGAGCATCGCGCAGAACCTTCTGATCCAGAATCGCGCGCCCATGGTGCCTCCGTCGCTTCGATTCTAATGGTTCCTAAATTCGCGTTTGCCTGGACGCCGCCGAACGGAGTGGATGGGAAGTTGACCGGCCCCGGACAGAGGGTGGCGAGTATGCTCGACTCCGGCTTCATCTCCCATCCACGCTTCTCCCCAGGAGGGCCCCATGATCCATTCGAGCATCCTCGACACCATCGGCCGCACGCCGGTGGTGCGCATCAACCGTCTCGCGCCGGAGGGCGTGGAGATGTTCGTGAAGGTGGAAAGCTTCAATCCCGGCGGTTCCGTGAAGGACCGCCTCGCGCTCGGGATCATCCTGGACGCGGAAGCCCGCGGCGCGCTGAAGCCTGGACAGATGGTGGTGGAGGCGACTTCGGGCAACACCGGCATCGCGCTCGCGATGGTGTGCGCGGCGCGGGGCTATCCTTTCGTCGCGTTCTTGGGCGAACCCTTTTCCATCGAACGCCGCAAGCTCATGCGGGCCTACGGCGCGAAGGTGATCCTCACGCCCGCGGCGGAACGCGGCAGCGGCTCGGTCCGCATCGCCGAGGCCTACGCGAAGGAGCACGGCGCCTTTCTCGCGCGACAGTTCGACAATCCGGCGAATCCGGCTTTCCATCGGCAGACGACGGGGCCGGAGATCTTGTCGGATTTCGCTGGACGACGCCTCGACTACTTCGTCACGGGCTGGGGCACGGGCGGCACGCTCACCGGCGTCGGCGAAGTGCTGCGCGCCGCGCGACCGGGGACGAAGATCATCGCCGCCGAGCCCGCCGCCGCGTCCCTGCTCCAGGGCAAGCCGCCCGCGCCCCACAAGATCCAGGGCTGGACACCGGACTTCGTGCCTTCGGTCCTGAACCGGCAGGTGGTGGATCGCATCCTCTCCGTGGAGGATGTCGTGGCCCGCGACACCGCGCGGATGCTGGCGCATAAGGAAGGGCTCTTCGTCGGCATCTCAGCGGGAGGCACTTTCGCCGCCGCACTGGAAATCGCCAAGGAGGCGAAGCCCGGCGAGGTGATCCTCGCCATGCTTCCGGACACCGGCGAGCGCTACCTCTCCACCTTCCTCTTCGAAGGCGTGAACGAGGGCAGCGATTGATACGCATCTTCGTTCAACCATGGAATCACCAAGCAACCTCAACAAGGAAGTCATTCAAACTGGGATGAACGCGGATGCACGCTGATAACAGCCCGCTCCCATCAGCGTGCATCAGCGTTCATCACAGGTGATCACGAAGGCAGCGATTCAACGAAGAAACCCGCTCGCGCGGGCTTCTTCGGAGGGGTAATCCGCCTTACAGCACCTTGTGCATCCAGCCGTGCGTGTCGGCGGTGACGCCGTGCTGGAGGTTCAGCAGGGCTTCGCGCAGTTTCATGGCGACGGGGCCGGTCTCGCCGTTGTTGATGATCCATTCGCCCTTGGTGGACTTCACCTTGCCGATGGGCGTGATGACGGCGGCCGTGCCGCAGGCGAAGGCTTCGGTCATGCGGCCTTCCTTCAACGCGGCGTCCCATTCGGCGACGCTGATCTTGCGTTCTTCCGCGCCGTAGCCCAGCTCCTGCGCCACCTCGAGCAGGCTCTTGCGCGTGACGCCCGGCAGCAGCGTGCCGGTGAGTTCGGGCGTGACGACGATCTCGCGGCCGCCCTCGTTGTAGACGAAGAAGATGTTCATGCCGCCCATCTCCTCCACGAATTCGCGGTGCACGGCGTCGAGCCAGACGACCTGATCGCAGCCCTTCTCTGTGGCCTGGGCCTGGGCGATGAGGCTCGCCGCGTAGTTGCCGGCGCACTTGGCGAAGCCGGTGCCGCCGGGCGCGGCGCGCACATAGTCCTCGCTGATCCACACCGTCACGGGCTTCACGCCGCCGGAGAAGTAGGCGCCGCTGGGCGACGCGAAGAGCACGAAGAGGTATTCCTTCGCCGGGCGCACGCCCAGCGCGGCCTCCGTCGCCACCATGAGCGGGCGCAGGTAGAGGCTTTCGCCCACCGCGTTCGGCACCCACTTCTGCTCCTGACGGATGAGCGCGTCCGCGGCTTCGACGAAGCGCTCCTCGGGAATCGCGGGCATGGCGAGGCGCGCGGCGCTCGTGTTGAAGCGCTTGCCGTTCTCGAAGGGGCGGAAGGTGGCGATGCCGCCATCCGGCTGGCGGTAGGCCTTGAAGCCCTCGAAGATCGCCTGGCCGTAGTGCAGCACGCTGGCCGCCGGATCGAAGGCGATGGGTCCGTAGGCCTTCAGCTCGCCGCGACCCCACTGCCCGTCCTTGTAGGGAATGACGACCATGTGCTCGGTGAACACCTTGCCGAAGCCGGGATTCTTCATCCGCTCCGCGCGCTCGGCGTCGGACATCACGAGAGCCTTGGGATGCAGGTCCAGGGTGGGTGCGGCGAGGACAGTGTTCATGGTCGCTCCTATCAGATGTACAAGCGGGTCAAGCGTGCTTGCGGGGGCGGGAGTGGATCAGGTGGCCGAGGCGGGCGATGCCCTCCCGCGTGACCGCCGGATCGTGGGTGGAGAAGTTGAGGCGGAGGCAGTCCGCGCCGCGGC
>CAZKIM010000163.1:0-3117 GCA_964552855.1 uncultured Solibacteraceae bacterium | reverse complement strand
CGCCGTCCTTCTCGATCAGATCCACGGCGATGGGCTGGAAGTCCTGGGGCATGCGGGGATGGTCCAGTTCGCCGATGAGCAGGTCCGGGCGGATCCAGCGGGTGTGGCCGTTGTCCGGCACGGGGAAGGCCCAGCCAAGGCCGGGGCCATCGGGATTCACCACGCGGCGCTCGGCGAGCCAGGGCGAATCGGGGACGACGCTGAGGGCGCGGAAGCCGAAGACTTCCGTGAAGAGCTGGGCGAAGAGGGCCGGGTGCTCGCGCTCCAGAACATGGGTCTGCTCATGGACGAGCAGACTCGCGACGCGGTCCATGGCCTTGTCGCCCATTTTGGAAAAGCGGGTGAGGCTTTGGACCACTCGGGGGGCGAGCACGATGCAGGCGCCGCGGGTGTGGGGCAGGCCGCCCTCGATGCCCGCCTTGATGAAGGTGAAGGGCGTGCGGGCCATGAGCGGCATCTTCGCGGCGATGGCCGGGGCCGCGTGGTCGAGGATCGCCTGGAGGGCGCTCTCTTCGTCCGGCGTGAAGTCCTGGGCGCTCGTCGCATAGAAGGCCTTGGCCGCCGAACGGGCCTGCTCGGAGCTCATCCCCGCGAGGGCGAGGCCAGTTTTCGCGCGCAGCTCAGGTGCGTGCAGGACGCCGAAGTAGTCCTGGCCCACGAGCACTTTCGCGGCCTCGGCCTTGGAGAGAAAGCGGGTCTGGATCGCGGAGGCGGCGGCCGAATGGTTGGGCGCGGCGACCTGGGCCTGAGCCAGGACGGGCAGGGCGATCAGGAGGGCGAGGGCGCGGCGCATGGGCATCCCAAAAGCCCAGAGTGTAAACTGAATCCGGCTTTGCTTCCCGTTGGAAGCCCCGACGCCAGGAGGGCCGATGCGCCGCCTCATCACGAATTTCCCGCTCGTCCTCGGTGAAGAGAAGCTGGACCTGGCGAAACCACTGGCCCACGCGCTGGGCGGCAAGCCGTCCGACTACCGCGCGGTCATCCTGGAACGGCGCAGCCTGGACGCGCGGCACAAAGGCTCGATCCGCTTCCTCGCGGCGCTCAGTTTCGAAACGGAGCGAGATCTCTCGGAAGTGGAGCTACCGCCCGGCGCCAAGCTGGAGGCCGCGCCCTCGCACACGGACTACGCCGTCGCGCGGGTCGAGCACCGGCCCCGCGTCGTCATCGTCGGCAGTGGCCCGGCGGGCACCTTCTGCGCGCTGCGCCTGTTGGACTATGGCATCGAGCCCATCGTGCTGGAGCGTGGTCCCTCCATGAGCGAGCGCGTGCAGGGCATCAACGATCTCTGGAAGCACGGCCGCCTCAACGCCGAGGCCAACGCTCAATTTGGCGAAGGCGGCGCGGGCACCTTCAGCGATGGCAAGCTCACCACGCGCATCGGGCACCCGGCCACGCGCTATGTCATTGACACCTTCGTGCGCTTCGGCGCGAGCCCGCGCATCGCCTACCTCGCCAAGCCCCATGTGGGCACGGATGTGATCCGCAAATGTTCGGTGCTGATCCGGAAAGAGGCCGAAAGCCGGGGCGCGAGCTACCGTTGGAAGTCGCCCCTCGCGGACATCGAATGGAGGGATGGCCGCGTCACCGCGGCGATCCTCGGTGATGGGGAGCGCATCCCCTGTGACGCGCTGGTGCTGGCGCCGGGCCACAGCGCTCGCGACACCTTCGAGATGCTGCACAAGCATGGCGTCGCCATGCGGCAGAAGCCCTTCGCCATGGGCGTGCGCGTGGAGCATCCCCAGGACCTCATTGACCGTTCCCAGTACGGGCCAAGCAAGGGCCATCCGAGCCTTCCGCCCGCCGACTACCGCCTCACCTGCAACTTCGGCGTGAACCGCGCGGCCTACAGCTTCTGCATGTGCCCGGGCGGCGAAGTCATCCAGTGCACTTCCGAGGAAGGCGGCGTCGTCGTCAACGGCATGAGCAACGCGGCGCGGGATTCGGGCTTCGCCAACAGCGGCCTCGTCGCCAAGATCAACCCTTCCGATTTCGGCAGCGAGCACCTGCTCGCGGGCATGTACTTCCAGCGCAAGTGGGAACAGGCCGCCTACCGCGCCGCGGGCGAGACCTACGGCGCGCCCGCCATGAGCGTGAAGGATTTCCTGAAAGGGCGAGCATCAGGCCATCTGCCCGCCACGAGCTTCCGGCCTTTCGCGGTGGGCGCGGATCTCGCCACCTGCCTGCCGGATTTCATCCTGGAGCAATTGCGGGGCGCGTTGCCGGTCTTCGACCAGAAGATCCACGGCTTCGCCTCCGGCCAGGCGCTCCTGCTCGCCATCGAAAGCCGCACCAGCAGCCCCATCCAACTGTTGCGGAATGAAGATGGCCAAAGCGCCAGCCACCCGGGCCTCTACCCCTGCGGCGAAGGCGCGGGCTTCGCCGGTGGCATCACCAGCGCGTCCGTGGATGGCATCCGCGTCGCCGAATGGATCGCGCAGAAGGCGGGCGCGCCCATCTTCCAGGCCTTCGAAAAGCAGGTTCGCGCGACGGAATTGGCGAACGAATACTGATGAACCACGGAGACACGGAGACACGGAGACTCAGAGAAGATCACCTGTCGAAATCCATGGGTGATGCTTTATTTGGTGATCAGGACTTTGTCAGTGATCCAGGAGCCCACGCTTGGCGCAGGGTTTTCAGTCTGGGATCTTTGCGCGATGGCCGCCTTGTGTAAAAGGCATACTCGCGAATGGGAATGGATTCAGAAGGCATAGCTAGAAGAAGTAGATCGTGACCTCGCGTGAGGGCCGGAAGTTCTTTGCTCGTGCGACGAAGGTATCGGTGTCTCGCTTCTCGACCGGGCCATCCCAGCAAAAAGTGACAAGGCGGCCTTTGGGACGGTGCACAACCATTTCAAAGTCGCCGATGGGGCCTTGCCAAGTATTCGCGGAAGTAAGGATGTAGCGGAGCCAGGTTGCCAATAGGCCGTATTGATTCTTCGATGCCGTTATCTTGCTCGCTTGTCGTTCGAAAGCTGTGTCGGCGCATCCAGGATCGCGAGACTCGTCCGGTTCAGGGTGATTGATGAAATCCGCAATCTGACGGCCTTGATGCTCCAGATTACCCATGCCTAGGATTTGCTCCCCGAGAATGGGATTGTAGCTGTGCTCAATGCGG
>CAZKIM010000162.1:0-3143 GCA_964552855.1 uncultured Solibacteraceae bacterium | reverse complement strand
AAGCCGATCTCCCACGCGCCTACGAAACCGGCTGCGACCCCCGCCTCAACGGCGCCCAGAGCCTGGAGATGGCCTTCCTCGTCGCCGAGATGCTGCGGGGCTGAATCAGCCCTTGATCTCCGCTTCCACGAGTTGGGCGAGGAGCGCCAGCGATTCCTGCCATCCGAGATAGCAGGCTTCGGGCGGGATCAAGTCGGGGATGCCTTCCTGCATCACGCTCAGCTCCGTGCCGCAGAAGACGGCGCGCAGGGTGATCGTCGTCGTCATCTCGCCCGGCAGGTTTGCATCGTCGAAGGCGTCCGTGTGGCGGATGCGCTCATTGGGCACCAACTCCAGGAAGGTGCCGCCGAAGGATTCCACCTTGCCCGTCGTGAAGTTGGTGAAGGACATCTTGTAGGTGCCACCCACCGTCGCATCCAGGTGCTGGACCTTGCCCGTGAAACCGTGAGGCGGAAGCCACTTCGCCATGGCCTCCGCATCCAGAAAGGCCCGGTACACGCGCTCAGGAGGCGCTTTCAGGACGCGATGGAGCTGGATCGTGTTCGGCATGGCGGTCTACTTCCCCGACCACGCGGCGATGAAGGCCATCATCTTGGGTTCGCTGTAACCCCGGCCATCCTCCAGCGCGCCGGTGCTCTGGTCACGGACCAGCTTGCCGTCCGCGTCCAGCACGAAGAAGTGGGGGTAGCCATCCACCTTCGGATACTGGGAAAGGAAGGCCTCGTTCTTGTTCTCGGGGCTGAAGTTCACGGGCACGACGACGAAGGCCTTGTCCCGCGCCTTGCGCGCTGCCCGATGCTCCTTGAACCATTTGTCCATGAGGCGGCACCAGCTGCACCAGTTGCCGCCCACATCCAGCAGGATGCGACGGTTCGTGCGCTTGGCCTCCACCTTCGCGGCTTCGAGATCCTTCGCCGAATCGCGCGTGGGATCGAAGGGACCGGCCTCGGCCTTCACGACCGTCTTTGGCGTGGGCGTCGTCATGGGCGCCTGCGCGGCCAACGGTGCCGCCGTCATCATCGAAAGGGTTGCCGCGAGCAGGAGTCGCATGGGGCCTCCGGTCCAAGCCTCAGTCTAGCGAGCGTTCAGCGCCACCGCTTCCTGGATCAGAGCCTTGAACGCCGCCTCGTGGATCGCGTCGCCTTCCTGGAAATCAATGGCCCGCCGCGTGGCTCCTTCAAGGCTTGAATTGAAGAGTCCCGCTGGATCCTTCAGCGACGCGCCCTTGGGAAAGGTGAGTTTCACGGCCTTCTTGTAGGCCTCGCCCGTGCAAAGGATTCCGTCGTGGGACCACACCGGCACTGCCCACTTCCATTCCTCGACCACTCCCGGATCCGCCGCGTGGATGAGCGCGCGGAGGTGCGCGAGCAGATCGCCGCGCCACCCACCAAGTTCTTGGATGCGTTCGTCAATGAGGCGGGAGGTGGATTCGGCCGCTTCGGGATCAGGTTTCTTCATGGATGACTCCAAGGGGATGGCCTCGGTTTAAATCTTCGATCAGCTCATTGAACCGTGCCTTGCAGCGCCTCGGGTAGGAGTCGCGCGACGAGCGTGTCGAAGGGTGCCACCAGCTCGAGCCTGTCGGCCTGGTCGAGCCCTGAAAAGGCGCGGAACCGCATGGGGGGCAGCAGCAGAGCTTCGGCGGCGCGCAACGGCGGAAGCTCGAGCCCTTCATAGATGCTCAAGGAAGCGCTCCGCTTATGGGTGCCGACGCGCAAGGCCAGATCGCCGCTGAAGGGTTCGCCCACCCACAGCCAATCGCCAAGCGCGACCACATCCCCGGCCCGGAAGGCGAGGCAGAACCCGCCCGGTTCCCCGCCCGCTTGCCCAATGGCCGCAAGGCCCGCTTCCGGCATCTGATCCAAGCACACCACATCGGATCCGAGGATGCGGAGGCGGTCCAGATGGGTTCCCTCCGCCGTCCTAAGAGCGCTGGGACGCGGCAGGCAGGGAGCCATCCGCACTCGGTCCGGATGGTAGGCCACCGTAGCGGGCAGATCTCCCCGCCGAGCCCACTTCTCGGCGTACTGGACCGTCTGCTTCACCCGGGCCATGGCGCGGGGTCCGCCCTCCAGCACCTGGCGCAGACTCGGCGGCACCAGCACCGCGGCGAGCCGGTCCGGCGCGCTTTCACCCAGCTTCGCGAGCCGCACATGCTCGATGCGATTCAGGTCCGCGAAGCGGCCATCGGGGAGGGGCGTGACGAGAGCCAGCCGCTCGGCGATGCCCTCCATCCACAGGACGGTGCCGAGCCTCATGAGGCCTCCCGCGCGAGCTTGTCGAAACGAGTGAGGTTTTCGAGATCTATGACGCACTCGCCCGCTAGAGGTGTCACATAACCCGGTCTCTTGAAGCGGAAGGAGATCTCGCCACCGAATCCTAGCTCCATCTCGAGATCCTTCAGCGGAACAAGCCCCATCCACCGCTCCGCGCCCTGGATCTGCACCAACCAATAGTGGGGGATGCGAATCGCGCGAATGCGCCGCTGACGCCGTCCGGCACCCACCGAAAACCGGACGGACCGCCGTGGATCCCGCGCGGCCATCTTCATCAGATGCCGAAGGCGAAGGATAAGCGGTGAAAGGTCCAGCACACGCCAGACCGCACGGCCTTGCCAGAGTAAGGCCGTGAGCGTGAGGACAAGAAAGGCAGAGGCCGCGATGCTATTGGCACCGTGTTCTTCGAACGCAAGTGCAGCAAGCGCACCTAGGGAGATATGGAGCAACAGGGTCAGGAAAGCAGCGACCCAGCTCGGCTTCCAGGCCAGCCAAGCCACGAATGCAAAGGGCAGGAAGATCACAACCGCGTGGTTTCCTGTTGACCCCCACGGCTCCTTCAGGGAGACCAGCGCCATCCAGACAGCATCTCCAAGGCCGAGCCAGCGGAGCGCTTGCCCGAACCGGGCGGCCTTAACCCAATCCGTATCAGGCCTCAATCCTGCGATGCCAGCCAAGCGCGAGCCTCTTTTGTCAACGGCGTGGGCCGATTCGTCTTGAAATCCAACATCACCTGCACGGTCTTTCCTTCAGCGAAGAGCGCGCCATCGGCGCCGCGCAGCACGCGATAGGCGAGTTCGAAGGAGCTGGTGCCGATCCTCGTGCAGCGCACCTCGATGCGAACCTGGTCCTCCAAGAGGATGGGAA
>CAZKIM010000161.1:0-3149 GCA_964552855.1 uncultured Solibacteraceae bacterium | reverse complement strand
CAGAAGCAGAAGGTGAACATCGCCCGCGCGCTGCTCCACGATCCCAAGGCCGTCATCTTCGACGAGCCCACCACGGGCCTCGATGTGCTCACCGCCAAGACCGTGCTGGATCTGCTCCAGGTGATGAAGCAGGAAGGCCGCGCCGTCATCGTCTGCACCCACGCCATGCCCATGGCGGAGGAGGTCTGCGACCGCGTCGGCATCATCTTCGACGGCAAGCTCCACGGCGACGCGCCCCCGAAGGAGATCCTCCGCTCCCGCAACGCCCACAGCCTGGACGAAGTCTTCTTCCAACTCGCCGAAGAAGGCCAAGCGGCCATCGCCTGACATCCACCCCATCTGCCCATCTGAACTGACACGGAGACGACATGCGCGGCGCCTGGCTCGTGATGAAGAAGGAACTCCTGGAACTCTCGAAGGACCGAAAGACCGTGTTCTTCACCTTCGCTCTGCCCTTGCTCCTTTATCCCCTCATCTTCGGCGTGATGGGCAAGATGGCCATGCGGGACGACGCCCAACGGAAGGGCAAGCCCTCGAAGGTGTGCGTCACGGACCCTAGCTCGACTCTCATTCCCTTCCTTCAGGCCGATCCGAAGAAATTCCAGATCGTGCCCACGCCGGAAGGCGACCTCACCAAGGCGCTCCGGGACAAGGCGGTGGACTTGGCCATTGATGTCCCCGCTTCCGCCCCCGAGGATCTGAAGAATCAGAAGACCCTCGTGGTGACCGCCACTCAGAACTCCGCCGAGGATGATTCCGGACTCGCGCTCAAACGACTGAACGACCTCCTGAAGGATCAGGACAAGACCTGGGTGGATGCGCGCCTCAAGTCCTTGAACGCCTCTCCTGAGCTGGCCACACCCTCGAAAGTCGAAGTCAAGAACGCGGCGGATCTCGCCCTCGAGCTCGGAAAAGGGCTTGGAGTCTGGATCCCGTACATCCTGCTCATCGGCATGTTCACCGGCGTGATGAACCACGGCGCTTCGATGACGGCCGGTGAACGCGAGCGAGGCACGCTCATGAGCCTTCTCTCCACGCGCATCCCGCGCCCCCAGATCGCGGCCGGGAAGCTGCTCGCGCTCTTTGTTCTCGGATTGGCCAGCGCCTTGGCGAATGTGGTCGGCACCGCCATCGGATTCAACACGCTCGCCGGGGACATCGCGAAGGCTTCCGCGGCCTCTGGAACGCAGGGCTCCGCTTCAATCCTGCAAATGGCCAGCCCCGCGACCCTCGGCCTCACACTGCTCTTGCTCATTCCCGTCGCGCTGATGATGGTGGCCTTCATCCTGGCGGTGGGCATCCGCGCCCGCACCCAGCGGGAGGCCGGCACGGCCCTCATGCCCGGTATGTTCGTCATCATCCTCCTGGGCGTGTTCTCCATGGCGCCCGGCATCGAGAAGATGGCCTTCGTCCCCTTCCTGCCCATCATCAACGCCAGCGTCGCCATCCGCGAAATGTTCGGACAGCAGTTCAACGCGACGCACTACGCGCTGGCCTTCGGCATCAACTCGATCCTCGCCATCGCGCTCACGGCCCTGGCGGCCAAGACCCTCAACCGGGAGGATGTGCTCTTCAAATCCTGAGTGGGAATGCTGTTGGGAGGGCGGCCCCGGCGGGGCCGCCCTTTGCGTTTAGGGGCCTTGGTGCATAATGGCCAGAAGGCATGAGGTCCAGCATGGTGACGAAAGCCAAAGGAAAAGCCCCGGAGCGCGCGGCGCATCCGCATGCGGCGGAGCTCGCGAAAGCGGTGAAGCTCGTGGACTCCGGCAAGCACGCCGAGGCCGTGAAGCCGCTGGAGGCGTTGGCCGCCGAGACCGCGCACGACCCGGCGTTCCGCCGCGTGGTGGAGGCCTACCTCTCCGTCGCCAAGGCCAAGGCGCACCCGGCGAAGGCCGCTGCCCAGAACCCTGAGGACGAAGCCCAGGCGCTGCTGAACCACCGCGACCACGCCGCCGCGTTGAAGGTCCTGGACAAGGCCATCAAGGCCCATCCCAAGAAGGGCCTGCTCCACTACCTCGCCGCCACGGCCCACGCCCAGGCCGGTCAGGCGGAGGCCGCCGCGGGGTGCCTGAAGCAGGCGCTCGCGCTCGACCCCTCGACCCTCTTCCTGTTCCGGCTCGAACCCGACTTCACCGAACTGCGGAAGTCCTCGCTCTTCGCGTTCACCGAGAACGACTAGCGGTCATGCCGCTCCAGGCCGAATCGCCGCTCCGGGTGGTCGCCATCGGGGGCGGCACGGGCCTGTCCGCGCTGCTGCGCGCCCTCAAGCGCGAGGCCACCCGCGCGCGCGATCCCTGGCGCCTGACCGGCATCGTCGCCGTCTCGGATGACGGCGGCTCCAGCGGGCGCCTGCGGCAGGAACTGGGCGGCATCCCGCCCGGCGATCTCCGCAACTGCCTCGCGGCCCTGACACGCGAGGATTCCATCCTCTCGGACCTGCTCAACTACCGCTTCAAGGGCGACGGCTCCCTCGCCGGCCATTCGCTGGGCAACCTCATGCTCTGGGCCCTCGCGGACCTTTCCGGCGATTGGGTGCGCGCCATCCGCCAGCTCTCCACCATCCTCGTCACCGCCGGGCACCTCTACCCGGCCACCGCCACGCCCGTCACGCTCTGCGCCGAAGATGCCTCGGGCCAGCGCCTGATGGGCGAATCCGCCATCAACCACGCCCGCCCGCCGCTCAAGCGCCTGTGGATCGAACCCAAGGACGCCGAGCCCTTGCCGGAATCCGTCCTCGCCACGCTCCGGGCGGATCTGATCCTGCTGGCGCCGGGCAGCCTCCACACCTCGACCCTCGCCAACCTGCTCATCCCCGAGCTGCGGGAGGCGGTGCAGCGCTCCGGCGCCCCGGTGGTCTATGTGGCGAACTTGATGACCGAGCCCGGCGAGAGCCACGGCCTCGACCTCGCGGCCCATGTGGAGGCCATCCAGACCCTCGGCCAGGTGAAGCTCGCCGCCGTGCTCGCCAACAGCACGCCCCTGCCCCAGGACATGGCCCGGCGCTACCGGGACGAAGGCGGCCAGCCCCTCCACGCGACCCAGGACACCCTGGCGGGCGTGCCCGTCCTCACCCGGCCCCTGCTGGACCCGGAAGCGGGCATGGCCCGCCACCACCCCGATCTGCTGAACCAGGCCATCCGGGAGCTGCT
>CAZKIM010000160.1:0-3153 GCA_964552855.1 uncultured Solibacteraceae bacterium | reverse complement strand
GGCCGAAGAGCGCCGCCTGCTGATCCCCCGCCGCGCCGTGGATGGGCAGGCCGTTCGGCAGGCCGGGCACGCCGCGCACGCGCCCGCGCAACGCTGCGTTGGGAAGGATCTCCGGCAGGCGGATGCCTTCGACGCCGAAGCGGCGGATCAGGTCGTCGGACCAAGCGCCGCGTTCGAGATCGTAGAGCTGAGTGCGACTCGCGTTGCTGGGATCGGTGGCGAAGACGCCGCTGAGGCGGTGGAGGAGGAACGCATCCACCGTGGCGAAGGCCAGCTTCTTCCCGGGAAGCCGCTCCTTCAACCAGCGGAGCTTGGTGGCGCTGAAGTAGGGATCCAGCGGCAACCCCGTCGCGGCGCGGATCGCGGGCTCCTGATCCTTCATCGCCGCGCAGAGATCGGCCGTGCGCCGGTCCTGCCACACCAGGGCGCGATGCAGGGGTTGGAGCGATTCCGCGTCCAGCGCGAGCGTCGTCTCCCGCTGATTGGTGAGCCCCATCGCCACGAGGCGCGTGGGATCGAGACCTTCCATCGCCTGCTGGATCGCGGCGAGGGTCGCGCGCCAGAGTTCTTCCGGATCATGCTCCACCCAGCCAGGCTGCGGGAAATGCTGGGGGAAGGTGGCGTAGCCTCGACCCTGGACCTTCAAGTCCCGGTCCACGACCAAGGCGGTGCTGCCGGTGGTGCCCTGGTCGAGGCCGAGCATGAGATCGGGGACGAGACTGGGCGCCGCCATGCTATTCGTCCTCGTCCACAGGCAGTTCGCCGATCTCTTCGTCCACCTGCGCCCACCGGGCTTCGGCGGCGTAGCTCGGATCCTCCAGCTTCTCGAAGAAGGATGCGAGGCGCGGCGCCCACTTGGGCGGCTCGGGCAGTTCGTCCGGCAGATGGGGCAGCAGCTCGGCGGGCGCCTCTTCCAGGCAGAGTTGGGTGAGGGTGAGGCTTTCCTTCCAGGTTTCGCCAAAGGGGGTGAGGTCGCTGGCGAGCGCTTCCAGGCTGTCGCGCAGGTCCGATCCGGCGGGAAGGCGCTCGGCTTCCTGCCCCAAGGCCGCGACCACGGCCTCCCGATCCTTCAGGAGTTTCCGGTGCAAGCGTTCCAGCTCCGCCTTCGGGGCTTTCTTCGCGAGGGCGTGCGCCGCGTCCTCCAGGCGGGGATGGAGTTTGCGGAACAGCAGGGACAGCGCCGCGTCGGCGGCAGCGGCGTCGGCATGGGGAGAGGGCGGAAGCGCGTCGTTCATCGGACCCAATCTATCCTCCCGCGCCGCCTTGCCCTACCCTGGAGCCTGCCCCAAGGAGCCTCCATGTCTTCGGACGCCTTGCCCGTTCTCGATCCCGCCGTGCTGAAGCAGCTCCTGGCGCTGGATGGCGGCGGCAAGGGCCTGCTCAAGGAAATGGCCCAGCTGTTCCGGGAGGACATCGGCGGCCGTCTGGATGCGCTGGACGCGGCGCTCGCCGCCGGCAACACCGAAGGGCTCGCCCAGGAGGCTCATGCCATCAAAGGCGCCGCCGGAGCGGTGGGCGCGCGGCGCCTGCAGAATTACGCCCAGGAAATCGAGCGCGGCGCCCGGGCCGGAGCCTTCGGCGGCGCCGCCGAACGCATCGCCGACATGCGCCCCGCCTTCGAAGAAGCCGCCGTCGCTCTGGACGCCGAAGCCAAGGGCTGAGACTGAAACCCTAGTCTCGCCCGCCGAACACCTTCACGCCGGGGGTGCCTTTGGGGGGCGGGGCGTCGCTGATCTTGAGGCGGCCGGAGGGGTCCACCCACTGGTAGATGCGGGTGTTGCCGACAAGCACGGGTTTCTCGTCCGGTGCCGCGCCCTTGTCGTCCACTTCGAAGCCGCCGCGGCCCCTCTTCAGGAGCGCCATCGCGCCGGCATCGTTCTGATCGGGCTGCACGGCCTTGCGATTGTAGAGGTCGAGCACCTTGGGCACATAGGCCCGGGTCTCTTTGTAGGGCGGCACGCCGTTGTAGCGCTGCACGGCGGTCTCGCCCGCGTTGTAGGCCGCGATGACCTTGGTGAGGTTGCCGTTGAAGTAGTCCGTGAGCCACTTCAGGTACTTGCAGCCGCCCATGATGTTCTGGCGCGGATCGAAGGGATCAAGCACGCCGAAGCGCTCGGCGGTGGCGGGCATGAGCTGCATGAGGCCGATGGCTCCCACATGGCTCCGCGCCCGGTAGTTGAAGGCGCTTTCCGCCTGGATGATGGCCCTCGCCAGGTAGGTGTCCACGCCATTAGCCGCCGCGATCTCGTCCACCATGGCGAGCATCTCGGGACTGCGGATGACCTTCGCCATCTCCGTCTTCGTGATCGCGAGCTTCACCATGCCCACGCTCACCTTCTGGAGCCGCAGGCCGCGCCCCTGCATGTAGCTGGGGGGCAGGTTGTTGATGACCAAGTGCCCGTTGGCGTCCAGGTAGGTGTAGATGTAGGTCTTCTGGGACGCATGGCGCGGGTGTCCCGCCGCCAGGGGCAGGGCTGCGGCCACGAGGGCGAAGTTCCGGGCGTGTCGGCGCATCAGGTCCATTCTAAGCCCTGAGCAAAAGGGATGCCTTCATAGCGCTTCCAGAAAGCCTTCCACCCGCTCCCACTCCCGGCTCAGGGGGAAGGGCGGCAGGCTGGCGCGGACTTGAGCCGCGTAGCGTTTGCCGTTGGGGTCTTCGCGGGGGAGGAGGATGCGCGGGTCCAGC
The DNA here is from genome assembly GCA_964552855.1 of uncultured Solibacteraceae bacterium. GTDB lineage: Bacteria > Acidobacteriota > Holophagae > Holophagales > Holophagaceae > JAFDVN01. Next base: position 467 of record CAZKIM010000160.1, on the reverse strand, counting down.
AGCGCGACGACGCCTTGATCCTGGCGCGTGCGGATGAGGCGACCGAGGCCCTGCTTCAGCTTCAGCGTCATCTGCGGGAGCTGGATGCCGCGAAAGCCGAGGCCCTCCTGCTTCGCGTCGGCTTCGCGGATGCGCGCGGCGAGGACGGGATCGTCGGGCGGCGCGAAGGGCAACGCCGTCACGACGACGAGGCGCAGCGCGTCGCCGGGCAGATCCACCCCTTGCCAGAAGCTCGCGAGGCCGAGCAGGGCCGCGTCCGGCGCGGTGCGGAAGCGGTTCAGCAACTGATTGCGCGTGAGGCCATCGCCTTGGACGAAGAAGGTGATCTGGGGCAGGGCCGATTCGAGGCGCGGGCGGAAGGCCTGGAGCATCTTGCGGCTGGTGAACAGCACGAGGGCGCGTCCGCGCGACACCGCGATGAGGCGCTGAATCGCCTCCAGCGACGCCTCGACCCAGGCCGGGTCGCC
>CAZKIM010000159.1:0-3240 GCA_964552855.1 uncultured Solibacteraceae bacterium | reverse complement strand
CGACTGGGATCCCGACCAGGACCGCTGGGTCTACGACTGGCACGACTACGCCGATGGCGGCCGGGGGCAGATGGCATGAGCGGCGCGGTGACCAAGATCCTTCCCCTCAGCGAGCGCATCCTCACGCTGCGCGGCCACCGCGTCATCCTTGACGCCGATCTCGCGGAACTCTACGGCGTGACCACCAAGCGCCTCAACGAGCAGGTCAAGCGCAACACGGACCGCTTCCCCTCGGACTTCATGTTCCGCCTGACGGCACGCGAGAAGGCGGAGGTGGTCGCAAATTGCGACCACCTCCAGCGCCTCAAGTTCTCGGCGGTCATTCCCTGCACCTTCACGGAACACGGCGCAGTGATGGCCGCGAGCATCCTCAACTCGCCCGAGGCCGTGGAAGCGAGCGTCTTCGTCGTCCGCGCCTTCATCGCCATGCGCGACGCGCTGGCATCCAGTCATGCGCTTGCTCGCAAGCTGCTGGAGCTGGAACGCAAGGTAGGGGGCCACGACGAGACCATCACGGCGCTCGTGTCGGCCATCCGTGAGCTCATGGAGACGCCCGCGCCGAAGAAGCGGAAGATCGGGTTTGGAGGATCGGCATGAGCATCCCGGAACTCCGCAACCTCGTGAACGGCGTCTTCGTCCCGGCGAAGGACGGCGCGCTGCTCGACAACCTCGGCCCCGCCACGGGCGAGATCATCGCGCGCATCCCGCGTTCGACGAAGGCGGATGTGGACGCGGCCGTGGCTGCGGCGAAGGCGGCGTTGCCGGGTTGGGCCAAGACGCCCGTGGCCGAGCGCGCGGCGCTGCTGGACCGCGTGGCGGACCTGCTGGAAGCGCGGCTGGACGAAGCCGCCGAGCTGGAAAGCCGCGACACCGGCAAACCGCTGGCGCTGGCGAGGAGCCTGGACATTCCCCGCGCGATCTCGAACTTCCGCTTCTTCGCGGACCTCGTGCGCACCAAGACCGACGACGCTTCGATGATGGCGGACGCGCTCAACTACACGCACCGTTCGCCCGCGGGCGTCTGCGCCCTCGTCACGCCCTGGAACCTGCCGCTCTACCTCCTGAGTTGGAAGACCGCGCCGGCGCTGGCCATGGGCAACACAATCGTCGCGAAACCCAGCGAACTGACTCCGTTAACGGCTTCGCTGCTCGCGGAGCTGCTGCACGGGGCCGGGTGCCCGCCCGGCGTCTTCAACCTCGTCCATGGCCTCGGTGCCGAAGCGGGCGACGCGCTCGTGTCCCATCCGGATGTCTCGCTCGTCAGCTTCACGGGCGGCACGGCCACGGGCGCCAAGGTGGCCGCGGCCGCCGCGCCGCAGTTCAAAAAGCTGTCCTTGGAGTTAGGCGGCAAGAACCCCAGCCTCGTCTTCGCCGACTGCGACTTCGACATGACCGTGCCGGGCGTCGCGCGCGCCGCCTTCCTCAACCAGGGCCAGATCTGCCTCTGCGGGTCGCGCATCCTCGTGGCGCGATCCCTCCACGACCGCTTCGTGGATGCGCTGCTGGACGAGCTGAAAGCCTGGAAGGTCGGCGACCCCGCCGATCCCGCGACCAGGATCGGCGCGGCCATCTCCGCCGCCCACCGGGACAAGGTGGAGGGCTACTTCAAACTCGCGGTGGAGGAAGGCGGAGCCATTCGTTGCGGCGGCAAACGGCCCGTCCTGCCCGCGCCCTTCGACGGCGGCTTCTTCCTGGAGCCCACGATCATCACCGGCCTGCCCGCCACCTGCCGAACTGCGATGGAGGAGATCTTCGGCCCCGTCGTCACCGTGCACCCCTTCGACACGGAAGAGGAAGCCATCGCCATGGCCAACGGCACGAAGTACGGCCTCGCCGCGAGCGTCTGGACCCGCGACCTCGCCTGCGCCCACCGCGTCGCGCAGGCGCTGGAGAGCGGCATGGTGTGGGTGAACACCTGGCTGCACCGGGACCTGCGCGTGCCCTTCGGCGGCGTGAAGGCCAGCGGCGTGGGCCGCGAAGGCGGCCGCCACAGCCTCGAGTTCTTCAGCGAAGCCAAGAACATCTGCATCAAGCTGGATTGAGCGATGTCAGACAAGCCAAGTGTAGAAATTCTCGGAGCTCATCGAATCCCGGTCACCCAAGAGTTGATCGAGGAGACCCTCCATGAACAGTTCGGGGAGCAGGAAGAGTACAAGCTTGATGAGCTGCGGCAGGTGATTGATGAGCTCCTATCCGTTGTTCTTATTGAAGCTCTCGTTCGTAACCCGGACGAAAGATGGAATGGCTCCTTTTTCACTCAGACCGTTGAATTCCATGGAACCCAGAGCGAACAAGCACAATGGAATGAACGTGCCATTTCGGAGGACGGGGAGACTCTTCTTGAATCTGTGGATGAGCTTTCGGCGTTTCGAATTCTGTTTTATCTCCATTTCTTCGATCCGAGCAAGGCAATCGACCATGCTTATGGGAGTTTCATCGTCCCTGCGTTAACAGAAATCCCAACACGACTTACTCGGCTCACTTCCTATGTCCCAGTTGACTGAACAGGTGAACAAATGAGCAGCGGCCGCATCGTCGCGGGCGTCCTTGCGCCCCACCCACCCCACTTGGTCTACGCGGAGAACCCGCCGCAGAACGAGCCGCGCTCGGAAGGCGGCTGGGAGACGCTGCGCTGGGGCTACGAGCGCCTGCGCAAGAAGCTGGCCGAGACGGACTACGAGGTGCTCGTTGTCCACTCGCCCCACTGGAAGACGCGCACGGGCAACCATGTGCTCGCCGTCCCGGAGCTCAGCGGTCTCAGCGTGGATCCCATCTTCCCGAACCTGTTCCGCTACCAGTTTGACTTGAAGGTGGATGTGGACCTTGCCCGCGGCATCGTCACGGAAGGCCGCGCCGCCGGGCTCGAGATGGTGCCCATGGAGAACCCTGCCTTTCGCGTGGACTACGGCACCATCATCAGCTGCCATCTGGCGAACCCTTCCTGGGACAAGCCCATCGTGGCAATCTCCAGCAACAGCGGCCACTTCGACTACAGCAATGAGGTGGGCGAGGAGGAGATGGCCAAGCTCGGCGTGGCCACGGCGAAGGCCATCGCGAAGAGCGGCAAGAAGGCCGTGCTGCTCGCCTCCAACAGCCTCAGCCACCGCCATTTCACGGAAGAGCCCGAGCTGCCCGAGGACATGTCGAAGGAGCACATCTACCACCACGGCCAGTACCTCTGGGACATGAAGGTGATCCAGATGATGAAGGAGGGCCGCACCCGCGAGCTGGCGGACCTCA
>CAZKIM010000158.1:0-3294 GCA_964552855.1 uncultured Solibacteraceae bacterium | reverse complement strand
TCAGCGGCTCCAACACCGGCGGCAAGACCGTCGTCCTCAAGACCGTGGGCCTGCTTTGGACGCTCGCCGCCTCCGGCTTCGCCGTGCCTGCGGGTCCGGGGAGCGCCTTCCCCGCCCTGCCAAGCCTGCACGCGGACATCGGCGACCACCAGACGCTGGTGGGTTCGCTCAGCACCTTCAGCAGCCATATGGTGCACCTCAAGGCGATCCTCAACGACGCGCGGGAAGGCGGCCTCGTGCTGTTGGATGAGCTGGGCACGGGCACCGATCCCAAGGAGGGCGCGGCCCTCGGCATCGCCGTGCTGCACGCGCTGTCGCGGCGCGGCGCGTGGGTGCTCTGCTCCACGCACCTCGGCGACATCAGCCGCTGGGCGCTGCGCCATCAGAAATTCCAGAACGCCTCCGTGCAGTTCGACGAGGAGAAGTTGGCGCCCACCTACCGCCTGCTGGTGGGTCAGCCCGGCCAGAGCCGCGCCCTCGCCATCGCCGCGCGCCTTGGGCTTCCGAAACCCATCCTCGAAAAAGCCGAAGCGACGCTCGGCGAGCGGGAGCGGGACTGGCGCGAGTTCCTTCAGGAACTGGAAGCCGAGCGCCTGCGTCTCGTGGAGGAATCCGAGCGGCTGGAGACGATGCTGCGGCGCGCGAACCACGACAAGGACATCCTCGCCCAACGCGAGATGAAGCTTCGCGAGGACCAGGAGCGCTTCGCGCGGGACGCGCAGGATCGCGTGCAGCGCGTGTTGGATTTCCTGGATCACGAAGGCAAACGCCTCGTGAAGGAACTGAAGCAGCAGGCGAAGGCTCCCGGCGCGAACCCCGATCGCATCGGCAGTGATGCGAACGAACGCGTGAAGACCTTGCAGCAGGTGGCAGCATCGGAACTGGGACCGCTGTCCAGAACGCTGAAACCTTCCTCCAAGCCCGCCGAGCTTCAGGTGGATGACCACGCCCGCCACAAGGGCCTCGGCGTCGAAGGCCGCGTGGTCGAACGCAAAGGCGATCGCATCGTGCTGCTCACGCCCAACGGCCGCCGCCTCGAATGCCGCCTCGCCGAACTGACGCCCATCGGCGCGAAAGAAATCGAACGCCCCAAAGGCCGCGTGCGCCTTTCGGTCGAGGCCGAAGACATCCAGGACGAGCTGAATCTCATCGGTCGCGCCTCCGACGAAGTGGATTCCGAGATCTACCGCTTCGTCGAGCGCTGCGTCGCTTCTGGCGCGCGCTTCGCGCGGATCGTCCACGGCCACGGCACCGGCAAGCTCAAGCTGGCCGTCCGCGCTGCCCTCAAAGGCCACCCCGGCATCGCCCGCATCGAAGACGCCCCCCAAGCCCAAGGCGGCGCCGGCGCGACGCTGATCACTTTCCGCTGATCACCGCGATCTCCGCTTCCGTCAGCCAGCGCCACTCGCCGACCTTCATTCCTCCCAGTTCGATGCCTCCGATGGCCTCGCGCAGCAGCCGCGTCACGGCGAGTCCTTCGCGCTCGGCCAACCGCCGGATCTGGCGATTCTTGCCCTCGTGAAGGATGAAAATGCATTCGCGCGCCCCACTTCTCCGCACCTCGCACGGGCCGACTTCGATGCCACGGGACAGCACGCCTCCCAGGGCCATGCCTTCCATCTGCGCGTCGCTGGGTTCGGCATCGAAGGCGACGCGGTAGCGTTTGGCGTGACGGCCCGGAGCCACGGCGGCATCGGCGAAGGCGCCGTCATCGGTGAGCAGCAGAAGGCCTTCGCTCTCCATGTCCAGGCGCCCGGCGGCGAAGCACCCCTCCAGCTCCGGCGGCAAGGCCGTGGCCAGATCCACGCGCCCGCGCTCATCCCGCGCGCTCACGACGACGCCCGGCGGCTTGTGCCAGGCGGCGTAGCGGTGGCCAGTCGGAGCTTCCGCCTTGGTCCATCGGCCACCCCGCAGGATCTCCACCGGATCGTTGAAGCCGTAGTTCCGAGCGGGGTCGCGCACGACGCGCCCATGCACCCGCACGAGACCCTCGCGGATCATCCGCGCCGCTTCCGCCCGCGACGCCACCCCCAGCCGCGACAGCAGCCGGTCCAGGGGAAAGCGGACGCGATCAGACATGGACCCAGCGTGGCAGGAAACATTTTCTGAAAGGAACCGCTCCCTCACGGCATGTCATGGTGAGGGCTGTCGCCCCGAACCTGGAGAACCCCATGCGCGCGTTTTGCCTTGTCCCCCTCGCCCTGACCCTCGCTGCCGCCACGCCCGGCGAGATCCAGACCACCCAGAAGGACCAGAAGGCCTTGGCCGTCACCATCTACAACGGCGATCTGGCGCTGGTGAAGGATCAGCGCACCGTGCGACTGCCCAAGGGGGACGCGCATCTGGCCTTCCAGGAGGTGTCGGCGCAGATCAAGCCGGAGACGGCCCTGCTGCGGAACCTCACGGAGCCGAAGGGCTTCTGGGTGGCGGAGCAGAACTTCGACTTCGACCTGCTGACGCCGGACAAGCTGCTGGACAAGTATGTGGGCCGCACCGTCACGGTCGTGAGTCAGCGGCCCAACCCGGAGGGCGCCGGGTCGAAGGAGGTCCGCGAGCAGGCGACGGTGCTCTCCACGAACCAGGGCGTGGTCCTGCAATACGCCGACCGCATCGAAACGGGGGTGAACGGCCGCATCATCTACCCGGATGTGCCCGCGAACCTCCGCGCCCAGCCCACGCTCGTCCTGAGCCTGCACAGCCCCGCCGAGAAGGCCCAGACGCTGGAACTGAGCTACCTCACCGGCGGCCTGTCCTGGAAGGCGGACTATGTGGCGAACCTGTCCGGCGATGAGAAGGCCCTCGACCTCAGCGGCTGGGTGACGCTCACGAACCAGAGCGGCATCGCGTACCCGGACGCCACGCTGCAACTGGTGGCGGGGGATGTGAATCGTGTGCAGCCGGAGCGCGGAATGGACGAGATGCGTTTCAAGACCCTAGAAGTGGTGGCAGCCGCACCCGCGCCCCAGATGGCAGAGCAAAGCCTCTTCGAGTACCACCTCTACACCCTGGACCGTCCCACTACCATCGCCGCGAACCAGACCAAGCAGGTGGCCCTGCTCTCCGCCAGCGCCGTGCCCGTCACCAAGGAGCTGGTGCTGGAGGGCGCGCCCTACTACTACCAAAGCAGCTATGGCGAACTCGGCGACAAGCTGAAGGTCGGCGTCTACATCTCCTTCGACAACAAGGAGGTCAACCACCTCGGCATGCCGCTGCCCAAGGGCATCATCCGCGTCTACAAGCAGGACAGCGAGGGCCGCGCGCAGTTCGTGGGCGAGGACAGCATTGACCACACGC
>CAZKIM010000157.1:0-3353 GCA_964552855.1 uncultured Solibacteraceae bacterium | reverse complement strand
CCGCGCTGCGGGCGGCGATGAGCAGGTGGCCGTCGGGACGAGGCTGGACGCCGAGGATGGCGTATTCGTAATCCATCGGGGCCATCGCGGCATCCGTAGGCAAATCGAAAAGAGTCGTTTGGCGTTCCACTTTGCCTGTCCGGGCATTCACCGTGAGGAAGCGACCCAGGTGGAGGTCAATGAAGACGAGATGGCCCGGCACGCGAATGGTCTGATTGCCGAACCCACCGAAGACAGCGAAGGCCTTTGGATTCGGGAACCAGCGGGGCTGATTGTTGATACCGGGTAGGACCTCTCTTGGCGGAAGCAGATCGCTGGGCCGCCCATGGAGAAACGCGGGTTGGTCGGGGTCAATCTCCTCGGTTTCGTGAATGACGAGCTTCCCGTGCCCGTTGCCGCGGACGATGGCGAGGGGATCCTGCCGATGCATCTCCTCATCGGGGAAGCGCCCACCCAGCAGGTAACCGCCGCCTTCCAGGGGGCGGAGCCAGGCGACGGTTCCATAGGGCAGTCCCTTGAGGGTGTCCCACAGCTCCCAACGGTCCCCGCCGTTTCGGTAGATGTAGATCGTGGATCGGAGTTCCTTGAGGTCTTGCCCCTTCTGCCCAGAGGCCCAGTTCTCACCTGGACCCCACGCGTATGCGGCCCCATCCACGAAGTCAAAAGTGAAGTGCCAGGCCATGTCCCTTGGCGGCTCGCCAAAGTCCTTGTGCGGCTGGCTAAGGGTCCGAAAGGTGTCGTAGCCCGTTTCGAACAAGCAGCCATCCGCCCAGAGTTGGGATGCCTCACGAAAGGACTGGCGGTCGGAAATGCCGTGGGCGCTGCGTTCTCGGTCGTCCAGCTTGTAGACGACTCGGACAGGTTGCTGAAAGGGCGGCACGAAGGGCATCCCCCGATCTTCCACGAAAAAGCCCGCCGTCCGGCGGGCTTTTCAGAGCGGCTTTCGCGGCTTAGGCGAGGCCGTTCACCTTGAGGGCCATGCGGCTCTTCATGCGGTTCGCGGCGTTCTTGTGCATCACGCCCTTGCGCTCGGCCTGGTCCACGACGCCCTGGGTGAGGGGGAGGAGCTTGGCGGCCTCGACCTTGTTGCCTTCGGCGATCACGGTGAGGAAGCGCTTCACGGCGCTCTTCATCGTGGACCGGTTGGCACGGTTCCGCAGACGCGCTTCGGCGTCGCGGCGGGCCTTCTTGGCGGCGGACTTGTGATTGGCCATGCGATTCTCCTTGGCCGGACCCGAGGTGCCGGCAGGGCGAAAGACCATCTTATCGAAAAGGCCGCCAGGGTCAAGGGGAAAAGGACGGAAGAACGCGACTTCCGGGGCTTCCAAAGCCGGGGGCCGCTCGGGCATCCTAGTCGGAGGCGACTGCCTCCAGGGTGGCGAAATCATGGAGCGCGTGCGCGACGCATTGGAACAGGCCTTGGCGGAAGTGTTGCCGGGCCAAGGGATCTCGTTGGAACGGCCCCGCTCCTGGGAGCACGGGGACCTGGCATTTCCCTGCTTCAAGGCGGCGAAGGCCCTTGGGACGAACCCCGCCCAGCTGGCCAAGGATCTGGCCGCCAAGGTGAAGGTCGAGGGCGCCGAGCTGATCGCGGCCGGGCCTTACCTGAACCTCAAGCTGAGCCCGGAGGCCCGCGCCAAGGCCGTGGCCGGGGCGATCCTGGCGCCCGGTCGGCCCTTCGGCTCGCGCCCGCCCCAGGGCAAAAAGGTCATCGTCGAGTACAGCTCGCCCAACATCGCCAAGCTCTTCACCATCGGCCATCTGCGCTCCACGATGATCGGCCACGCCCTCGTGCAGGCCCATCGCTTCCGCGGCCACGAGGTGCTGCGCCTCAACCACCTGGGCGATTGGGGCACGCAGTTCGGCACGCTGCTCGCGGCCTACAAGAAGTGGGCGGAGGGGCCGAACCCGGACCTCACGAAGGATTTCGACTGGGCGGATGAAGTGCCCGAGCGCTTCCGCACGCCGCTCTACCGGCTCTTCCAGCTCTATGTGCGCTTCCACGCCGAAGAGGAGAAGGAACCGGCCCTCCGCGACGAAGGCCGCGACTGGTTCCGCAAGTTGGAGCAGGGCGATGCCGAAGCCCGTCGCCTGTGGCAGTGGTTCCGGGATCTTTCGTTGAAGGAATTCCAGCGCCTCTACGACCGGCTCGGCGTGGGCTTCGACTCCCTGGACATGGGCGAGGCCTTCTACGAGGACAAGCTCGGCTCGGCCGTCCAGGCCTTGAAGGACAAAGGTCTGCTCATCGAGGGCGAGCGCGGCGCGCAGATTGTGGATCTGGAGGATGTGGGCATCAAGACGCCCTGCATGGTTCTGAAGAGCGACGGCTCCAGCACCTACGCGACGCGCGACATCGCCGCGGCCCTCTACCGCCGCGACACCTACCGCTACGACCTCAACCTCTATGTCATCGGCGGCGAGCAGGTGCTGCACATGCAGCAGGTCATCGCCATCATGGCGAAGCTCGATCCTTGGTTCGAAGGACGCATGGTGCACACGCCCTTCGGCATGATCTCCCTGCCCGAAGGCAAGATGAGCACCCGGAAGGGGAATGTCATCTTCCTGGAGGATGTGCTGGACGAAGCCCGCGACCGCGTCCTCGCCATCATCGAAGAAAAGAACCCGGACCTGCCGCGCAAGGCCGAGGTCGCCGAGATGCTGGGCCTGGGCGCGGTGCTCTTCTTCAACGCCCTCAACGACCGCGTGAAGCCCATCACCTTCACCTGGGAGCGGGCCGTGGCGCTGGATGGCGACACCGGCCCCTATGTCCAGTACGCCCACGCGCGCATCTGCTCCGTGCTGCGCAAGGCCGGCGGCGACTGGGCGAAGCTTGCGAAGGCGGGCGCGGCCGAGGGCGCGGTGCTGCCCTTCCTCGAAGCGACCCTGCCCGCGGAGTTGCCGGGCCTTGACGAACCGTCCGCCCAGGCGCTTCTTTTTGAACTTGCCGGTCTGCCCGACGCCATCCAGGGCGTGGTGGACACCGAAGGCCCGACGCCGCTGGCACGCCAGCTCCTCGCCATCGCGCGCGCCTTCAGCGGCTTCTACACGAACTGCCCGGTGCTGGCGGTGGAGAACTCCGCGCCCGTGCGCGAGGCGCGCCTAGCCCTCTGCCTCGCCACCGCCCGCGCCCTGCGCCAGGGCCTGTTCCTGCTGGGCATCGAAGCTCCGGAGGAGATGTGAAACCACCGATGCACAACGATGAACACCGATGGAAGGAAGGGCCGATCGCCGCCTTCATCGCTGTCCATCACTGTCCATCGGTGGTTCCAATGCTTTTCAGTAGGGAGCGATCATGACCAAATTCATATTCGTCACCGGCGGCGTGCTTTCCAGCCTGGGCAAGGGCATCGCGG
>CAZKIM010000156.1:0-3353 GCA_964552855.1 uncultured Solibacteraceae bacterium | reverse complement strand
CCGCGATGCCCTTGCCCAGGCTGGAAAGCACGCCGCCGGTGACGAATATGAATTTAGTCATGGCAAACCCCAACAGAAAACAAATGAACCACAGAGGCACAGAGGACCAGCGCAAGACCTTCTCTGCGCCTCCGAGTCTCTGTGGTTCAAGAACCTCACATCTCCTCCGGAGCTTCGATGCCCAGCAGGAACAGGCCCTGGCGCAGGGCGCGGGCGGTGGCGAGGCAGAGGGCTAGGCGCGCCTCGCGCACGGGCGCGGAGTTCTCCACCGCCAGCACCGGGCAGTTCGTGTAGAAGCCGCTGAAGGCGCGCGCGATGGCGAGGAGCTGGCGTGCCAGCGGCGTCGGGCCTTCGGTGTCCACCACGCCCTGGATGGCGTCGGGCAGACCGGCAAGTTCAAAAAGAAGCGCCTGGGCGGACGGTTCGTCAAGGCCCGGCAACTCCGCGGGCAGGGTCGCTTCGAGGAAGGGCAGCACCGCGCCCTCGGCCGCGCCCGCCTTCGCAAGCTTCGCCCAGTCGCCGCCGGCCTTGCGCAGCACGGAGCAGATGCGCGCGTGGGCGTACTGGACATAGGGGCCGGTGTCGCCATCCAGCGCCACGGCCCGCTCCCAGGTGAAGGTGATGGGCTTCACGCGGTCGTTGAGGGCGTTGAAGAAGAGCACCGCGCCCAGGCCCAGCATCTCGGCGACCTCGGCCTTGCGCGGCAGGTCCGGGTTCTTTTCTTCGATGATGGCGAGGACGCGGTCGCGGGCTTCGTCCAGCACATCCTCCAGGAAGATGACATTCCCCTTCCGGGTGCTCATCTTGCCTTCGGGCAGGGAGATCATGCCGAAGGGCGTGTGCACCATGCGTCCTTCGAACCAAGGATCGAGCTTCGCCATGATGGCGATGACCTGCTGCATGTGCAGCACCTGCTCGCCGCCGATGACATAGAGGTTGAGGTCGTAGCGGTAGGTGTCGCGGCGGTAGAGGGCCGCGGCGATGTCGCGCGTCGCGTAGGTGCTGGAGCCGTCGCTCTTCAGAACCATGCAGGGCGTCTTGATGCCCACATCCTCCAGATCCACAATCTGCGCGCCGCGCTCGCCCTCGATGAGCAGACCTTTGTCCTTCAAGGCCTGGACGGCCGAGCCGAGCTTGTCCTCGTAGAAGGCCTCGCCCATGTCCAGGGAGTCGAAGCCCACGCCGAGCCGGTCGTAGAGGCGCTGGAATTCCTTCAACGAAAGATCCCGGAACCACTGCCACAGGCGACGGGCTTCGGCATCGCCCTGCTCCAACTTGCGGAACCAGTCGCGGCCTTCGTCGCGGAGGGCCGGTTCCTTCTCCTCTTCGGCGTGGAAGCGCACATAGAGCTGGAAGAGCCGGTAGAGCGGCGTGCGGAAGCGCTCGGGCACTTCATCCGCCCAGTCGAAATCCTTCGTGAGGTCCGGGTTCGGCCCCTCCGCCCACTTCTTGTAGGCCGCGAGCAGCGTGCCGAACTGCGTGCCCCAATCGCCCAGGTGGTTGAGGCGCAGCACCTCGTGGCCGCGGAAGCGATGGGCCTGCACGAGGGCGTGGCCGATCATCGTGGAGCGCAGATGGCCGATGGTGAAGAGCTTGGCGATGTTGGGCGAGCTGTACTCGACGATGACCTTTTTGCCCTGGGGCGGGCGCGAGCCGAAGGGCCGACCGGGCGCCAGGATCGCCCCGGCCACGGCCTTGGCGCGGGCCTCCGGGCTCAGCTTGAGGTTCAGGTAAGGCCCGGCCGCGATCAGCTCGGCGCCCTCGACCTTCACCTTGGCGGCCAGATCCTTGGCCAGCTGGGCGGGGTTCGTCCCAAGGGCCTTCGCCGCCTTGAAGCAGGGAAATGCCAGGTCCCCGTGCTCCCAGGAGCGGGGCCGTTCCAACGAGATCCCTTGGCCCGGCAACACTTCCGCCAAGGCCTGTTCCAATGCGTCGCGCACGCGCTCCATGATTTCGCCACCCTGGAGGCAGTCGCCTCCGACTAGGATGCCCGAGCGGCCCCCGGCTTTGGAAGCCCCGGAAGTCGCGTTCTTCCGTCCTTTTCCCCTTGACCCTGGCGGCCTTTTCGATAAGATGGTCTTTCGCCCTGCCGGCACCTCGGGTCCGGCCAAGGAGAATCGCATGGCCAATCACAAGTCCGCCGCCAAGAAGGCCCGCCGCGACGCCGAAGCGCGTCTGCGGAACCGTGCCAACCGGTCCACGATGAAGAGCGCCGTGAAGCGCTTCCTCACCGTGATCGCCGAAGGCAACAAGGTCGAGGCCGCCAAGCTCCTCCCCCTCACCCAGGGCGTCGTGGACCAGGCCGAGCGCAAGGGCGTGATGCACAAGAACGCCGCGAACCGCATGAAGAGCCGCATGGCCCTCAAGGTGAACGGCCTCGCCTAAGCCGCGAAAGCCCTTCTGAAAAGCCCGCCGAAAGGCGGGCTTTTTCGTGGAAGATCGTGGGATGCCCTTCGTGCCGCCTTTTCAGACGCCGCCCGTGGTTCGCTTGGGTCCCCTCACGGAGATCAGCCGGGAGGCCGCGTCCGAGAGCTTCGCCAATCCCCCGACCGGCGCGTTGCCCCAGCTGTGGGCAGATGGCCGCCTCTTCCAGATCGGGGCCTACGCGATCAAGGAACTCGACCGAGTCCAGCCACCGCTCGACTTCGGCAAATGCCCCAACGATCTGGCCTGGTACTTCGACTACGACCTGGTGGAGGGCGCGGCCTACGCCTGGGCCTTCGGCGACGACCGCGCGCCGGGCCAGAAGGGCCGCGACCTCAAGGAACTCCGCGCCACGCTGTACATCTACCGGAACGGCGGCGGCCAGTGGGAGCTGTGGGACACGATCCGCATGACCCCGGACCACTGGATCACTTGGCTCCGTCCCCTGGAAGGTGGGGGCTATCTGCTGGGTGGCCGCTTCAACGACGCGGAGATGCATCGCGCCGATCCCCTCGCCATCGCCAAACGCAATGGCCATGGCAAGCTCGTCATCCACGAGACGGAGGATGTGGGCCTCGGAGGTCCGGCCTTCATCTGGGGAACTCCAGATGTTCCCTCGGATGCGGGCGAGGCCCAGGCCTACAACTACAACCGCCCCCGTTGGATGCGGAATCCCGCGCTCATCGGCCCCCTTTCCGCCCTGAGCCCGTTCGCGCGGCAATACCGCGTGCCAGGGCATCTCGTCTTCGTGGGGAGCCACTTGGGCGTCTTCATCGTCATCAATGCCCGCACGGGCGGCGTCGAGCGCACGACACGGCTCCTCGACCTCCCTAAAGAAGCCGACGCGCAACCTCTGGCTTACGAGCAGGCCGTTCTCGGCGTCCAGCCTCGTCCCGACGGCCACCTGCTCATCGCCGCCCGCAGCGCGG
>CAZKIM010000155.1:0-3366 GCA_964552855.1 uncultured Solibacteraceae bacterium | reverse complement strand
GCCGCGGCGGGCAGCGTCACCTCGAAGGCGCCCGAGCCGCCCGAGATCACGCAGGAGGAAGTGACCATGGTCCTGCCTCCGCCGCCCGCGCCGCCTGCGCCCACGATGGACCCGACGGATCCGAGCGCCCTGCGCCTGCGCATCGGCGATCAGGTCTACAACGGCCTCGATCTCACCACCCTCGCCAAATGGATCGAAGAAGGCCGCGTGCTGGAGGACCATCAGGTGGCCCGCGGCACGAGCGAAACCTGGATGGACGCGGCGAAAGTCCCCGCCCTCCGTCCCGTCTTCGAGCGGCTGCGCCGCTCCCGCATGGGCGGGGACCTGCCCATGCCCCCCGCCTCCGGCATCGGCGACACCGGCGCGAAGAAGGGTCTCTTCGGCGGCATGTTCGGCAAGAAGGATTGAATCGCATCAAGGAGCTCTCGCGTTGAACCGTTCATGGATCGCCCTGCTCTTCAGCGCCGCGCTCGCGGCCCAATCCGCCCAGGCGCCGGTGCAGGAGCTGAAACCGCCCCCGCTCCCGCCACCCACGGCGCCCACGGATCAGGCGCCCGCCCAAGCTCCGACTTCGGCCGCGCCGCACCATGAGCACACGCCGCCCAAGCTTCTACCCCCCGCAGACCAGGCGGCGCTGGGCACGCCCGCACCGGCCACATCGTCCGCGTCCCTCAGCTTCGCCAGCGGCAGCTTCAAGTTCTACTGGGACACCACCCTCCCCATGAACCTGGAAGCGGATGGCCTCAAGGTCACCGAGATCTACTTCAATGTCCGCAAGTCCCGCTACAGCTGGCTGAAGGACGCCGAATTCGGCACCCGCGCCCATGTGACCGTGACGAACACCAGCGCTCGCCCGCGCACGCCCGGCTTCGCCGTGGCCGTGCTGGACGCGGACGGGAAGCTGCTGGGCGTGGCCAGCGGTGGCACCAAGGTCGGGACCGTCGCCCCCGGCGGGACCGAAGAGTTCGACCTCAACTTCACCCAAGTGAAGGAGCGGCTCCCCAAGGGCGCGACCTTCCTGCTGAGCATGGAACTGCGGGACTGATTCCCGACTACCGCGCCTCTTGGGCGTGGTAATGCGCGAGCACTTCCTCCGGCGTGACCGTGGCGGTGCCCACCTTGGCGACGACAACGCCGGCGGCGGCGTTGGCGAGCATGGCGGCCTCACGCCAATCGGCTCCTGAAGCGACCGATGCCGCGAAGGCGGCGACGACGGTGTCGCCCGCGCCGCTCACATCGAAGACTTCGCGGGCTTCGGTGGGGATCAGCCAGGGCTCGCGATGGCCTTCCTCCGGCGCGATCAGGGCCATGCCCTTCTCGCTACGGGTGACGAGCAGGCCCTTCAACGAGAGCGCCTCGCGCAGGCGCGCGCCCGCGGCGGCCACTTCGGCGTCGCTGCCCGAAGCCATGCCGGACAGCGCCTCCAGCTCCTTGCGGTTCGGCGTCATGAGCGTCGCGCCCTCGTAGAGCGCCTTGTGCGCGGGCTTGGGGTCCACGATCCAGGGCAGGTGCTTCGCCTTGCAGCGGGCGCGCAAGTCCGTCATCACCTCGGGGCCGATGACGCCCTTAGCGTAGTCGGAGACGACGACGGCCTTGGCCTCTCCCAACAGCGCGTCCAGCCGCGCGCAGAGGTCGCTGATGGCGCCGCCGGAGAGGGAGCCGGGCTCCTCGCGGTCAATGCGGAGCATCTGCTGCTGCTGGCCGATGACGCGGGTCTTGATGATGGTGGGGCGTTCCGGGTCCACCACGAGGCCGTCCCGCCGGATGCCGAGGCGCGCGAGCAGCTGCGTCACCCGATCGCCCGCCGCGTCCTGGCGCAGGGTGCCGACGAGGATGGGCTCCGCGCCCAGCGCCTTGAGGTTCGCCGCCACATTGGCCGCGCCACCGAGCACCGCGTTCTCGCGCAGCACGCGCACGATGGGCACGGGCGCTTCGGGTGAGATGCGGTTCACCTCGCCGAAGAGGTACTCGTCCAGCATGAGATCGCCGAAGACGAGCACCGGCGCGCCTTCCAGCTTCTTCAGCAGTTCCGCCGCGCGGGCTTTCTCCAGGCGCATCAGGCCTCCCTCTTCGCGCGGTCCACGAGCAGCACGGGAATGCCGTCCTCGATGGGATAGACGAGTCCACAGGCCTTGCACTTCAGGTCCGAAACCCGAAGCTCCAGATCGCCCCGGCAATCGGGGCAGCAGATGATGTCCAAGAGGCGCGGGTCGAGGGCCATGCCCTAAACGCTATCAGGCTTCAGGGGGACGCGCTCCAGGCCACGACGGTCCCGCCGGGGCTCGGGGCCTGCGCGTCATCCGGCTCCAGCGTCACGCGGAGCGCGGTGGGCCAGGTGGCGAGCGCGGGCGCCTCCAGGATGCGCCGCGCGTGGCCCGAAGCATCCGGCGCGAGCGTTCCGAGCTTCACCCACGCGCCGTTGACCCGCGTCCACAGTTCGTAGTGGTGCCCCGCGGGCGCGGCCGGGAAATGGGCGAGGGTCAGGACGGCCGTGGGCACGCCCGGTTCGCCGCGATAGGCCGCGTGCATGGCCTGCTCGGCGTCGCCCACGAAGCCTGGCGCGACGAGCCGCAGCGTCTGGGCGTGGCTGCTGGTGAGCATGGCGAGGGCCCGCTCGTCCCGCCCGCGCTCGCGCCGCAGGTAGAGCGCCGTGCCGCCCACGGCCGCCACCAGCAGGACGGCGACTAGGCCGGAGAGGCGTCCGCCCAGGGCCCGGAGCCCGGCGCGGATGCGCGTCTTCACCGTTCCGAGCGGCACCTGGAGCGAGCGCGCGACCTGCTCGTGACTCAAATCCTCGAAGTAGGCGAGGGCCAGCGCCTGGCGCTGGGCAGGGGGAAGCGCCTGCACCGCCTCGCGAATGGCCGCGCGCTGGTACTCCCGCCACACCGCCTCATCCGGCCCGGCATCGTGGGCCAGCAACTCGTCCACGCGCTCAGGCCCGCCTTCGGCGCGGGGACGGCGCGAGCGGGTCCGCAACTCGTTCACGATGCGGTGGTGGGCGATTTGGAGCAGCCAGGCCTTCAATGCGCCGCGCTCCGGATCGAAGGTGGCCGCGCGCGTCCACAGCGCCGTGAACACATCCTGCGTGATCTCTTCCGCCGCCGCGCGATCCAGACTCTTGCACGCCACATGGAAGACGAGCGGCGCGTAGCGCTGATGGAGCGCCTGCAACGCCTCCGCGCTGCCACCCGCGACCTGGGCCGCGAGCTGCTCATCGGTGGGAAGCGGCAGAGGTTCGGGCATGAGATTGGGGCCTGAGTTCGGGACCAAGAGTGCCGCCCGTCCGGGTCGGCGCGCAAGGCGTCACTTCGCGCCCTTCTCCTGAGAGGCGACCTCGTCGGTCAGTTCGCGGCTCGCCTTCTTGAA
>CAZKIM010000154.1:0-3369 GCA_964552855.1 uncultured Solibacteraceae bacterium | reverse complement strand
GGTCGGCGTGAGGCGTCGGGCTTCAGGCTTCGGGCCTCTATGCGCGTCGCACGGAAGGTTCATGGCCAAGAGGTCCGCATACGACCCGATGCCTGACGCCCGGCCCAACGAAGCCAGCCTTCTTGCACGCCTCCGTAAACTAATAGATGGAGGCAACACCCACCCCCATGAACGCCGCCAAGACCTTCCTGCTCATCGTCCTCATGACCGCCGTGTTGGTGGTCATCGGCCAAGTCGCCTTCGGCAAGACGGGCCTCTATGTCGCCATCGCCATCGCGCTGGTGATGAACTTCGTCAGCTACTTCTGGAGCGACAAGATCGTCCTCGCCAGCAGCGGCGCGAAGCTGGTCACCCAGGCCGAAGCGCCTGAACTCTACGCCATCGTGGCGAACCTCACCCAGCGCGCGGGCCTGCCCATGCCGCGCGTCGCCATCATCCCCGATGAGACGCCCAACGCCTTCGCCACGGGCCGCGATCCCGAGCACGCCGTCGTCGCCTGCACCGAAGGCATCCTGAAGCTGATGACGCGGCCGGAACTGGAAGGCGTCCTCGCCCACGAGCTGGGCCATGTGAAGCACCGGGACATCCTCATCGGCAGCCTCGCCGCCGTGCTGGCCCAGGCCATCATGTTCATCTCCAACATGGCGCTGTGGATTTCCCCGCGGGATTCGGAAGGTCGGTCGAACCCGCTCGCCGGGCTCGTCATCGCCATCCTCGGCCCCCTCGCCGCGACGCTGCTGCAGATGGCCATCAGCCGCAGCCGCGAATACGAAGCCGACGCCTACAGCGCCCACATCACGGGCCGCCCCGACCTGCTGGCCAGCGCCCTGGAGCGCCTGGACGGCTACAACCGCCAGGAACCCATGCAAAGCGCCCAGCCCGCCACCGCCCACCTCATGACCGTGAGCCCCCTCAGCGGCGGCGGCATGATGAGCCTGTTCAGCACCCACCCGCCCATCCAGGACCGCATCGCGCGGTTGAGGGCGATGCCGGTGCAGTTCACCTGATGGAGCGATGGCGCAAGAAGGCCCTGCAACTCCTCCCGAAGCTGCAACGGTACATTCTGGAAGCCGAATCCATCGGTATGCTCTGGACGGACCTATGGCCTCGATTTGTCGAGGCTCATGAAAATCCAACAGATGATGATCGAATCTGCAGGATCTACGAGTTCGCTCGATGGGCAGTGGAGGCTGGTGATCAGGGCTCTAGTAGCCGTTGTACGGACGAAGATTGGGCGTCGCTCACGGTCGTCTCCTTTTATGAGGACATACCTACCGAAGCAAAGGTTACGGCTCGGATGCACGAGTTCATGAGTCGGGAGGAAATTCTCGGATTTTCTGAAGTGTTCAAATACCACCTGAAGCCGCATGAGCATCAGAGCTTCATGAAGGTGGTTCTTACCGGTGGTTCGCCACGGATGAAGCCATGAGTGATCCGTTGGTGGGCTGGCGGATCATGTGCTTTGAAGCCGACGGGGATCGGCTCCTTTCGGTCACGGATCTGGGGGAGGCTGGCCTTGAAGAGATTCGGGCTGCAATCATGCCAAGCGACAATCAGGAAATGTGCGGTTCCTACTCTCTGACTGGAAAGATGATCGAGTGGCTTCGCCAAAGATTCGGCAAAGAGCTGCCTGTTCCATTGGGTTGTGAACTCTTTCTGGAGCGGGATTCGTGACCCAGTCCGCCGATTCCAAGAGCTGATTGCACAATCTGATGCGGCCCTTCGGGGCCGCGTCTTTTATAGAAGAACGGCGCCCGAAGGGCGCCGCACAGAGAGGCCTCCAGCCTCCGGCCTAAAGCCTCCAACCTGCCCTACACATTGAACAGGAAGTGCATGACATCGCCGTCCTGCACGATGTACTCCTTGCCTTCGGTGCGCATCTTGCCCGCGTCCTTGGCGCCTTGTTCGCCACCGCAAGCGATGAAATCCGGGTAGCTGATCGTCTGGGCGCGGATGAAGCCCTTTTCGAAATCCGTGTGGATGACGCCGGCGGCTTGCGGGCCGGTGGCGCCGATGGGGATGGTCCAGGCGCGGACCTCCTTCACGCCGGCGGTGAAGTAGGTCTGGAGGCCCAGCAGCTTGAAGCTGGCGCGGATGAGGGTGTTGAGGCCCGGCTCGCTGAGGCCCGCCTCTTCCAGGAACATGGGGCGCTCCTCTTCGGGCAGTTCCTGGATCTCCGCTTCCAGCTTGGAGCAGATGGGGATGGCGGGCGCATTCCGCTCGGCGGCGATGGCCTTCAGTTTCTGGAAGTGGGGGTTGGCGTCGGGGTTCGCGATATCGCCTTCGCCGATGTTGCCGACGAAGAGGACGGGCTTGAGCGTGATGAGGCCGAAGGATTTCAGCAGGGCGACTTCATCCTTCGAGAGCCCGGCGGTGGAGGCCCAGCGGCCCTCGTTGAGCACGGCGAAGGCCTTTTCCAGCACGGCGACGAGGGCGGTCGCCTCCTTGTTGGCGCCGCTCTTGGCGGCCTTGCGGTTGCGGTCCAGGGCCTTCTCGACGGAATCGAGATCCTTGAGGATCAGCTCGGTCTCGATGATCGCCACATCGCGGGCCGGGTCCACGCTGCCTTCCACATGGGTGATGTCCCCATCCTCGAAGCAGCGGCAGACCTGGACGATGGCGTCCGTGTCGCGGATGTTGGCGAGGAAGGCGTTGCCGAGCCCTTCGCCTTTTGAAGCGCCGCGCACGAGTCCGGCGA
The DNA here is from genome assembly GCA_964552855.1 of uncultured Solibacteraceae bacterium. GTDB lineage: Bacteria > Acidobacteriota > Holophagae > Holophagales > Holophagaceae > JAFDVN01. The sequence goes on along the minus strand of CAZKIM010000154.1, from coordinate 671 downwards.
TGTCCACGAATTCCTGGGCGGCGGGGAGGATGCGCTGGGGCTTCACGATGGCGGCCAGCTTCTCCAGGCGCTCATCCGGCACATCCACGACGCCCGTGTTGGGCTCGATGGTGCAGAACGGGTAGTTGGCGCTCGCCGCGCCCGCCCGGGTGAGGGCGTTGAACAGGGTGGACTTGCCCACATTGGGCAGCCCGACGATGCCACAAGCTACAGCCATGCCGACCTCCAGCCCTCCAGTGTCTCAGGAGAGGGCCGGGGCGGAAAGGTGGGGTTCCGGGGGGCAGGGAGTGGCGCATCGGCCCGAAGAAGCTGGTCGCGGAAGGCGCGGAGTACGCGCGGAAGATGCGGAAGTCCGCTACCGAGCGGCCAGAGGGGGCCATCGGTTGAGGGCGCGAGGCTGGAAGGCTTCAAAAGGACCTTCCGGCCTCGCGCCCTCAACCGGCCGCGTAGCGGCTAGCCCGCCTCCGGCGGGCGGCCCCAGCGTACGATTTGCCGGGCCTCCTCTGTGCGCTCTGCGGTCCTCTGCGACCTCTGCGTTCCGTCTTTTCCTCCGGGCAGGCACAACCTTGAGGCAAGGTCTCCACGCCTTGCCGGGCTTTGCAGGAAGCGAAAATCAGGAAGCCCCTTGCGCCACCGCCCGGGCCGCCATAACCTCCAGCGCAACGCAGTCC
>CAZKIM010000153.1:0-3385 GCA_964552855.1 uncultured Solibacteraceae bacterium | reverse complement strand
CCGCGCTGGTGGCTGAGCTGGCGAAGCTCCACGCCGCCGCGGCTTCGCTGACGATCCCTCCCGAACTGGAGGACGGCCATACCCTGCTCGAAGCGAGGCTGACCGAAGCGCTAGGCGAAGTCGGCGCGAAGATCCACCTGGGCCGCAGTCGGAACGAGCAGGTGGCACTGGCGCTGCGGCTCTGGATGCGGGCCGTGCTCCTCGACCTCGGCGATGGCGCCGCCGCGCTCGTCGAGGCGCTGCTGACCTTCGCCGCGAAGCAGGGGGACGCGCCGCTGCCGGGCCTCACGCACCTCCGCCGCGCCATGCCCAGCAGCTTCGGGCTCTGGGCCGAAAGTTTCGCCGAAGCGTTGTTGGAAGAGCTGGAAGCCTTGCCCGCCCTGGACGCGCGCCTGGATCGCTCGCCCGCCCATTCGGCGGCGGGCTTCGGCACGCCGCTGCCGTTCCATTCAACCGAGGCCGCGGCCCGGCTCGGGTTTTCGAAGGTCCAGCGGAACCCGCTCGATGTGCAGAATTCCCGCGGCCGTCACGAAGGCGCGCTGCTCGCCTGGCTGTCGAGCCTCAGCCTCACCCTCGAAAAACTCGCGTGGGACGGGTGCCTCCAAAGTTCGGAAGGGTTTGGGTTCCTCACCTTGCCCACCGCCTTCACCACCGGATCGAGCCTCATGCCCCAGAAGCGCAATCCGGACGCGCTGGAGCTGACCCGCGCGAGGGCACGGGAGATTCGAGGCCTCGCGGGCACCATCGAGCGCATCGGCGGTGGTCTTCCCAGCAGCTACCACCGGGATTTCCAGCTCCTCAAGAAGCCCATGCTGGACGCTGTCCGGCTCGCGCTCGACGCGATGACGATGCTGACCCACCTCGTGAAAAGTCTGGAGCCGAATCTGGACGCGGCCCGCGCCGCATGCACCGATGACCTCTACGCCGCCAACGAAGCCTTCCGACTCGCGGGTGAAGGGATGGCCTTCCGTCACGCCTACCGCGTCATCGCCGGGCAACTGGCGGACGGCACTTTCGCGCCGGATCGCGCGGCCGCCGGCCCACCCTCCATCGCGCCGCTGCTCGCGGCCGCCCAGGCCGACCTCGCACAAAGCCGCGCTTGGATCACCGCCCGCCGCGCTACCACTCACGCCCTCGCCGCTTCGATCTTTCAGGATCCCCTATGACCAAGACCGCGTTGCTCGCCTTCTCCGGCGGCCTCGACACCACCTTCTGCGCGCTGTGGCTCCAGGATCAGGGCTGGGAGGTCCGCACGATCACCGTTGACACCGGGGGCTTTGGACCCGCCGAATTGGCGCGCATTGAAGCGCTCGCCACGAAGCTTGGAGCCCAGCACCGAACGGTGGATGCGAAGGCGCGGCTTTTCGATTCCACGCTGCGCTTCCTGCTCTTCGGCAATGTGCTGCGGGGCCAGACCTACCCGCTTTCGGTGAGCGCCGAGCGCGTGTGCCAGGCGCGGGTGATCGCGGAAGCGGCGAAGCATCTGGGCGTGGATGCCGTCGCCCATGGCTCCACCGGCGCGGGCAACGATCAGGTGCGCTTCGATGTGGCCTTCCGCGCGCTGCTGCCGGGCGTGGAGATCCTCGCGCCCGTGCGGAGCCTCGGGTGGAGCCGCGCGCAGGAGGTGGCCTTCCTCGCCGAGCGGGGCATCGAAGTGCCCGCGAAGACGAGCGTCTATTCCGTGAATGAGGGGCTCTGGGGCGCTTCGGTCGGCGGACGCGAAACGCTCACGAGCTGGGACGCGCTGCCCGACGCCGCCTATCCAGGCGGTGAAGTCGCCGACCTTGAGCCAACCTCTCTCACGCTGGCCTTCGAATGCGGAATCCCCGTTTCAATGAATGGCGAGAGCATCGCTCCCGTCGCGCTCGTGGGAAAGCTCAACGCCCTCGGAAGCGACCATGGGATCGGCCGGGGCGTGCATCTTGGCGACACCATCCTCGGCATCAAGGGCCGGGTGGGCTTCGAGGCTCCGGCGGCGCATCTCCTCATCCAGGCCCATCGGGAGCTGGAGAAGCTCGTGCTCAGCGGACCCCAGCTCTTCTGGAAAGAGCAGCTCGGCCAGCTCTACGGCGCGATGATTCACGAAGGCAAGGCCTTCGACCCGCTGGTGAAGGACCTTGAAGCCTTCCTTCATTCCAGCCAGGGCCGCGTGACGGGTGAGGTGCGGATGCGCCTCCACCCCCGCGTGGCGATGGTCGAAGGCGTGCGCTCGCCCCACTCGCTCATGGATCCACGCGTCGCCAGCTACGGCGAGGAGAACAAGCTCTGGAACGGCGAAGAAGCCGCGGCCTTCGGCAAGGTCTTCGGCGTGTCCCAGCTGCTTTCGGCCAAGGCGGGGGCCGCGTCATGAGAATCACCGTGGACAAGATCGCCTCCGTCACGCGGAACCTAAGGCTCGCCAAACGGCTCACGCTCTCGCCCGAGATCCAGGCGAAGGAAGGCGCGGTCGTCGTCGCGCGGGTGCGGGGCGAGAAGCGCACCTACAACCAGCTTGAGGATCCCTACGGCCGCATGAGCACGCTGCACGATGGCGACCTCATCGTCGGCGCGCTGGGCCATCGCCGTGCCCTCCAAGGCTACGAAGGCGCCGTGCCGTTGAAGGTGGAAGTCGGCGACTCGCTGCACCTGCTCAACCTGGGCGGCGTCATCGGCCGCTGCGCTTCCCATCACCCCGAGCTTGGTCCGCCCTTCGAAGTGGAGGTGCTGGGTCAGGTCCTCAGCTTCCCCGACTTCCAAAGCCGTCAGGGCCAACCCGCCTTTCTGCCCGCCGTGATCCCGCCCGGCAGCGCCAACCTCCCTCCGGTGGTCTTCGTCGCGGGCACCTGCATGAACGCAGGCAAGACCGCCGCCGCCTGCGTCATCGTGCGGGCGTTGACCCGCGCCGGGCTCAAGGTTGGGGCCTGCAAGCTCACGGGCGTCTCGCTCATGCGGGATGTGCTCGCCATGAAGGACCACGGCGCGCTCCAGGGCCTCGATTTCACCGACGCGGGACTGCCCAGCACCGGACCGGACTCGGCACTCGCTTCCGCGCGGACCATCCTCCATGCCCTTGGCGGGTCCGGTGTGGAAGCGGTGGTGGCCGAGACCGGGGATGGCATCCTCGGCGAATACGGCGTGCAGCAGATCTTGCATGATCCGGAACTGAGGGCGGCTTCGGCGGCCTTCGTGCTCTGCGCCAACGATCCCGTCGGCGTGGCGGGTGGGCTCGACCATCTGAAGCGCGACTACGGCATCACGACGGATCTCGTCGCCGGACCCGCCACGGACAATGGCGTGGGCACGCGCTTCGTGGAGAGCCTCGGGGTGCAGGCCGCCAACGCGCGGCGCGATCCCGCGGCCCTCGGCGCGGCGATCCTCGCCCTCGTCCAGGCGCGGTTGGGAGTGC
>CAZKIM010000152.1:1852-3401 GCA_964552855.1 uncultured Solibacteraceae bacterium | reverse complement strand
CCCTCACCCCGTCCGGTCCCAGCCCTCGGCGGCGCGGAAGCTGTGGTAGCGGCCTTCGCCGAGGATGAGGTGATCGGAGAGGGGCACGCCGAGGCTTTCGCCCGCGGCGCGCAGGCGTTTGGTGAGCAGGCGGTCCTCAGCGGAAGGGCTGGGATCGCCGCTCGGGTGATTGTGGAACGCCAAGGCCGAGGTCGCGCCGTAGCGCAGCGCTTCGCGGAAGAATTCGCGCGGACTGATGAGCGTCGCGGTGGCCGTGCCCTGGCTGAGGATGCGCTCGGCGAGCAGTTCGCCTTTGGCGTTGAGGGCCAGCAGGCCGAAGCGTTCCTCGCTCCAGCCATGGCAGCGGGGCAGCAGGTAGTCGCCGGCGGCGCGGGGACTCGTGATGCGGGTGCGTTCGCCCCGGCGCTGACTGCGACGGCAGAGTTCCTGCGCGGCCCAGAGCTGGCAGGCCCGGGCGGGGCCGATGCCAGGCTGGCCCGTGAGATCGGAGAGGCCGAAGCTCCAGAGCCCCGCGAGGCCGCCGCTGCGGCCGAGAAGGTCCTGAGCCAGCTCCACCGCGCTACGGCCCTGACGGCCCGTGCCCCATAAAAGCGCGAGCAGATCCGCGTCGGACAGCGTGTCGCCATGGCCCGCGAGAAGCCGCTCGCGCGGGCGCTGATCCGGGGAAAGGTCGAGGATGCGCATCAGGCCCTCCCCCAGTGCTGGCGGTTGGCGCGCCACCGCAGCAGCGTCGTCCGGCCATGGCCGTTCACCCGCACGCAGAGCGCGTCGGCGCCGTCGTTCAGGAACCACACCGTCGCCGTGGCCGTGTGGCGCGGCGTGACGGTGATGGTCGCATGCGCTTCACCGTTCGACGCCGCGCGGGTGGTGGGATCCATGTGCGGCGGCAGGGGAATGCCATTCGGCAGGCCCCAGTGGATGGAGCGGGGCAGGCTCACGGGCAGGTGGCCAAGGCCGCGCGTGGCGGTGGCGGAAACCTCCACGGGACTGCCCGAGGCCCGGGCCTGGGCGAAGGCTTCGTCCAAGGAGCCTTGGATCTCCTGGGCCGCGACGGAGAGGGCTGGGCCCTGGAACCTGAACGAGCTGAAGGCGCTGAGGCCGAGGGCGCCGACGATGCCGGTGGCCGTGATCAGCTCCAGGATGGACATGCCGCGCTGGCGGTGGCGGAAACGCATGGCGGCGCTCATTTCGCCGAGGGCGTGACAAGGAAGGGCCGGAGTGTGGCGAAGGCCTTCTCGCCGATGCCCTTCACATTCATGAGCTCCTCCGGCCGCCGAAAGGGGCCGTGCTCCTTGCGGAAGAGGATGATGCGCTCGGCGGTCTTCGGCCCGATGTGAGGCAGCTGGACCAGCTCGGTCGCGGTGGCCGTGTTGAGGTTGATGGCGTGGGCGACCGTCTTGGGCGCGGGTTTGGCCGGACGAGCGCTCCCTGCGGCTCCCAGGGGAAGGCCCAGGACCAGAACGGCCGAGGGGATGAGGACAGTGGTGAAACGAAAACCCATGGATTCCTCCTGTGAAAGGGCAGGAGGAAGAATCGAGAGACATGCCAG
>CAZKIM010000152.1:0-1752 GCA_964552855.1 uncultured Solibacteraceae bacterium | reverse complement strand
GTCGCGGGGGCCTGACGGAAGGACCAGATGCGGGCCAGGGGCAGACCCAGGATTCGGGCCAGGATCACGCGGTTCACCGCGTCGTGGGCGGCGATGAGGAGGATCTCGTCCGGTCCGAGTCCCGCGCAGGCGCTCACGAAGGCGGGCCAGGCGCGGTCGAGGAGCTGGTGCAGCGATTCGCCGCCGGGCATCTGCACGGTGTCGGGCGACTCCCGCCAGGCCTTCAGGCGCGGGCCATCTTCGCTTGCCAGGTCGGAGGCCAGCTTGCCCTCCCAGGCGCCGTGGGCGATTTCGAGAAAGCCCGCGTCCAGCGCGAGCATTCCGGCGCGGGGGCCGAGCGCCAGCTCCGCCGTGCGGCGCGCGCGGGCCAGAGGCGAGGCGATGGCGCGGGCGATGGGCAGGTCCTTCAGGCGGGCGCCCAGCGCGGCGGCCTGGCGCTCGCCGATTTCGGAAAGGGGAATGTCCATCTGGCCCTGGTAGCGGCCTTCAGCGTTCCAGGCGGTTTCGCCGTGACGGCAGAGGAGAATGCGCATCACACCACCTCCAGCGCGAGGATGCCTGGAATGCCGCGCAGGGCGGAGGCTTGTTTCTCAGGCACTTCGCGATCCACCGTGATCGCGCCGAGGGCCTGGCCATCGCCCTTCGCGCCCAGCGCGAAGTTGACGATGTTGATGCCGCCCGCGCCCAGGTGCGAACCCACGAGGCCGATGACGCCCGGGCGATCCTCGTTCCGCATGAGCAGCAGATGGGCGCGCGGATCGAAGTCCAGCTCCACGCCGTCCAGGCGCACGACGCGGGGGCCGCGATGGAGGGTGGCCTCTAGCTCGCGGACCTGGCCGTTGCCTTCCACGCGGACGCGGAGCAGGCGATCGAAGCCGTCCCCTTCGCCGCCGAGCGTTTCGCTGACCTCAAGCCCCCGGGCCGCAGCTTCCTGCAGCGCGTTCACCGGCGTCACGCGGCCGGAGGCGGAACCCAGGTGCGCGGCCACGAGCAGGCGCGTGAGCGGGCGCGGGTCCAGTTTGTCCACGCGGCCCGCGTAGGTGAGATGCAGCTTGTCCGTCGCCGGGACGAGGCGCGCGCAGAGTTTGCCGAGCGCACTCATGAGCGGCATCCACGGACCCATCTCCTGCGCGGCTTCCGGCGAGAGCGGCGGCAGGTTCACGCAGCCCTGGATGGCGCCGGTCTGGACGAAGTCGAGGATCTGCCGCGCGAGGATGGCGCTGACCGCGCGCTGGGCTTCCTTCGTGGACGCGCCGAGGTGGGGCGTCAGCACGAGGCGGGGATGCCTGCGCAGCGGAGAATCCGCGGGCAGCGGCTCGGTCACGAAGGTGTCGAGGCCCGCGCCGGCGAGATGACCTTCGTCCAGCAGCTTGAGCAGCGCCTTCTCGTCCACGAGTCCGCCCCGCGCGGCGTTGATGACGATGGAGCCTTTGCGGAGCTTGCGGAGCGCGACCTCGTCCAGCAGGTTCGTCGTCTCCTTCGTGCGCGGAATGTGGAGCGTGACGATGTCCGCCCAGGCGAGCAGGCCATCCAGATCGAGCATGGGCACGGTCATGCGCGCGGCGGCGGCGGGTGGCAGGAAGGGGTCGAAGGCGGCGACTTCCATGCCGAGGCCCCGCGCCTTGCGCGCGACGGTGGCGCCGATGCGGCCGAGGCCGATGATGCCGAGCTTCTTGCCTTCCAGCTCGAAGCCCGTGAGCCCGCCCTTGGGCCACTCGCCCGCCTTCATGCCCGCGTCCGCCGATGGAATGT
>CAZKIM010000151.1:0-3417 GCA_964552855.1 uncultured Solibacteraceae bacterium | reverse complement strand
CTCCCTTCGGCCGCGTTGGTGAAGGCATCCCAATCCGCAGGTTCGCCGTAGATCATCAGCCAGTCGAGGCTGATCCAAAGCGTCGCGGAATTCCAGGCAGCCCCTTTGGCGCCCGAAGCCGTGGCGACCTGCGCAAGGAGCCAGGGGCGATCCTCGGCCACGAGGTGGGGCGACATCAATGCGTAAAGGGCGGCGGTCAGCGAGAGATGGGTCGGATCGCCGAGCGCTTTCCGGAATTCGGACCAAAAGGGCGCGATGTCCTCGATCTGAGCGATGTCTCCGAAGAGGCTGAACTCGGTGATGCTCGGATTTCCGGAATTCAGCTGGGTGAACATATCGTTGTACGCGCGAGTCGCCAGGAAGGGGAACGGCTTGATGTCGCCGGGCTTCAGCGGTGCCCAGGCCTCCACGAGTCGAGTGGCGGACCAAGCTTGCATATCCTTGTTTGTGGATGTCTTGAGGATGCCCATGAGCCAGCTGCGATAAGGCTCTGTCGCCGCCGCATGGAAAGCGGTCTGTACCCGCGCCTTCTGGAACGCGATCAGGGCTTCAGGCTTACCAAGCTCGGGATGGAGGGTGCACAGCTTGGCGGCGCCGTCCGCGATTTCCTGGGCCGAGGGCGCATCCAAGGTCAGGTAGGCCTGGCCCGGATTCTCCGCATCCGGTCCGAAGCGACTGTGGATGAGGGTGAAATTCTTGCGGTCGAGCTTTAGTTCAAGCAAGGCGGGAGTTGAACGGATCTGGAAGCGGTCGAGCAGCGCCTTCCCATCCGGATCTCCCGGCGGGGCGATCCAGATTTCATGACTTCCGCGCGCCCGGGCACCATCGAGGCTCGTGGTCCAATCATGGGCCGCTTCGACTTGGCCCGGCGTGGCCGCCAGGTAGACATACAGCATGACGGTGGTCTTGCCCGCGTTCTTGTTGGCTGCTTGTTCCGCCTCAGCCAAGCTGCCATGCACATGGGATGGAAGCGGTGCCGGAGCGATGATCGCGGGAGGGGTTTGAAGGGGCATGGGAATTCCGATGTATAGAACTCAATGTTAACGCTTGGAATCCTGCGGCATCCAAATCAAGAAGGGCGGCCTCACAAGCCGCCCTCCACTCCGGTCTCCAGTCAGAAGCCTGTGCCTACGCGTAGAACCCGCGGTAGTGCATGGCCTGGCTGACCTTGTCGAGGGCCAGGATGTAGGCGCCGATGCGCGGGTTGGTCTTGTACTTGTCGGTGGCGGCGAAGACGGCGCCGAAGGCGTGGGTCATGTATTCCACGAGGCGCTCGTTCACTTCGCGCTCGCGCCAGTAGAAGCCCTGGCGATTCTGCACCCACTCGAAGTAGCTCACCGTCACGCCGCCGGCGTTGGCGAGGATGTCCGGCACCACGAGCACGCCGTTGTCGAGGAGGATGGGGTCGGCGTCGGGCGTCGTCGGGCCGTTGGCGCCCTCGACGATGACCTTGGCGCGGATCTTCGGGGCGTTGTCTTCGGTGATCTGGTTCTCCAGCGCGGCGGGCACGAGGATGTCCACGGGCATCAGCAGCAGCTCGGCCAGATCCATGGCCTCGCCGCCCTTGAAGCCGACGACGCTCTTGGTCTCGGCCACATGCTTCATGAGCGCGTGGATGTCGAGGCCGCGGTCGTTCTTGATGGCGCCGTGCACATCGCTCACGGCGACGACGCGGGCGCCGGCCTCATGGAGCAGGCGCGCGGACTGCGAGCCCACATTGCCGAAGCCCTGCACGGCCACCGTCGCGCCCGCGAGGGGCTTGCCGAGGCGCTGCATGGCCTCACGCGCCACGATGAGGACGCCGCGGCCCGTGGCCTCGTTGCGGCCGAGCGAGCCGCCGATGCCGAGGGGCTTGCCCGTCACCACCGCGTTCTGGGTGTGGCGCACATGCATGGAGTAGGTGTCCAGCACCCAGGCCATGGTCTGCGCGTTGGTGCCGGCATCCGGCGCGGGCACATCGCGGTCGGGGCCGATGATGTCCATGATCTCGGCGATGTAGCGGCGCGTGAGGCGCTCCAGCTCGCCCGCGCTCATCTTGGAGGGATCGCAGATGATGCCGCCCTTGCCGCCGCCGAAGGGCACATCCACCACGGCGCACTTCCAGGTCATCCACGCGGAGAGCGCCTTCACTTCGTCGAAGGTGACGCCGGGGTGGTAGCGGATGCCGCCCTTCGCGGGGCCGCGCGCGACATTGTGCTGCACGCGGTAGCCGGTGAAGACTTCCCAGCGGCCATCGTCCATCATCACGGGCAGGCTCACGACCATGGCGCGGCTGGGGGCCATGAACACCTTGAAGAGCGCGTCCTCCAGCCCGTAGAGCTGGGCGGCGACGCGCAGGCGGGCCTGCATGGCTTCAAAGGGATTGTGGGAGTCGGTCATCGTGCGCTCCTCGTGCGCGGTGCAGCAGGTTCAGGCCTGGGACGGATGGACCTCAGGCGGCAATTCAAGTTCGCGGCCCTCTTTCCAGAGCGCCTCGAGGTTGTAGTGGTGGCGCGTCTCCTCATCCATCACATGGACGACGAGATCGCCGTAGTCGAGGAGGATCCAGGCGCCGTTCTGGCCGCCCTCCATGGAGATGGGCTTTTCGCCGGTGAGCTTGAGCTGCTCCTCCACCGCGTCGGCGATGGCGCGGTTCTGCCGGTCGCTGGTGCCGCTCATGAAGGCGAAAGTGTCCGTGAAACTCGCGATGTCCTTCACATCCACCATCCGGATGTGGAGGGCCTTCTTGGATCGGGCGGCCTCGACCACGGTCGAGAGCCGGGCATTCAGGGTCATTAAAGCTCCGGGCGGGTTGGAGTGTAGCGAAAGCGGGGGTTCATTGGTAAAGGTTTCCGGCGCGGATGATTTGCGTCACAGCGATGGGCAGGCCCGCCGTGGCGCGGCCGTGACGGAGATCCTCCCGAAGGCCGGTGGAGGAGAGCGCGGATTCGGTGGAGGGCAGGCGCACCAGTTCGCCGGGCTGGCCGCTCCAGGCGGGGACGAGGCGGAGCGGCAGACCTTCGGGGATCGCCGCGCCTTGCCCCGGGCGCTCCGCCACGGCGAGGGCGGCGAGGCGGAACACGACCTCGGCGTGGCGCCACTTCGGCAGGCCGGGAAGCTGATCGCTGCCGAGGACGAGGATCCAGGCCGCGTCGGGCTCACGCTGGTGAAGGGCCTCCAGCGTGTCCGCCGTGTAGCTCGTGCCGCCGCGTTCCAGTTCCATGGGCTCGACGCGCGCGCGGGGATCGAAGCCCGCGATCGCGGCCCGCACCAGCGCGAGGCGCGTGGCGTCCGTCACCTCGCCCTCGGTCGGCTTGTGGGGCGAGCGGGCCGTGGGGACGAAGCGAAGCTCATCAAGGTTCAGATGGTCAAGCGCGAGACGGGCCAGGGTGAGGTGGGCCTGGTGGGGCGGGTTGAAGGCGCCGCCGAGAAGGCCGA
>CAZKIM010000150.1:0-3440 GCA_964552855.1 uncultured Solibacteraceae bacterium | reverse complement strand
GGGTGAGCACGCGCTCGACCACGGCCCCTCCCTAGAAGCGGATGGGGTGGCGCGGCAGCAGGTACATCAACCAAGCCAACGCCAGGCCGATGCCGATGAGCGCGGCGGCGTGGTTGAAGATGCTGCGCTTGGTCCGCTCTGGTTTCGTCGTCGGCTTGAGCAGCCCCAGGACGAGAGCGATGCCCAGGCCCATGACGAAGAAGTGGATCACATGGCTGCTCAGAAAGCGCATGGATACAGGGTATCAGGCCGGAGGCTGGAGGCCGGAGGTATCTGAGCGGCCCCCAGCCTTCAGTCTCGAGTCTCCAGCCTGCTACTGCGCCGTCGCCTGACCGCCTGCCGGGTTCGCGGACGGCGGTGGCGCCGGAACCTCCGCCGGGCGGGCCTGCGGCATCCGCGTGAGGGCCAGGGGAATCACCTCGTCCATGTGGGAGACGAGGTGGATGCTCAGCAGCTCGCGGACCTCAGCCGGGACATCTTCCAGACTGCGGGCGTTTTCGGCGGGGACGAGCACGGCCTTGCGACCCAGGCGGTGCGCGGCCAAGAGTTTCTCCTTGAGGCCGCCGATGGGCAGCACCATGCCGCGCAGGGTGAGCTCGCCGGTCATGGCGAGATCGGCGCGGGCCGGGATGCCCGTGAGCACGGAGATGAGCGCGGTGGCCATCGTGATGCCCGCGCTGGGGCCGTCCTTGGGAATGGCGCCTTCGGGCACATGGAGGTGGATGTCCTGCTTCTCCAGGAAGCCGCTGGGAATGCCCAGACGCTCGGCGCGGGCGCGCACGAAACTGAGCGCGATGTTGGCGCTCTCCTGCATGACTTCACCCAGCTTGCCCGTGAGCTTGAGGTTGCCCTTGCCGGGGAGCACCGCGGCCTCGATGGTGAGCAGATCGCCACCGGTGGGTGTCCAGGCGAGGCCGTTCACCACGCCGGGCAGAGGCTGCTCATCCACATGGCTTTCATGGAATTTCTCAGGCCCAAGCAGCTTCACGATGCGCGGCGCGGTGACGGCCGGATCGAAGACCGGGCCCGCCTGCTCCGCCAGCCGCGCGGGCTGGAGCGCGTGGCGGGCGAGCTTGCGAAGCACATTGGAAAGCTCCCGCTCCAGCTGGCGGACGCCCGCCTCGCGCGTGTAGCCCGTGACGAGCTTCTCCACCGACCCGCGATCGAAGGTGATGGCCAGCTCCTGCATGCCATGGCGCTCGATGGCCTTGGGGATGAGGTGCTGTTCGGCGATGGCGAGCTTTTCCTTCAGGGTGTAGCTGCTGAGCTCGATGACTTCGAGGCGGTCGTCCAGCGGCTCGGGGATCTGGTGGCGCACATTGGCGGTGGCGAGGAAGAGCACTTGGCTCAAGTCGAAACCCACATCCAGGTAGTGATCCTGGAAGGCGGCGTTCTGCTCGGGGTCCAGCACTTCCAGCAGCGCGCTGCTCGGATCGCCGCGCCAGTCGCTGGCCATCTTGTCAATCTCGTCCAGCAGGATGAGCGGGTTGCGCACCTTGGCCTTCTTCATCGAGGCGATGACGCGGCCCGGCATGGAGCCGATGTAGGTGCGGCGATGGCCGCGGATCTCGGCTTCATCCCGCACGCCGCCCAGGCTGATGCGCACGAAGGGGCGGTTGAGCGCGCGCGCGATGCTGCGGGCGAGCGAAGTCTTGCCGACGCCGGGAGGGCCGACGAGGCAGAGGATGGGGCCGCGCAGGGCCTTGGCCTCGCCCGCTTCGCCGCCTTCGCCGGAGCTGACGGCCTGATCCGACAGCCGCTTCATCACGGCGAGATGCTCCAGGATGCGGGCCTTCACCTTCTCCAGGCCGGCGTGATCCTCGTCGAGGATCTTCTCGGCCGCGTCCAGGTCCAGCTTCTCTTCGGCCTTCGCCTTCCAGGGCAGCGCCAGGAGCCAATCAATGTAGCTGCGGCTGACGGTGGCTTCCGCGCTTTGGGGCGGCATGGCCTCCAGGCGCTCCAGTTCTTCAAGCGCCTTGGCCTGAGCTTCTTCGCTCATGCCTGCGGCTTCGATCTGCTCGCGCAGGCGGCCCCACTCGTCCTTGTCCTCCTTCTTGCCGAGCTCCTGCTGGATCACCCGCATCTTCTCGTTGAGGACATATTGCTTGTGGTCCTGGTCCAGACGCTTGCGGGTCTTCTCCTCGACCTCGCGCTCCACATCGGTGCGGGCCTTGTCCATCTCCAGCAGCTCCAGAAGCGCTTCCAGGCGGGGGATGAGCTCCACCTGCTCCAGCACATGCTGCTTGCGGCGCACATCGGCGGGCACGAGCTGAACCACGGCGTCCACGGCCTTGCCCAGCGGAAGCTCCTTCACCTGATCCATGGCGAGGAGGCGGCTCGCGTCGGGATTGCGGCCCAGGAAGGATTCCACTTCGCCGTGGAAGCGCGAGAGTTCCTCGGTGCCGTCCGCCACCGGCTCGGGCAGCAGGTAGGCCTCGGCCTGCAGGATCTCGCCATCGTCCATGTAGCGGCGCAGATGCACGCGGGCGACGCCCTTCACGCCCACCTTGTATTGTTCGCGGGGCAGCGCGATGACGCTCTCCACCAACGCGAGCGTGCCGATGTCGAAGAGGTCATCCCCACCGGGGCTTTCCACCTTGGGATCGCGCTGGGTGAGCATGAGCAGGTGATCGCCGGCCTTCACCGCCTGCTCGAGGGTGTGGACGGAAGCTTTGCGCCCGACCACGAAGGGCACGCGGGCGCCGGGGAACAGGACCATGTCGCGGATCGGAATCGCGGGCAGGGTCAGCGTCTTGGGAACGAGGGTCAAGGTGGATCTCCAGCCGCAGTCAGACGGCTCACATCCATTGTAGAAGCTGCGCGCAAGCCTCCTACGAAGTGCCTAAGGCACTTCGCGGCTACCGACTGCCGACCACCGGCTACCGCGGGCCGTCTTTCGCGGTGGCCGGTGGCCGGAAGCCGAATGACCGGAGGTCACCCCGCCGCGGAAATCGGCGCGCTGGGAATTCCCAGCACATCCTCCACCTTCTTGCGGGTGAGGCGGAGGGCTTCCTTCTGGGTGCGCTCGTCCGAAGGCAGGTCGAACATGGGGTCGAGGAGCACCTGCTCCAGCAGGCCGCGGAGGCCGCGGGCGCCCAGCTTGCGGGTGAGGGCCTGTTCGGCGAGCGCGTCCAGCGCGCCCTCATCGAAGGTGAGCTCGATGTCGTCCATGTCGAAGAGCTTCTGGAACTGCTTCGTGACGGCGTTCTTGGGCTGGGTGAGGATGGCGACAAGCGCCTCCCGGTCCAAGGGCTTCAAGGCGGCCATCACGGGCAGGCGGCCCACCAGCTCGGGGATGAGGCCGAACTTGATGATGTCCTCCGGCTCCGCGAGACGGATGAGGTTCTCCTTGTCGTCGCGGCTGTTGGGCTTGGCGCCGAAACCCACGGCCTTGGCGCGGATGCGCTGCTTGATGATGTCCTCGACGCCGACGAAGGCGC
>CAZKIM010000149.1:0-3475 GCA_964552855.1 uncultured Solibacteraceae bacterium | reverse complement strand
GTGTCGGTGGCGAAGGTCTTGGCGATGGCGGACTGCTTGGAGTTCTTGATGTTGTTGTCGGTCATCCAGGCGGCCTGCCAGGTGAGGAGGCGGCTCGCCTCGATCTTCTTGGCCATGTCCGCGAGCATGAAGCTGATGGCCTGGTTGCTGAAGATGGGCTGGCCGAACTGGATGCGGTTCTTCGCGTACTCCAGCGCGATCTCGTAGGCCGCGCGGGCCACGCCCACGCCGCCCGCGGCCACGGCCGCGCGCGTCTGGTCCAGCGTCTTCATGGCGATGATGAAGCCCATGCCCTCTTTGCCCAGCACATTCTCGACGGGCACTTCGGCGTTCTCGTAGTGGACCTCCACCTGGTTGGAGGCGCGCTGACCCATCTTGTCCAGCGCCTTGCCGACCTTGAGGCCGGGCGTGTCGCGGGGCACGACGATGCAGCTGGTGCCGCGCGCGCCCTTGGTTGGATCCGTGCTGGCGAAGAGCGTGTAGAAGTCCGCGTAGCCGCCGTTGGTGCAGTAGCACTTGGTGCCGTTGATGATGTACTTGTCGCCCTTGCGCTCCGCGCGGCAGGTCATGGCGCCGGCGTCCGAGCCCGCGTTGGGTTCAGAAAGGGAGAAGGCCGCGAAGACGGGGGCCTCCACGAGCTTGCCCAGCCACTTCTTCTTCTGGTCGTCGCTGCCCGCGATGAGGATGGGCGTGATGGCGAGGCCGTTGGCCATGATGGAGGTATAGAGGCCGCCGCAGCCCCAGGCCAACTCCTCACAGACGAGGGCTTCCTCCACCTGCGTCTTGCCGGGGCCGCCGCAGAACTTGGGCACGAGGGCCTGGAGGTAGCCCAGGTCCCAGGCCTTCTGGTAGACGGGCGTCGCCCATTCGCCGGTGTCGTCGTAGTGCCGCGCCACCGGGCGCATCACATTCACGGCGAAGTCGTGGGCCTGATCCTTGATGGCCTGCTGCTCGGGGGTCAGGGTGAAATCCAGCATGGGCGGCCTCGCTCCAAAAGACCCCCAGTCTACCGTTCGATGCCTCGTCTCTAAATGCCAAATCGCTCGACCTCCGGTAGACTGTGACGGAATTGCCCGGGAGAACCCATGCGCGTCGGCTGCCCGAAAGAGATCAAGAACAACGAGAACCGCGTGGGCCTCACCCCCGCCGGGGCGAAGGCCTTCGTCGGCTCGGGCCACGAAGTGGTCGTGGAGGCTGGAGCGGGTCTCGGCAGCGGCTTCACGGACGCCGAGTACGCGGCCGCGGGCGCGAAGATCCTGGCGACCGCCAAGGAAGTCTTCGACCAGGCGGACATGGTCATCAAAGTGAAGGAGCCCCAGAAGGGCGAGATCGCCATGCTGAAGAAGGGGCAGATCCTCTTCACCTACCTGCACCTCGCGCCGGACCCGGAGCAGACCAAGGGCCTGCTGGAGAGCGGCGTGACGGCCATCGCCTACGAGACGATCACGGACGCTTCCGGCAAGCTGCCGCTGCTCACGCCGATGTCGGAAGTGGCGGGCCGCATGGCCGTGCAGATCGGCGCGCAGTACCTGCAGAAGACCAACGGCGGCCGCGGCATGCTGCTCGGCGGCATCCCGGGCGTGCTGCCCGCCCATGTGGTCGTCCTCGGCGGCGGCGTCGTGGGCGTGAACGCCGTGAAGATGGCCGTGGGCCTCGGCGCGCGCGTGACGGTGCTGGACCGCAGCCTGCCCACGCTGCGCTACCTGGATGACATCTTCGGCAACCGCATCGAGACGCTGTGGTCCTCCGACGCCCATGTGGAAGAAGTCCTGCCTTCCGCCGACCTCATCATCGGCGCGGTGCTCATTCCCGGCGCGGCGGCGCCCAAGCTCATCAAGCGCGACATGCTCAAGCTCATGAAGCAGGGCAGCGTGATCGTGGATGTGGCGGTGGACCAGGGCGGTTGCGTGGAGACCACCAAGGCCACCACCCACGCGGATCCGATCTACTTCGTGGACGGCGTGTTGCACTACGGCGTGGCGAACATGCCCGGCGCCGTGCCCCGCACCTCCACCATCGGCCTCACCAACTCGACGCTGCCCTATGCCCTCAAGCTCGCCAACATGGGCTGGAAGGCCGCGCTCGCCAGCGACAAGGGCTTCCTCGCCGGGCTCAATGTCCACGAGGGCAGGCTCACCTGCAAGCCCGTCGCCGACGATCAGAAGCTGGCCTTCACCGACCCCGCCTCGCTGGTCTGAGCGGAACCGCGATGCGCCTGTCCGAGCGCGCGGTCCACTTCCCCGACAGCCCCATCCGCAAGCTGGGGCCGCTGGCGGACCGCGCCCGCGCGCTCGGCCGCAAGGTGATCCCCCTCAACATCGGCCAGCCGGACATCGCGACGCCGCAGGCCTATCTGGACGGCCTGCACCGCTACAAGGACGCCGTCGTCGCCTACGGCCGCTCGGAAGGCGAGCCGGAACTGCGTGAGGCTCTCGCGGGCTACTACCAGGGCCTCGGCCTGGGTGTGGACGCGGAAGAGGTCGTCGTCACCGTCGGCGGCAGCGAGGCGCTGCTCTTCGCGCTGCAGATCGCCTGCGATCCCGGCGACGACGCGCTCGTGATCGAGCCCTTCTACACGAACTACGCGGCCTTCGCGCGCATGAGCGGCGTCGAGCTTCGCGGGATCCCGGCGGATCCGGCTTCCGGCTTCCGCCTGCCGGACGACGCTGCGCTGGAAGCGGCGCTGGGGCCGAAGACCCGAGCGATCCTGCTCTGCTCACCGAACAACCCCACCGGCGCGACGCTGTCGGCGGAGGAACTCGGTCGCCTCGCGCGGCTCGCGGTGAAGCACGACCTCTTCCTCATCAGCGACGAGGTCTACCGCGAATTCGTGTACGACGGCGCCCATGTGTCGGCGCTGTCGGTGCCGGGCCTCGAGGACCGCGTGCTCCTCGTGGACAGCCTCTCCAAGCGCTACTCGCTCTGCGGCGCGCGCCTCGGCTGCCTCGTGACGAAAAACAAGGCGGCCCGCGCCGCCGCCGGGCGCATCGCCATGGGCCGCCTCTGCCCGCCCGTGCCCGAGCAGCGCGCCGCCGCCGGGATGATCGCGGAACTGTCCAAGGGTTTCTTCGCGCCGATCCGTGAGGAATACCGCAAACGCCGCGACGCGCTGATGGAAGGCCTCGCCGCCGTGCCTGGTCTCCGCTGCGAGCAGCCCGCCGGAGCCTTCTACCTCATGGCGACCCTGCCCGTGGACGCCGAAGCCTTCGCCCGCTGGGTGCTCACCGACTTCGAGCGCGACGGCGAAACCTTCATGGCCGCGCCCGGCCCCGGCTTCTACGCCACGCCCGGCCTGGGCGCGGACCAGCTCCGCCTCGCCTATGTCATCGAGGAGGCTCGCCTCCGCCGCGCCGCCGAGCTGATGAAAGAAGCCGTCCTCCAATTCCAGGCCGTGAAGGTGTGAGCATGCGCCCAGCCCGTCCCATCGCCCTCATCACCGGCGCCAGCAGCGGCATTGGCGAGGCGGTGGCGCGAA
>CAZKIM010000148.1:0-3479 GCA_964552855.1 uncultured Solibacteraceae bacterium | reverse complement strand
TGGAGCCGCCTGCCGGAATCGAACCGGCGACCTTCGGATTACAAAGCCGGTGCTCTACCAACTGAGCTAAGGCGGCGTGGGTCCAGTTTAGCCTTGAGCTTCCGCCCGCTCGGCTTCGCGTTCGGCCATGAAGGTCTCCATCCACTTGGTGGAGAAGGCGCCGGAGATGAAGTCGGGGTGGTCCATGATGCGGCGGTGCAGGGGGGCGGTGGTCTTGATGCCCTCGATCACCAGCGTGTCCAGGGCGCGGCGCATGCGGGCGATGGCTTCGTTGCGGTCGGCGCCGTAGGCGATGAGCTTGGCCACCATGGAGTCGTAGGTGGGCGGGATGACGGCGTCCTGGTGCATGGCGGAATCAATGCGGATGCCGGGACCACCGGGGAAGTTGAGCGCGGTGAGGCGGCCGGGGCAGGGCGTGAACTTCCACGGATCCTCGGCGTTGATGCGGCACTCGATGGCGTGGCCCTTCTGGACCACATCGTCCTGGGTGAAGCTGAGCTTGCGGCCCGCGGCGACGCGGAGCTGCTCCTTCACGATGTCAATGCCGGTGACGAGCTCGGTGACGGGGTGCTCCACCTGCACGCGGGTGTTCATCTCCATGAAGAAGAACTCGCCGCGTTTGTCGAGGAGGAACTCAATGGTCCCCGCGTTGTAGTAGCCGACGGCCTTGGCGGCCATCACGGCCGTCTCACAGATGCGCGCCCGCAACTCGGGGCTGAGCGCGGCGGAAGGCGACTCCTCGATGAGCTTCTGGTGGCGGCGCTGGATGGAGCATTCGCGCTCGCCCAGGTGGACGATGTTGCCGAAGAGGTCCCCCATGAGCTGGACCTCGATGTGGCGCGGCTCCAGGAGGTACTTCTCCATGTAGACGCTGTCATCGCCGAAGGCGATCTTGGCTTCGCTCCGCGCGGTGTCGAAGGCGTTGGCCATCTCGTCCGGCGCGTTGACGATGCGCATGCCGCGCCCGCCGCCGCCCGCCGAGGCCTTCACGATGACCGGGTAGCCGATGCGCTCGGCGGTGGCCATGGCGTCATCCAGATCCGCGAGCAGGCCGTCGCTGCCGGGCATGAGCGGCACGCCCGCCGCGAGCATCGTCGCCTTGGCTTCCGCCTTGTTGCCCATGCGGCGGATGATGTCCGCGTTGGGGCCGATGAAGGTGATGCCGCAGGCCGCGCAGACTTCCTGGAAGTGGGCGTTCTCGCTGAGGAAGCCGTAGCCGGGGTGGATCGCTTCCGCGCCGGTGATCTCGGCGGCGGCGATGAGGTTCGGGATGTTCAGGTAGCTCTTCGCCGAAGGCGCGGGGCCGATGCAGACCTCTTCATCCGCGAAGCGCACATGGAGGGCGTTGCGGTCGGCCTCGGAGTAGACGGCGACGGTCTGGATGCCCAGCTCCTTGCAGGCCAGGATCACGCGCAGCGCGATCTCGCCGCGATTGGCCACGAGCACCTTCTTGAAAGGCGGCTCTTCGCCCGCGGGGGCGGGGGCGCGGTGGCCCTTCTTCTTAATGGCGGAAGCCATCAGCCCACCCGGATGGCGAAGAGGCGTTCGCCGTATTCCACCGGCTGACCGTTCTCCACGAGGACTTTGACGACCTCGCCCGCCACATCGCACTCGATCTCGTTCATGAGCTTCATGGCTTCGACGATGCAGAGCGTCTGGCCGGGCTTCACGCGGTCGCCCGCGTTCACGAAGGAGGGGGCGTTGGGGTTGGAGGCGCGGTAGAAGGTGCCGACGATGGGGCTCGTCAGGTAGTGGAGGCCGGGCTCATCCGCCGGAGCGGCGGCGGGCGCGGCGGGAGCCGGGGCGGCCATGGCGACGGGCGCCGCGGCCGGAGCCGTCTGGGCCGCCACATGGGCCACCGGGCTGCCGAGAATGACCGGCGCGGGGGCGGGGGCCATCACGACCGGCTCGCCACCCTTGCGGATGCGGAAACGCATTTCACCCGCCTCGAACTCGAACTCGGCGAAGGATTCGCGGGCCACCAGGGCGATGAGGCCCTTGATCTCCTCCAGGCCCACCGTCTCGGAGGCCTTGGGGGCTTTGGACGCGGGGGCGGACTTGCCGGGGGCGGGGCTCTTCTTGCGGGTGCTCATTGGGACTCCGTTGGAATCTTTCTTGGGCAGAGGGGCGATCATACCAGCCTGCCCTGGGGTCAGGTCAGGACGGATTTTTCGGGGATGGGTCCGGAAGGTCTTCTTCCATGGGCTCCAGCGGCGGCTCCTGAACCGCGCCCTTGCCCTTCACCTTGGCCCCGGCCTCGCCCGCGCGGAACTCCTTGCGGGCCGCGTCCAGGATGCCGTTCAGGAACTGCGTGCCTTCCTGATCGCTGAACTCCTTCACGATCTCTAAGGCCTCGTTGATGACGATGGGGAAGGGGATCTCCTTCTGGAACATCAGCTCGTAGAGACCCAGGCGCAGCAGGTTGCGGTCCACGGCCGCCATGCGGTGCAGCTTCCAATGCTCCGCGTAGCGTTGCAGCGCCGCGTCAATGGGATCGAGGTTCGCCCACACGCCATCCACCAGCCGCCGCGCGTAGTAGAAGGCGTCGCGGTTCAGGTCCTGGAGCGCGTAGAAGCCCGCGAAGACCTGATCCGGCTGGTACTCCGTCAGGTCCATCGCGTAGAGCATCTGCAGGGCGTACTCGCGCCCCCGGCGGCGGACGCCCATTACTTGGCGCTCTTCAACTGGCGGAGCAGGTCGGCCATTTCGAGGGCGCTCATGGCCGCTTCCCAGCCCTTGTTGCCCATCTTCACGCCGGCGCGGTCAATGGCTTGCTCAGCCGTGTCCGTGGTGAGGACGCCGAAGGCGATGGGCACGCCGGTCTGCATGGAGGCCTGGGCCACGCCCTTGGTCACTTCCGCGGCGATGAGGTCGAAGTGGGGCGTGCCGCCCCGGATCACGCAGCCCAGCGCGATGACGGCGGCGTACTTGCCGCTCTTCGCCGCCTGCAGCGCGGCCAGGGGCAGCTCGAAGCTGCCCGGCACCTTGATGAGGTCCATCGCGTCGTCCGCCATGCCGTGGCGGCGGAGGCAGTCCTGCGCCCCGCCCGTCAGGCGTTCGACGATGAAATCGTTCCAGCGCGACGCCACGATGGCGACGCGGTCGCCCGTGTGGACGCGAAGATGGCCCTCAAAGATCCCCATGGGAACCCCCCGAAAGGTGCTCAGAAGAGGACAAGCCTAACACGGACAGGGGAAAAGGCCAGGGATGTTCGAGCGTCAGGCGTCAGGCATCAGCCTTAGCCTCCGCGCTCTCGCCTCCAGCCTCCATCGGGACACGCGTGCGTGTCCCGATACCTTATGGGCAGTCTCCAGCCTCAAAGCGCTACACTGAGCTGTTTCGCTCGGAGGCTTCGCCATGGCTCAGATCGAGTCCACCCCCCAGTTCGTGAAGGCCGTCTATGAGGCGATGGCCGCCAACCTGAAGGTGGTGCGCGCGCGCCTGAACCGTCCGCTCTCGCTGGCCGAGAAGATCGTCTA
>CAZKIM010000147.1:0-3666 GCA_964552855.1 uncultured Solibacteraceae bacterium | reverse complement strand
TTCGGCTACACCCTGAACCGGGTCACGCTGTTCGCGCTCATCTTCTCCATCGGCATCCTGGTGGACGACGCCATTGTGGTCGTGGAGAACATTCACCGGCACCAGCACCTTCCGGGGGCGCGGAAGAGCATCGCCCGGACCGTGATCGAGGCGGTGGATGAGGTGGGCAACCCGACGATCCTGGCCACCTTCGCCGTCATCGCCGCGATCCTGCCCATGGCCTTCGTGCGCGGCCTGATGGGCCCCTACATGCGCCCCATCCCCATCGGCGCGAGTCTCGCGATGCTCTTCAGCCTCGCCATCGCCTTCGTGCTGAGCCCCTGGGCCGCGCGGCTCGCATTCAAGAAGGACGCCCACCTGACCGGCACCGATGCGCGCGGGCTGCATCCTTCGGACGAGACCACAGCCGCGCCGAAGCCTGGCCGCGACGAGGATGCTCAGCCCGCGCCCGAAGGCCGCCCGGCGAAGCTCTACCGCCGGATCATGGGCGCCCTCATCACGGACCCGAAGCGCCGCCTGCTCTTCTTCGCGGGGCTGGCGGGCCTCCTCCTCGCCGCGGCTTCCTTCGTGGGTTTCGGCTTCGTGAAGGTGAAGATGCTGCCCTTCGACAACAAGGCCGAGTTCCAGGTGCAGGTGGATCTGCCCGCGGGTTCGACGCGCGAGGCGGCCCTCGCCCAAGGTCAACGGTTGGCCCGGCGCCTTCTTCAGGAATCTTCGGTGAAGGATGTGGAGGTCTACGCCGGCGCGGCCGCGCCCTTCACCTTCGTGGGGTTGGTGCGCCACAGCTTCCTGCGGGGCGCCGACGGCCAGGTGGACCTTCAGGTGAACCTCGTCCCGAAGGGAGAGCGTTCCGAGCAAAGCCACGCTTTCGTGGTCCGGGTGCGGCCAGAGCTGGAAAAGCTGCTGCCCGAGGGGGCGCGCATGAAGGTCGTGGAGATCCCTCCGGGACCACCGGTGCTCGACACCCTCGTCGCCGAAGTCTACGGTCCCACCCAGGCTTCGCGGGATGGGTACGCGGCGAAGGTCCTGGATGCCTTCAAAACGATCCCCGGAATCGTGGATGTGGACAGTTCGCTCAACCCCACGGACCCGAAGATCAATCTCGTGGTGGACCGCGAAAAGGCCCAGCTCCACGGTGTCGCTCCGGCGAGCGTGGTGCAGACCCTCTCAGCGGCGGGCCAAGGGTTTCCGCTCGGAACCTTCCCACCCGCGAAAGGCGCCGAGCCGGTGCCGATGTGGCTCCAGCTCGCTCCGGCGCGACGCGCCCATCTGGACCAGCTTCTTCAGCTAACGGTGCCCGGGACCCGCGGCCCGGTGCCTGTCGGCGCGCTGGTGTCGGTCCAGGAAGGCTGCGAAGGCGCCGAAATCTTCCACAAAAACCTGATGCCCGTCAGCTATGTGTACGGGGACCTCGCGGGCGCCATCGAGAGCCCGGTCTACGCGCTCATGGCGCTGAACCGCAAACTCGACGCCATCCACGCCGGGGGCGGTCCGAAAGTCCCCCGGTTCGGGCTCGCTGAACCGGCGGACACCGAGCATCTGGCCCTCAAGTGGGATGGTGAATGGCACATCACCCTGGAAGTCTTCCGCGATCTGGGCCTAGCCTTCGCCGCCGTCCTGGTGCTGATCTATGTGCTCGTCGTGGGCTGGTTCGAGGACTTCCGGATCCCGCTGGTCATCCTCGTGCCGATCCCGCTCTCCCTCATCGGCATCCTGCCGGCCCATGCCCTGCTCGGCGCCTTCTTCACCGCCACGAGCATGATCGGCTTCATCGCCGGCGCCGGCATCATCGTGCGGAACAGCATCATCCTCGTGGACTTCATCGAGCTGAAGCTCTCCGAGGGGATGCCCCTGGAGGCCGCGGCCATCGAGGCGGGCGTGGTCCGGTTCCGGCCGATCCTGCTCACCGCCGCCGCGGTCATCGTCGGCTCGCTGGTGATGCTGGCGGACCCGATCTTCCAGGGCCTGGCGATCAGCCTCATGGCCGGCTCCATCGCCGGCGCCCTGCTCTCCATCCCGGCCGTGCCGGTGCTCTATGTCCTGGTCGCCCGCGGCGGACGCGCCGCCGCCCTCCAGCGCCAGGCCTCCCTCAAACCTCTAGCCTGATCCCCAAGGAGATCCCATGACCATTGACCGCACCGTCCACGCCGTGGCCGGCACCTTCATCCTCGCGAGCCTGCTGCTGGCGCACTTCGTCCACCCGGGCTTCCTCTGGTTCACTGCCTTCGTCGGCGCGAACCTCCTCCAGAGCGCTTTCACGGACTGGTGCTTGATGAGCCGCATCCTCCGGCGTTTCGGCGTCTCCGAAGGCGTCGGAAGTTGCGGCCTCGGCAAGACGAAGGCTTGAGAGGATGGTTCCCATGCCGCCCTTCATTTGGATCCTCCTGCTCGCAGCCTCTGTGTTCTTCATCTGGCGCTGGCGTTCAGGCCAGCGCATCGCCGCCTTCCGCGCCCGGGGGGCGCTCATCCTCGATGTGCGCACGCCCGCCGAGTTTGCGGGAGGCCACGCCGAAGGCGCCATCAACCTGCCTTTGGATCAGGTCGGGCGCGGCTCGGCCAACCTGGACAAGGGAACGCCCCTCCTGGTCTGCTGCGCTTCGGGGGCGAGGAGCGCCGTCGCGGCGACCCAGCTCCGCGCCAAGGGGTTCGAGGCCCTCAACGCCGGGTCGTGGACCCGGCTCCGCTAACATCCCAAGAGGAGGTTCCCATGTTCCTCATGCTTCCCCCCGCCCTGATCCAAGCCGAGGCTCCGGCCATCCCAAGCACCGTCGAAGCCCGCCCCGGCGTCTTCATCGTCCAAGGGGCGCCGACGGAGGCCACCTTCGCCGCGCTGAAGGCGGCGGGCATCACCCGCGTCTTCAACCTCCGCACGAGCCCCGAAGGGGATTTCACCTTCGAGGAAACCGGCGCCAAGGCCGCGGGCGCCGCCTACGACCACTGCCCCGTGGACCACGCCTTCAGCGATTCAGCCATTGACACCTTCCGCGCCCAGCTCCGCGCCCTGCCCAAGGGTTCACGCATCCTCGTGCACTGCGCCTCCGGCAACCGCGCCGCCGCCGCGCTGATGACCGCCTGGGTGCTGGATCAGGGCATGGCCGAGGCCGACGCGCTTTCCCTCGCGAAGAAGTCCGGCCTCACCAGCCCCGGCCTGGAAGCCAAGGCCCTCGCGTACATCCACGCGCACCAGGGCGCGAAGTAGGCGTCAGCCTTCTTTCGCCGCCGCGAAGGCGGCTTGGAAGAGGCGGCGGATGCCGGGGACCAGTTCGACGCTGGCCATCTCCTCTTCCGTCACCCAGCGGGTTCCGGCGGGCGCGGCGGGGAGTTCGGCATCGGGCGCTTTGGCGCGGAGCAGGTGCGTGAGGTAGAGGCGCTGCTGACCTTCGAGGCTTTCGAGGCGGAAGAGCCATGGCGTCGGCAGACGGCTCGTGCGTTCGTCAAAGACCACGGGCAGACTCGCGGCCTTGTCCACCACGCGGAAGGGAATGCCCCAGGTCTGCTGGATCTGCGCCGTGAGGAGCGCGGAAGGCAGGAAGCCGGGCGCCCAGGGCACCTGCACGGGCATCAACAGGCCGCGGTGCGGCGTGTGCGGGTTGGGCACGAGCAGCACGCGGGGCTCCGCCTTCCCGTGGACGAGCACGCCCTCGATGAAGGTGGTGAGCAGCACGC
>CAZKIM010000146.1:0-3731 GCA_964552855.1 uncultured Solibacteraceae bacterium | reverse complement strand
GGACGCGCGTGCCGCTCGGGATCTGGTTGAGGTCGAAATGAACCTGGGCCTTCAGGGATGGAGGGATCGGATAGCCAGGCTTGTTGGGCCGCCCGTACACGCCGATGGCCAGCACCACGGCCCGGGCGCGCCAGGTGCGGTCTTTCGCGTCCACCGCCGTGAAGATCCCATCCTCGCCCTTGGTGACCTTCCAGACCTCCGCGTCGCATTCCACGGGGAGCCGGTGCTCCTTGATGGCCTGGTCCAGCTGGGCGATGCAGGCGTCCTTGGAGCAGTCCTGGATGTCCATGGCGCCTTCCCGGGGCGCGTCCTGGCCCAGGTAGGCCCGGTCCACGCGCTTACCGGGGGCGTAGAGCTTCTGGATGGACCAGCTGGCCTTCGGCCCCTTCTCCAGGAGCTGGATGCGCTCCAGGCCCGCCAGACGGGCCTCCACGCCCGCCGCGATGCCAGCCGGTCCGGCACCGACGATCAGCAGGTCCAGCGGCGTCTCCATCTCGGCTTCACCTCTCCCGCAGGATAAGATGAAAGTCCCGCCACAGTTCCCCCCTTGTGACACTGTCCACATCGCAGCCTCATGCAGATTGACTACGCCGCCATCACCCACCCGGGTCGCATCCGCAAGAACAACGAGGACGCCTATCTCCTGAGCGCCCTCGATGGCGAAGAGCCCGTGATCAACGAGGGCGGCCGCGGCTTCGAGGTGGGCCACGCGGGCTTTCTCGCCGCGGTGGCGGATGGCATGGGCGGCGCGGCGTCGGGCGAGATCGCCAGCCGTGAAGGTCTGGCCGCCATGAATCTCCATCTCTACCTCCACTGGGGCCGCCACGCGGGGCCGGATGGTCCCGAGCGGCGCATCCTCTCGGCCATGGCTGGCGCGGCTCAGGAAGCGAGCCGCTCCGTGCTGCGCTACGCCGATTCGGAGCGGGCCTCCCGCGGCATGGGCTCCACGCTGACCTCGCTGCTGGTGTGGAGCCGCTGGGCCTACATCGCGCAGGTGGGGGATTCCCGCGCCTACCTCTTCCGCCAGGGCGCGCTCCATCAGCTCACCACGGACCAGACCCTCATCCACGAGCTCATCACCCAGGGCGCGCTGACGCCGGAAGAGGCGAAGACCCACCCGCAGCGGAACATGATCACGCAGGCCCTCGGCTCCACGCACCCGTTGAGGATTCCCGTCAGCAGGTTGGATCTGCGGCGCGGCGATCGCATCCTTTGCTGTTCGGATGGCCTGCATGGCGAAGTGCCCGACGACCGCATCGCCGAGATCCTCGCGGAGCCCCTGCCGCCCCGCCGCCTGCTGGAAGCGTTGGTGGACGCGGCCAACGCCCACGGCGGCAGGGACAACATCACCGGCGTCCTCCTGATGCTGGATGATCCCGCGCTGCCCCTGCCCGGGCCGGGCGAGCCCATCCGCCTGACCCAGCCCGAATCGGATGCGGTCCCGTCGAACCCCGTGTCGGGTGAGACGCCGGGCCTGCTCCACCGCATGCGCCGCATCCTGGGAGCCAAAGCGTGAGTCTTTCCCAAGGCAGCCTCAGCCTCAAGCGCTTCCTCGTGCTCGGCCCCGTGCCCGACGAGAAGGATCTCGTCTCCGGCCTGGCCCAGGACCGCTTCCGCCCCTTCGAGGATGGGCTCGATGAGGAACGCATGGGCTGGGTGGACTGGCGCAATCCACTGCTCATTCCCGCCGAACCCGACTGGGTGGTCCAGGACCGCTTCGCGCTCTTCTCGCTGCGCCTCGACACGCGCCGCGTGCCCACCGCGCTGCTCAAGGCCCATGTGGACCTGCGCCTGCGGCGCCTCATGGCGGAGAAGGATCTCGTCCGCATCGGGCGCGAAGCGCGCATTTCCGTGCAGGACGAAGTGAAGGCCGAGCTCATGAGGAAGGTCCTGCCCGCGCTGAAGGTCGTGGAGGTCGCCTGGGACCTGAAGGGCGGCCAGCTCTGGACCACGGCCTCCGCGTCCCGGTCCCAGGAGGCCCTCACCAAGCTCTTCATGAAATCCTTCGGCTGCGAATTGCAGCCCATGGCGCCGTTGGTGCTCGCGAGCCGGGTGGCCCACGCGCTCCCCGCCGAAGCGCTCGCTGCGTTGGATCCCCTTGACCTCGCGGTGGAGGAAGCCTGATGAAGCCCCTGGAACTGATCGAGCAGGGCCGCTTCCTCGGCGAGGAATTCGTCCTCTGGCTGTGGATGCGCGGCACGGCCGAAGGCGGAACCTCGGGCGAGACGGGCGACCATTCCGCCTGTTTCGTGGATGACGCGGTGACGCTCGCCGCCGAGCACGGCGAAGTGAAGGAACTCTCCCTGCGCAAAGGCAATCCGGCGGAAAGCCGCGAAGCTTTCGAGGCCCTCTCGCGCGGCATGAGGCCGGTGAAGGCCAAGCTCCGCATCCTCTCCGGCGATCTGGAATGGATGTTCACCCTCACCGCGGCCACGCTGGACATGGGCGCGATGAAGGTGCCGCCTTCCGCGGCCAAGGGCGAGGTGGATCGCATCCACGAACGGCTCTTCCTGTTGGAAGAAGGCGCGGGCCATCTGGAGCGCCGTCTCGGTCGTTTCCTGCGCGAGCGCAGCGAGGACCCCGACGGCATGCAGGACGCCATGCGCGCCTGGGTGCGCGGAGGCATGAGCGGCGATGGCGGCTTCGGCACCGGCGCGACGAATCCGGACGAGGTGCCATGGAAGGCGTGAAGCCTTTCGGGCGGCTGCTCCTTCCGGCGCTCTTTCCGGCGATCCTTCCGGCGATGTTGGTCGCGCAGGACGCGCCGCAGCCGGTGACGGTCCCCGCGCCGCTGCCCGGCGGCGGAAGCGCGCGGGTGAAGCTCCAGTACAAGGCCGGCATCAGCGTTGAAGGCGCGGACCTGCCCAACGGATTCCTTCGCGCGGGCGCGAGCCGCTCGGAGTGGATCGCCTTTTCGGATCTCAGTCCTGACGGCAAGCGCTGGGCGCTCATCGCGCTGTTCCCGAAGGATCAATGGGGCCGCGCCAGCGTCACCCATGTGGTGCGGTATCCGGCCCTCGAATCCGTCTGGCTCATCAGCGCGCTCTTCACGGGGCACGGACAGAACTACGACAAGCTCATGGCCGCGAACCCCAGCCTGCCCGAGAAGCTGGTGGCGGGAGACGCGTGGGCCATCCCATCCGAACTGCTGGTGAAGGAACTGGGAGGGCAGGGCAGCGGGCACCCCGACCGTTCCCAGCCCGAAGACCAGATGGATGACGAGGCGCGCACCAACGCCTACCGCGCACTCCTCAGCTTCGACAAGGACGCCCAAGGCGCTTACGCCGCGTATCACATGCGCAAAGGAGAGGCGCTCTACTCCGCGGTCGTGCTGCGTTACACCGACCGCATTGACCCGAAGGATGTGAACGACCTCGCCAACGCCATCGCGCGGCGCAGCGGCATCGCCGACATCCGCGGCATTCCGCCCGGGACGCTGGTGAAGATTCCACTGGATGCCCTCGCGGACCCCTTCCAGCCCGAAGGCACGAAGGCCCTCGCCGAAGAACAGGAAGTCCGGGCCGAAGTGCGCCGCACCGCGCGCGTGGACGCGGGCCCGCGCCTCAAGGGCGTGCGCATCGTGCTGGACGCGGGCCACGGCGGCGTGGACAAAGGCGCCATGGCCAACGGCCTCTGGGAATCCGACTTCGTCTACGACATCACCATGCGCGTGTATCGCCTGCTGCAGGAAGAGACGGACGCCACGGTGAGCAGCACCATCACCTATCCCG
>CAZKIM010000145.1:0-3768 GCA_964552855.1 uncultured Solibacteraceae bacterium | reverse complement strand
TGCTGGATCTCGGCGAGAAGGCTGGATCCGTCCCGGCCGTCGGTCAGGAGCTGGATCGCATCGCCGCCCTCGTCGCGGGCAACGCCGATCTCGCGCGTCTCGCCGTCTCACCGATGCAGACGCCCAAGAAGAAGGCCCTCGCCTTCGACGCCGTGCTGGGCGCCGCCCAAGCGTCGGATCTGTTGCGACGCTATTTCAAGGTCGTCGCCGAGGCCGGTCGCCTCGACTGCACCGCGGCCATCCGCCAGGCTTTCCACGAACTCGCCGATGAGCGCGCCGGGATCGTGGAGGCGAAGGTCGCATCCGCCCAGCCTCTCAACGATGCCCAGGCCCAGGCCCTGTCCCAGGCCCTCGCCAAGCGCACGGGCAAGACCGTGCGGCTCGCGTTCCATCAGGACCCGGCCCTCATCGGCGGCCTGAAGGTGCAGGTGGGCTCCACCGTGCTCGACGCCTCGCTTCGCGGCAAGCTCGCGCAGATCAAGCAGCAGCTCCTGACCGTCTAAATTTCAAAATTTCTGACTTTCTGAAGATCCCCGGAGGAATCCATGGACATTCGCGCGGAAGAGATCTCCCGCATCATCCGTAGCCAGATCGAGGGCTTCGACGCTCAGGTGGATGTGGCCGAAGTCGGCACCGTCATCAGCGTCGGCGACGGCATCGCCCGCGCCTACGGCCTTGAGAAGGTCATGGCCGGTGAGCTGCTCGAATTGGGCGAAGGCGCCGAGAAGGTCATGGGCCTCGCGTTCAACCTCGAAGAAGACAATGTCGGCATCATCATCCTGGGCTCCTCGGACGCCATCAAGGAAGGCGACCAGGTCAAGCGCACGGGCAAGATCATGTCCATCCCCGTCGGCCCGGCCTTCGTGGGTCGCGTGGTGAACGCCCTCGGCGAGCCCATTGACGGCAAGGGCCCCATCCAGGCCGCCGCCTTCAACCCCATCGAGCGCATCGCCCCCGGCATCGTGGACCGCAAGAGCGTGCACGAGCCCATGCAGACGGGCCTCAAGTCCATTGACAGCCTCATCCCCGTGGGCCGCGGCCAGCGCGAGCTGATCATCGGCGACCGCCAGACCGGCAAGACCGCCGTCGCGGTGGACACGATCATCAACCAGAAGGGCAACGGCGTCATCTGCATCTATGTCGCCATCGGCCAGAAGGCCTCCACGGTCGCGCAGGTCGTGAAGACGCTGGAGCAGTACGGCGCCATGGGCCACACCATCGTGGTATCGGCCACCGCCTCCGACCCTGCGCCCATGCTCTTCCTCGCGCCCATGACCGGCGCGGCGCTGGGCGAATACTTCATGTGGCATGGCAAGGACGGCAAGCCCGCGGGCAAGGACAACGCCGGCCAGCATGTGCTCTGCGTCTACGACGACCTCTCCAAGCAGGCCGCCGCCTACCGCGAGATCTCGCTGCTCGTGCGCCGTCCTCCCGGCCGCGAAGCCTACCCCGGCGATGTGTTCTACCTCCACTCCCGCCTGCTCGAGCGCGCCTGCAAGCTCAGCGACGAGCGCGGCGCGGGTTCCCTCACCGCCCTGCCGGTCATCGAGACCCAGGCGGGCGATGTGAGCGCCTACATCCCGACCAATGTCATCTCCATCACCGACGGCCAGATCTTCCTTGAGAGCGATCTCTTCAACGCGGGCGTCCGCCCGGCGGTGAATGTGGGCATCTCCGTGAGCCGCGTGGGCGGCAGCGCCCAGATCAAGGCCATGAAGAGCGTCGCGGGCACGATCAAGCTGGATCTCGCCCAGTACCGCGAGCTGGCGGCCTTCGCCCAGTTCGGTTCCGACCTCGACAAGGCCACGCTCGCCCAGCTGAACCGCGGCGCGCGCCTGGTGGAGATCCTCAAGCAGGGCCAGTACCAGCCCATGCCGGTGGAAGAGCAGGTCGCCTCCATCTGGATGGCCACCAACGGGTTCGTGGACGACATCGCGGTGTCCGAAGTGCGCCGCTTCGAGACCGAGCTGCTCGATCACCTGCGCGTGAACGCGCCGGAGGTGCTGCGCGGCATCGCTCAGAGCAAGCAGCTCTCCGACGACGCCAAGGCCGCCCTCAAGACCCAGGTCGCGTCGTTCAAGGAAGGCTTCCTCGCCTCCTTGAGCGCCCCCACGGGAGCCTAAGCCCATGGCCGGTCTCCAGGACATCCGGCGCCGCATCCGCTCGGTGAAGAACACCCAGCAGGTGACGAAGGCCATGAAGATGATTTCCGCGGTGAAGCTGCGGAAGTCCCAGGAGCGTCTCGCCGCCATGCGTCCCTACGCGGCGAAGCTCCAGGACATGGCCCTCTCCGTCGTTTCCGCGGTGCAGGGAGGCGATGACGCCGAGTTCGGCCCTATCGCCATGGCCTTCACCAACCCGCGCCCTGAGAAAGTAATTCGCGTGGTCGTGGTGGCGAGCGACAAAGGTCTCTGCGGCGGCTTCAACGCCAATGTGCTGAAGAAATCTCTGGCCTTCCTCCGTTCCAAGGACGGCGTGAAGGTGACCGTGGATGCCGTGGGCAAGCGCGCCAATGACTGGGCCCGCAAGCAGGGCATCAAGCCCGTGAGCGAGCACACGGGCGTGCCGCTCGCCGGTCTGGATCGCGTCGCCCAGTCCCTCGCGGACGAGGCGGCACAGCAATACATGGACGGCGAGATTGACGCGCTCTACCTCGTCTACAACCACTTCCATTCCGCCATGTCCCAGGAGCCCACCGTGCTCCGGGTCTTCCCGGTGGAGCTGCCTCCGGTGGAGGAACGCCCCTTCCAGGTCGCGCCGCTGCTGGAACCGGATGCGAACACGATCCTGGAAAGCCTGCTGCCCCGCTACCTGGGCATCACGCTGCTTCGCGGCCTGCTGGAATCCAGCGCCTCCGAGCACGGCGCGCGCATGGCGTCCATGGACAAGGCCAGCAACAATGCGGGCGAAATGATCTCCAAGCTCACCCTGACCATGAACAAGATCCGCCAAGCCGCGATCACCAACCAGATCATCGAGATCGTGTCCGGGGCGAACGCATGAAGCCCCTCGCCGCACTCTTCCTCCTCGCTGCACCTCTCGCGGGCCTAGCCGGGACGCCCGTCCCGACCGTGCTGAAGGGGGCAGGCTTGAAGGTATCGGTTGATCTGCAGGGCTTCGAGCAGGTTTCCGGTCTCCAGAACTTGCATGGGAGTTACTACAGCCTCGGCCAGTATTCCTCCACCGACTCACTTACGAAGGATCTGGGTGATCGGTTGATCCTGTCGGTCCTGGTGGATGACATCCCAGAAGGGGCCACGCTCCCAAAACTGGTTCAGAGCGCGGTCATGGAGAGGCTCCCGGAGTCCTTCTTTGATTTGGAGCCTTCGGAGCAATCCGTATTTCGACTGGAGGTTGAGAGGATCGCCAAACCTGAAGGCGTCTTGTTCTCTTACACCACCAGCGAGCAAGGGCTTGGCGATGCTGCCCGGGCGCTTGTTAAGAGCGCCAAGGCTGCGACTGGCCTCAAAGAAAACGAAGCCGAACTCAGGCAGATGAACATCTACTTCGAATCCCTGAAAGAAGGGAAGTGGGTAGAAGTCCATTTCTCAGCGCTCTTCGCCCAGACCAAGGGCGACAAGGAGAAGGACCTTGCTTTCCTCAAGGCCGCTGCAAAGCGTGTCATCTCATCGCTTCAAGTTCAAAAGCTCTAGCCAACGCCTAATCCCAAAGAAATGTTCCAACAGCCGTCTCTCTTTGCCCTCCCTTCAAATGAGGTCCCCATGTCCAACCAGCTCACCGGCCGCGTGATCGCCATCGTCGGCCCCG
>CAZKIM010000144.1:1358-3771 GCA_964552855.1 uncultured Solibacteraceae bacterium | reverse complement strand
CCGTGAGGCTTGACGAAGGCGAAAATAAGACGAAACTTCATGCATGGCCCTGGCCCTGCATGAACTTCCCGCCCTTTTCCATGGCGCCTCCGTGGAGCCGGAGGACGCCCGCAGCATCCTGCGGCATCAGAAGGATCCGGTCTACGGATTCAGCTACTCGCTGAATCCCTACCGCGGCTGCAGCCATGGCTGCCGCTACTGCTATGTCCGACAGTATCCAGCCCAGATCCCAGGCGCGCCGCGCGGCGTGTTGCACGAGACCGGCGATTGGGGACGCTGGATCGCGCCGAAGATGAACGCCCCCGAACTGCTCTGGCGCGAGCGGCACAAGCTCCATGAGCAGACGGTCTTCATGGCTTCGGCGACAGATCCCTACCAACCCATCGAGCGTGATCTGCGCCTCACGCGGCGCTGCCTGGAGGTGCTGCTCCGCTGTCCGACCACCCGCGTCATCGTCCATACCCGAGCGCCGCTGATCCTCCAGGATCTGGGCCTGCTCGCGGCCTTCGGCAAGCGGCTCAGCGTGGGTTTCAGCATCCCCACCGATGACGACACGGTGCGGCAGGTGACGGAACCGGACGCGCCGCCCATCCCCACGCGCTGGTCCACGGTGGAACGGCTCGTGGCGGCGGGCCTGCGGGTGAACATCGCCGCCGCGCCCCTCATGCCGATGCGCGATCCAGCCGCTTACGCCCGCCGCGCCAAGGCGAGCGGCGCGGCTTCGGTGTGGGTGGGGAGTGTGGGGCTGCTGCCGGAAGATCCTTTCTACGCGCTGCTGCGCGAGCATGGCTGGCTGCACATCCTCGATTCCGACTATATGGCGGGCGTCCGCAAGGCCATCGCCGAAGTGTTTCCCACCTTGCGGCGCGGCGCTCGGCGGGAGCCATTCCAAACCGAGAAAGTGGTCTTGCCCAAGCGGGATCCTTCCATCCAGCCCGGACTCTTCGACCATGCCATCGCGGGCTGAAGGCCTCAGGCTCCCGCGCGATAGGGCCACTCGGTGCTCAAGTAGTCCGCGAGGGACCTGGGCTCTCGGCCCAGCAGGTGGGGAAGGGCGTTGGTGGTCACCTCGTAGCCAAGCGCATGGCGGCGAAATCCGTCCTCCGTGAACGGCACCAGATCCGCGCCGAACGCGCGGCTTCCAAACCACCGTGCGAGGCGGAGCGCGGCCTTTTCGGAAAGACGCGGCCCCATCAGTTTCTTCCCGGCTGCGTTGGCGCACTGCTCGAGCAGCTCGCCCCAGGTGATTCGGGTTCCGCCTGCTTCCGCCTCGCCGGGTTCGGCGGCCAGGAGTGCGAGGGCGAGATCCTCCACATCCATCGGCTGAAGGGCGACTTCTTCCAGGAAGCGCGGAATCACGGGACTCCGCATCATCCACGCGCCCACCTCGTCCAGCAGTCCATCGCCGATGCCCCAAGCCGGTGCGGCCCGGAGGATCGCCGTGGGTCGAGTGCAGCGTCGGATGCGCGCTTCCGCTTCTCGCTTGGTTTGGGTGAAGGGATCATCCGCCTTCAGCAGCGGCGAGAGGTGTACCAGGCGCTGGGCTTCCAGATCATCCGCCACCCGGGCCAAGTCTTCCGCTGCGCCTGGACCTGCGGCTTCCAGCTCCACCCGAGACCGCTCCCGCTGGATGCCCGCGCAATTGATGACCACGGGGCTGGTGTCCAGGCCGAAGCCCGTGATCAGCACTTCGGCTTCCGCGCCGAAGGGCACGGGAACCAGTTGTCCGGAAGCGACCGCCTCCGCGTCCAGGTGGGCATCGCCCTGCATCCGCACCATCGCGAAGACCTGGCAGCCCTTGAGAAGCGCCTGCCGGACCACCTCCCGACCCACGAACCCCGATGATCCTGAGACAAGCACCTGCATTAGGAAAGGATAGTGCATTCACCACGGAGAACACGGAGATCACAGAGGTATTTGTGAATGATTTTCTCTGTGCCCTCCGTGTCCTCCGTGGTGAGTTCATTTCTCTCGGCCTATGCGAAACTAACCCTTCCATGACCACCCTGGCCCTGAAATACCGCCCCCGCCTGCTCTCGGACCTCGTGGGGCAGGAGGCGAGCGTCAAGGCGCTGTCCAACGCGCTGAAGCGCGCGAAGGAGACAGGCAAGCTGCATCAGGCCTACCTCTTCGCCGGCGTACGGGGCACGGGCAAGACGAGCACGGCGCGCATCCTGGCGCGCTCGCTGAATTGCGCGCAAGGACCGACCGCCGAACCCTGTGGCGTCTGCGAGCCCTGCCTCGCGGCCGAGAAGCCGGACCAGAACCTCGACATCGTGGAGATTGACGCGGCCTCCCGCGCCTCCGTGGATGACGCGCGCGCGCTGCGCGACCAGGTGCAGACACGACCCGCTTTCTGCCGCTACCGCGTCTACATCATTGACGAAGTGCACATGCTCTCCCAGCAGGCCTT
>CAZKIM010000144.1:0-1258 GCA_964552855.1 uncultured Solibacteraceae bacterium | reverse complement strand
GGCGATGGCAAGGTGCTGGAAGAGGCCGTCCGCGAGCAGCTCGGCATCGTCCCGGCGGTGCGCGTCCAGGGTGTGCTGGAGGCGCTGGCCTCCGGCGACACGGCGGCGGTGCTCGACCATTGCGAGGCGCTGGCTTCGCTTGGCGCCGACTGGACCACCTTCTGGCGCGAGCTGGTGACGGCCCTGCGCATGCGGGTGGAGCAAGAGGTTCGCGCCGGGAAAGGTCCGCAGGATCTGCTGCGCTGGGCCCGCATCGTTCAGCTTCTGCTCCAGCGCGAGCGGGATCTCCGCGATACGGCGCTGCCCCGCGTCGTCGTGGAACTGGCGCTCATCACCGCCGCCCAGCTGCCCCACCTCGCGCCCCTCGAATCTCTGACGGGCGCCGCCCGCATCGCAGCTCCGACCTCGCCTCCGCCCCGCCCTAGCGCGGCTCCGGCGCCCATCCCGCGGCCCGCGCCTGAGCCCGTGAAGGCCGCCTCTTCCGTGACGCCAACCCGCATGGCCCTACAGGCCAATGCGAAGCCTGATGCCCTGCGCCAGGCGGGCGCCGAAGCCCTGAAAACCGCGGAGGAAGGGCGGTTCCGCGCGCTCATCCCCGTGTTCCAGATGGCGACGGCCCTCTCCTTCGATGGTCAGGAACTCGCCCTCCGATTTCCCGCCAACGCTCGCACCACAGCCCAGGATCTGGAGCGCGATCAGGCCAACCCCGGCCTCCTCCGCGCCTTGGGCGTGGCCCGCCTGGTCCTCGCCTTCGAAGGAGCGGCACCCGTCGAGCGCCCCGAAGACCGCCTCCGCAACGACCCAGCTCTTCAAGAGCTGCTTCGCATCAGCGGCGGCGAGATCGTGGAGATCCGGAAAGAGAGCTAGGCGGGCCTGCGGCATACTGGAGGATCGGAGTCCCCATGAACGCCTTCACGCCCGCAAACCCCCTCGAAGCCGCCCTCCTCGGCGCCCAGAAGGACGAGGCCTCCCAGCAGGCCTTCATGAACCTGTTCATGGAATCCGAAGTGGGCGTGATGCTCGACAAACCCCTGCTTGGGGATGGGAGCTGGGATCCCGAAGCCGCGCCGATGGTGCTGGATCGTCCCGGCGGTTTTCCGGCGCTCGCCGTCTTCACGAGCCCGCTGCGCGCCATCGCGGCGGGCGTCCAGTCCAACACCTTCCAGCACGCCAAGGCGCTGCCCCTCCGCCAACTCCTCCGCGGCGTCCAGCCCGACCTCGGCCTCGTCGTGAACCCCGGCTCCCTCGTCGGCTTCGA
>CAZKIM010000143.1:0-3782 GCA_964552855.1 uncultured Solibacteraceae bacterium | reverse complement strand
TGAACACCGTGTCCGGGCGGATGGTCGTGACGACCTTCGCGGGGAGCACCATGGAGCCGCGTCGGCTCTCGATCTCCACCGCGTCGCCCTCCTGGAGTCCATAGCGTTCCGCGAGGCGCGGATGGATCTCCAGGTAGGGATGCGGGCATTGCTCCACGAGGAAGCCGATGCGCCGCGTCTGCGTCCCGCTCAGGTAGTGGTAGACCACGCGGCCCGTAGTGAGCCAGATGGGGTAGTCGCCATCCACCACTTCCATCGCGGGTCGCCAGGGTGTCGGATAGAACTTCGCCTTGCCATCCGGGTGCATGAACTTGCCGCCTTCGAAGAGTCGCGGCGTGCCGGGGTGGTCTTCCGTCGGGCAGGGCCAGAACACGCCCATCTGCTTCTCGATCTTTTCGTAGGTGATGCCGCCGTAGTCCGCCGTGCCGCCCGAAGAAGCCTTCCGCAGTTCCTCGAAGATGGAGCGGGAACTGGTGAAGTGGTCGAAGAATTTGCCGCGGCCGAGACGCTTGGCGAGATCCACCATGATTTCCCAGTCGGGCTTGGCGTCGCCCGGGCACTCCACGGCCTTGGCGATCTTGATGACGCGCCCTTCGGCGGAAGTCGTCGTGCCTTCGTCTTCCTCCTGGAGCGCGCTTGGCAGCACCACATCGGCGTAGTGCATGGATTCGCTCAGGAAGAAGTCCATGCCCACCATGAAGTCGAGCTTCGAGAGCGCTTCCCGCGTGAAATCCGTGTTGGGCAGGCTCACGACCGGGTTGAAGCAGAGCAGCATCAGGCCCTTGATCTCGCCCGCATGAATCGCGTTCATGATCTCCTGGGCCGTCACGCCCTTGTGGGGCAGCTCTTCATCCGTGCAATTCCAAACCTTGCAGATGTGGGCGCGGTGCTCGGGGTTCTCGATGTCGCGGTTGCCCGGGAGCTGGTCGCACTTGTGGCCGTGCTCGCGACCGCCCTGGCCGTTGCCCTGGCCCGTGATGGTGCCGTAGCCGCAGCCTTCGCGGCCGATGCGACCCGTGGCCAGCACCATGTTGATGCAGGAGCTCACATTGTCCGCGCCCTTGCTCTGGTGCTCGATGCCGCGGGCGTGGAGCAGCATGCTGGTCTTCGCCTCGCCCCACCACCGCGCGGCCTTCTCGATGGCCTCGACGGGCAGACCCGTCAGCTCCGAGGTCCACTCCGGCGTGCAGTTCTTCACCGCCGCGAGCGCCTCCTCGAAGCCGTGGGTGTGCTCCTTCACGAAGGCCCAGTCCACGAGGTCCCACTTGTGGAGCAGGTGGAGGATGCCGTTGGTGAGCGCGCAGTCGCTGCCGGGCTTCAGCGGCAGCACCAGGTCCGCGGTGCGGGCGATGGGCGTGATGCGCGGATCCACGACGATGAGCCGCGCGCCGCGATCACGCGCGCGCCAGATGTAGTCCGTCGTGATGGGCGAGCATTCGGCGATGTTCGAGCCCTGCACCCAGATCACATCCGCCTTCTCGATATCCGTCCACGGATTCGCCGCGCGATCCACCCCGAACGCCCGCTTGTTCCCCGCGCCCGCGCTCACCATGCAGAGGCGGCCGTTGTAGTCCAAGTTCCGCGTGCCGATGCCGAGCCGCGCGAACTTGCCCGTGAGGTAACTCTTCTCGTTGCTCATGGAGACGCCGCTCAGCACCGCGAAGGAATGGGGGCCGTATTTCGCCTGCACCTCCTGGATCTTCGCGGCGACATGGGCCATGGCTTTCTCCCAATCCGCCTCCACGAAGCCGTGCTCGCCGCGCATGAGCGCCTTCTTCAGCCGGTCCGGGTGGTTGCCCTGGAGGTAGCGCTTCACGCCTTTGGGACAGAGCTTGCCCTTGTTGAAGGGAAAGTCCTCCCAGGGCTCGAATCCGATGACCTGGTTGTCCTTCACCTTGAGCTGGATGCCGCACTGCTGGCCGCAGAAGCAGCAGTGGGTCTTCACGACCTTGTCCGGCACGGGCTCGTCCTGCCACCCCCCGGGAGGCGCGAGGTTCAGGTGCGGGCCGAAGGAATGGACCAGCTCATCGAGGGAGTTCGGCAGCTGGCTCATTTCGCGCTCCAGGTCGTGGGATCAGGGATCGGCTCGGTGGGCAGCGCCATCCCGTGGAAGGGGTCGAAGCCGCCGCCAAGGCGCCTAGACTGGCTCTTCGCCACGAGCCGCCGCTTGCAGCGCGGGCAGAGATCCAGGTGATGGAAGCGTCCGCCCTCGTGCGTGGCGCCCTTGAGGTCGAGACGGTCCCACAGCTCTTCCAGATCCCGCCGCTGGTTGGCGCGGATGAAGGCCGCGCCGCAGGCCTTGCAGGGCATCCGCCCTTCCGCCTCGCCCTGCTCCTTGTAGAGCTTCACGCCGATCTGCGCCGGACGCTGGACGATGTGGAAGAGCTTGCCGAAGGGCAGCGAGAGCAGCAGGAGGATCACCGTCAGCTCGTGCAGGTAGGCGATGGTGTGGAAGTTCCGCCCCTGCAGGTAGGCCTCGGACACCGTGAGCATGATGCCCGTCGCGCTCACGGCGATGAGCAGCAGCAGCGGCATCAGATCCAGATCCGTGCGCTGGGTGGCGGTGTCGCCTTCATCCTGGTGGCGGCGCAGGAAGGACAGCGCGCAGCCCGCGATGACCATGACCGCCGCGATGTCGAGGGCGTGGAAGGTGAGCGTCGCGAGCAGCGAATCCAACGGGAAGGTAAAGGCCGGAACGCCCATCACCCACGCCTGGTAGCGCGTCGCGTCCAGGCCCGCGGAGGTGAAGCGCACCCAGCCGAACACCAGCGG
This sequence comes from uncultured Solibacteraceae bacterium, assembly GCA_964552855.1. Classification (GTDB taxonomy): domain Bacteria; phylum Acidobacteriota; class Holophagae; order Holophagales; family Holophagaceae; genus JAFDVN01. Next base: position 1,010 of record CAZKIM010000143.1, on the reverse strand, counting down.
GATGGTGATGGCGAAGCCCAGCAGGCAGCCCCAGGACAGCAGGAAGTGCGCGCCCCAGCGCTTGAGGCTGCGCTTCTCGATGAACCGCTGCAGCACGATCTGATCCGCCGCCGCCGTGCCCATCTTGAAGAAGGCTTTGAAGCCCTTGGGGCTCGCGAGTGTCTTTAAGGAATGGCGGAAGAACATCCAGGTCGGAGGCCGGTCCACCCAGTCCCAGTAGCGGTAGGCGATGCCGAAGGTGGCGAAGAGCGTCGCCAGCAGGTAGCCGAGCAGCGCGGGATCCAGCCACCGCCCGCCGCGGCTGCCGAGCGCCACGAGACCCGCCACTCCGGCCGTCGTGAGGGCCGCCCTCACCAACGGTCGCGGCTGAAGTTCCAACCGTTGGAGAAGTCCCATGGCCATCCTCCCGAATACCGCCCGCAGAGAACATGGTGCGCTTCTACCCTCCCGCCCGGCTTGACTCAAATCAAGCCCAAATATCTGAAAACCCTGAGCGCTGCGGTCAAGAATCGCCGCTTCGGGCATCCTTGAAAGCATGGAAGTCATCGAAGGCCGCGCCGAAGTCACCTACCCCACGCGAGTGCCGCTGAAAGTCATCGGCCGCATGGGCGAGCTGCAAGCCGAGATGGTCGCCGCGCTCATCCTCGAACACCTCGGCCCCCAGGCCGAAGACGACCGAGCGCACCACACCAACTGCAAGGGCGCCTACCTGAGCCTCACCTTCTGGGTGGTGCTGGAGAACGACCAGCAGGAGAAGCCCCTGCGCGAAGCGTTCCAGAAGTTGCCTGGGTATGTAATGCAGTTGTGAGGGGGCCTCGGACTTCAGGCGTCGGGCCTATTTGCGAGCCTCTTACCCGTGATTTGGCCGCTCGGTAAGCACAGAGACCCGATGCCTGAAGCCTGAAAACCCGAAGCCCGCTACGGCCTCAGCGTCCCCATCATGCGGGGGTACGGGATCGTCTCGCGCACATGGGGCAGCTTGCAGATCCAGGCGACGGCGCGTTCTAACC
>CAZKIM010000142.1:0-3792 GCA_964552855.1 uncultured Solibacteraceae bacterium | reverse complement strand
CTCGACCAGCTCTGCGACGAGGCCCTTGAACACGGCTTCGCCGCCGTGTGCGTGAACCCCGCCTGGGTGGCCCGCGCGGCGGCCCGACTCCGAAACGCTCCGGTGCGCGTCTGCACCGTCGTGGGGTTCCCCCTGGGCGCGACCACCGCCGCGCAAAAGGCCGCGGAAGCCGCGTCCTCCCTCGACGCGGGCGCGCGGGAGGTGGACATGGTCCTGCCCCTCGGCCCAGCCTTGGACGGAGACTGGAAGCCGGTGGAAGCCGAACTCGCGCTCGTGCGGAAGGCCGTCCCGCGCGGCGAGGCGGTACTCAAACTGATTCTCGAAACCTGCCTGCTGGATGAGGCGCAGAAGATCCGGGCCTGCCAGGCCGCCGTGGCGACGGGGCTGGATTTCGTGAAGACTTCCACCGGCTTCTCCACGGGCGGCGCCACCGAGGCTGATGTGGCCCTAATGCGAAGGACCGTCGGAACCGCCTGCGGCGTCAAAGCCTCGGGCGGCATCCGCACCTACCGCGAGGCCCTGCGGATGGTCCAAGCGGGCGCCACGCGGCTGGGTCTTTCCGCCTCGGTCGCGGTGGTCCAGGGGGGCGGCAGTTCAACTTCCGGCTATTGACCTCAAGGTTGCGGTATTCTCAAGGCCGGAAATCCGGAGGCATTGTGGCGAAGTTAGACCTGGTGATGTTCGAGGAGGAGTTCAAGCTGCTCCAGGAGATCACCGCCCGCCTCGCGAAAGATGCCCAGGCGAAGGTGGTGTTCCTGGTGGATAAGAACGGCCAGCAGATCGCCGCGGCCGGAGATGTGAAGAGCATTGACGCCACCAGCCTCGCCTCCCTCACTGCCGGCAATGTGGCCGCCACGGATGGCCTCGCCAAGCTCATCGGGGAGAAGGAGTTCAGCCTCCTGTTCCACGAGGGCGAGAAGGACAACCTGCACATCAGCCTCGTGGGGCGCCGGGGCATCCTCGTCGTCATCTTCGACCAGAATTCCAGCCTCGCCCTCGTGCGCCTGCGGGTGAAGAAGACGGGCAAGGAGCTCCAGGAGATCTTCGACCGCGTGGAGCAGCGGGCCCAGACCGAAGCCGCCTCCGGCGGCGGGACGATCGAGAGCCCCTTCTCCGAGATCACGGACGAGGACATTGACAAGCTCTTCGGCGACTGACGAGGCCACGACCAGCCATGACCTTCATCAACTTCGCCAGCCGCGAGATCAACTGCAAGATCGTCTACTACGGCCCCGGGCTCTGCGGGAAGACCACCAACATCCAGTGGATCCACAACCAGGCGAACCCCGACAAGCGGGGCAAGCTGGTGAGCCTCGCCACCGAGACGGACCGCACGCTCTTCTTCGACTTCCTGCCCCTGGACATGGGCACGATCCGGGGCTTCAAGGTCCGCTTCCACCTCTACACCGTGCCGGGCCAGGTGTTCTATGACGCGAGCCGCAAACTCATCCTGCGCGGCTGTGACGGCGTGATCTTCGTGGCGGACAGCCAGAAGCCCCGCATGGAAGCCAACATCGAGGCCATCGCCAACCTGGCGACGAACCTCAAGGAGAACGGCTTCGACATCCGCACCATTCCCTATGTGCTCCAGCTCAACAAGCGGGACATGCCCTCCGCCGTGGCGGTGGATGAGATGGAGCGCCTGCTCCGCTTCCGCGGCGAGCCCATGCTCGAAGCCGTGGCCAACGCGGGCACCGGCGTCATCGAGACCCTGAAGGCCTGCGCCCGCCAGATCCTCGTCGAGCTGCAGAAGGGTTGAGGCGGCGCTAGGGCGCCGCCAGCAGATCCGTCAGCACCGCCCGTCCTTCGGGAATGAGCGTGAGCGCCGCCTTGCCGCCCAAGACGCGCTGGGTTTCCAGCACTGTGAACATCGCCTTGGACACGGAAGGATCCCGGGAGATCTCGTCCAGCGCCGCGCCGACGATCTGGGGCCGGATGGCGCCCGCCTTGGCGAACTCCACCGCCGCCTGGCGCTCCGCCGTGCTGGTGATGACGCTCACCTGGTTCACGCCGTCCTGCTTGATGGCGGCCGTCACCTGCCGCAGCCGGTTCACGACCTTGCTCTCGATCTGCCGGATCATGTCCGCGTCGCGGAAGTGGACCTTGCGGATGTAGACCGAGCCGAGCTTGTAGCCCCAGTCGTGGGACTGCGGCGAGACCTCGTCCCGCACGGTCTGGCTCATGCCGTGGCGGTTGGACAGCATGTCGCCCAGCGGCATGTTGCTGAGGCAGCGCACGGTGGAGTTGCTCACATTGGCGCTAAGCGAGCCCCGGGGGTCCGTGTTCTTGAAGAGGTAGGCCACCGGATCGCTGATGTACATCTCGTACCAGATGCCGATGCCCATGGGCGCGCCTTCTTCCGAGTTCACCGGCTGGCTCCGCAGGTATTCCTGATCCAGCCGCAAGTCCAACTGGTAGCGCTTGCCGATCCAGTTGATGAAGGGCGCGCGCCAGCCCACATGGGACCAGAGCGAATGGAGGCCGGGCTCATCCAGCACCGCCACCACCTTGCCGAAGAGCATGTAGACGAGGCAGCGCCGCTCCTGGACGACCACATAGAAGCCGAACATCCGCGCCAGGCCCAGCACGATGGGCACGGCGATGAAGCACGCGAAGAAGGTGGCGGCGGCGGCGATCAGGGTGAGCATCACTTCGTCTCCATCACGACGCGGCCGGCCTGGCCGTAGAGGTCCAGGCGCACATTGCGCAGATAGGCGTCGAGCGCGCCTTCGCCGCCATTGGCCTTGAGCTGGGCGAGCTGGGAGGCGAGGAGCTTCAAGGGTTCCACCTCGGCCTGCGCCTTCAGGGTCTCGATCTCCACGGCCCGCTTGGACTGGGTGAGTTTCTGGTCCGCGCCCGCCTGGGCGAGGCTGATGTCGGAGGACACCTGGTTGTGGGCCGTGTTGATGGCCGCCAGCGCCGATTCCACCTCCGGCGGCGGATCAATGGCCGTGATGAGCGAGGCGTCCAGCTGGATGCCGTAGCGCGCGGCCGAGGTCGCGCACTCCTGCTCCATGTGCTCGTTGATGTCCCGCAGGTTCTTGCGGAGGTCGTTGATGGAGATGCCCGCCTGCACCGCCGGCGTGCCGTCCGCCGCGGGCGGCGCTTCGAAGTTGGCGATGCGCTCGCGGAGGATCGAGACGAAGTAGCCCATCACATGGGCGATGGGCGTCTTCACGCCGAAGAGGTAGGCGTAGAGGTTCCGTTCGCTCACCTTGAAGCGGATCTGCCCCGACAGCCCCGTGTTGAGCTGGTCCTTCGTCACCGCCTCCAGCACCGTGCCGCCCTGGTTGGCTGAAGGCGCGCCGGGGTCCATGGCCATGCTCGCCGTCTCCGTGGAGATGGAGACCTTGTAGACCTTCTCCCACGGCCACTTGAAGTAGGGTCCGCCTGGCGGAATGACCCGCACCTGAGGATAGGCGTAGCGGGTCTTCTCCTCTTCCGTCAGGCCCGCGGACACGGGATCCTGCGCGGTGGTCGCCTCCCCCAACCGCTCCGCCCGCCCGAAGGAGGTCTTCACCGCCCGCTCGTTCTGGTTGACCGTGAAAAACCCACCCACCACATAGCGGATCATGAACCAGGCGATGAAGCCCATCACGATTCCGATCATCACTTCCGGCATGGCATACCTCGGGGCGGAAACAGCCATCCTACCCCGCCCCATCCGCCCCGCCGCTTGAATTCCGCCCCCTGCCCGGTAAACTATTCGTTCCGGTCCGGTGTAGCTCAGCTGGTTAGAGCGCCTGACTGTTAATCAGGATGTCGGGGGTTCGAGTCCCTCCACCGGAGCCA
>CAZKIM010000141.1:1224-3808 GCA_964552855.1 uncultured Solibacteraceae bacterium | reverse complement strand
GCGGAGATGCGCAAGATCGCGGACAACCCCAAGCCGCCCACCTTCCAGAACACCATCGTGGCCATGGAGAAGGCCGGGCAGATGCTGAACCGCGTCCAGATGGTCTTCGGCGCGCTGAGCAGCGCCAACACCGATGACACGCTGCAGAAGACGCAAGAGGCCATCGCGCCGAAGCTGGCCGCGCATTACGACGCCATCAACCTGGACACCAAGCTCTTCAGCCGGGTGGAGGCCATCTACGCCAAGCGCGACAAGCTCGGGCTGAATGCGGAAGCCAAGCGTCTCGTGGAAGTGGACTACATGGGCTTCGTGAAGGCCGGCGCCAAGCTGAACGACGCCGACAAGGCCGCCCTCAAGAAGCTGAACGAGGAGGAATCCACCCTCGAAGCCCAGTACAACAACAAGCTGCTGGCCGCGGCCAAGGACGGCGCCCTCGTCATCAGCGACAAGGCCCAGCTCGCCGGGTTGTCGGATGCGGAGATCGCCGCAGCCGCCCAGGCCGCCAAGGACCGCCACCTCGACGGCAAGTGGGTGATCGTGCTCCAGAACACCACCCAGCAGCCGGATCTCCAGGATCTCGCCGACCGCGCCACGCGCGAAGCGCTCTTCAACGCCTCCTGGAATCGCGCTGAGAAGGGCGACGCCAACGACACGCGCGCCATCATCGAGCGTCTGGCCCAGCTCCGCGCAGAGAAGGCGAAGCTCCTCGGCTTCCCCAACTTCGCGGCGTGGCAGCTCTCGGACCAGATGGCCAAGACGCCTGAAGCCGCGCTGAAGTTCCTCCGCGCCCTCGTGCCCGCCGCCACGGGCCGCGCCGAGGCCGAGGCCAAGGACATCCAGGCCGCCATTGACGCGGACAAGGGCGGCTTCCAGCTCGCGCCCTGGGATTGGGAGCGCTACGCCGAGCAAGTGCGCAAGGCCAAGTACGACTTGGACGAGAGCCAGGTGAAGCCCTACTTCGAGCTGAACCGCGTGCTGCAGGATGGCGTCTTCTACGCCGCCCACGAGCTCTACGGGCTCACCTTCAAGGAGCGCCACGACCTGCCCGTGTGGCAACCGGATGTGCGCACCTTCGAGGTCTTCGACAAGGACGGCAAGCACCTCGCCCTCTTCTACTGCGACTACTTCAAGCGCGACAACAAGAACGGCGGCGCTTGGATGGATATCCTCGTCGGCCAGTCCAAGCTGCTCGGCTCCCAGCCCGTCGTCTACAATGTCTGCAACTTCACCAAGCCGGAGGCGGGCCAGCCCGCGCTGCTCTCCTTCGACGATGTGGTGACGATGTTCCACGAGTTCGGCCACGCGCTGCACGGCATGTTCGCCAGCCAGGAATACCCGACCCTTTCCGGCACCAATGTCGCCCGCGACTTCGTGGAGTTCCCCTCCCAGTTCAACGAGCACTGGGCCACGAACCCGAAGGTGTTCGCCCACTACGCGCGTCACTACCAGACCGGCGCGGCCATGCCCCAGGCGCTGGTGGACAAGCTGAAGAAGTCCGGCAAGTTCAACAAGGGCTACGACATGACCGAGCTCATCGCCGCGGCGCTGCTGGACATGGAATGGCACAGCCTGCCCGCGACCGCGCCCAAGCAGGACGCGGACAAGTTCGAGATGGACGCGCTCACCAAGGACAAGATCAACCTGAGCTATGTGCCGCCCCGCTACCGCTCCAGCTACTTCCTCCACATCTGGAGCAACGGCTACTCCGCTGGCTACTACGCCTACCCCTGGACTCAGATGCTCTGCGACGACGCCTTCCAGTGGTTCGTCGAGCACGGCGGCCTGACGCGCAAGAACGGCGACTATTTCCGCAAGATGATCCTCTCCCGCGGCAACACGGAGGACCTGGGCAAGATGTTCCGCGACTTCCGCGGCGCCGATCCCTCCGTCGAGCCCATGCTGGAGAATCGCGGGCTGAAGTAGATCCCGACACGCCTTGCCAGAGGGCCGCGCGAGCGGCCCTCTTCGTTTTCAGCGTTCGAAAAGAACCTCCTCCAAAGGCCGCCGTCGCTCCCAGCCGAGCGTTTCCAGTTCGGGGATGGGTGCCTCGGATTCCGGCCAACCCAGGCAGAGGTAGGCGACCCAGTCCCAGCTCTCCGGTAGCGCGAACGGGGCGCGGAGGCGGCTTGGCTCGAGAATGCTGACCCAGCCGATCCCGAGGCCCTTCGCCCGCGCCGCGAGCCAAAGCAGTTGGATGGCGCACACGGCGGAATCCCGAGCCGTCTCGGGCTGGGTGCGACGACCCAGGCCGTGGCCTTGGTCCGGGTCGCGCTCCACGCAGACGAGAAGGTGCTCTGGGGCGTCATCCAACCCCGCCAGTTTGAGGGTGGCGTAATCCTGGGCGCGTGCATCCGCATAGCTGGATGTGGCAGCCTCGTTGCACCGCGCGAAATCGGCGCGGACAGCGGCGCGCAGCGCCTTGTCCCGCACGCGCACGAATCGCCAAGGCTGGGAGAGCCCGACGCTCGGCGCCAGATGTGCCGCCTCTAGGATTTCGCGAAGGAGGCGTTCCGAAACCGGATCCCTACGGAATCGCCGCACATCCCTCCGCAATCGGAAAAGGCGGAGGAGCTCGGATTGGAAC
>CAZKIM010000141.1:0-1124 GCA_964552855.1 uncultured Solibacteraceae bacterium | reverse complement strand
GGCGCGCGCGCGTAGTCGCGGATCGGGAGATCGCCTTCCGCTTCCAGCAACCGCGTGCGGCTGATGAGGCCGACGAGGCGACCATCCGGTTCCAGCAGGGGAAAGGCGCGATGGGTGGAGCCCGGTTCGCCGCTGTGGAGCCAGACCCTCGCCTCATGCGCCCGCATGTCCGCGGGAAGGGTCGCAGGCTCCCGCGAGCAGCGTTCGGCGACGAGGATCTGATCCAGCGGATCGGTGCCGAGGCCCGTGGGCACCCGCGCGCCGCGGCGGATCAAGCGATCCGTCATGATGTTCGTCGTCATCAGCCGCGAGGAGACGAGGTAGGCGACGGCGCAGCCCGCCAGCAGCGGCAAGATACCCCAGGGCTGGCGCGTCGCCTCCACCGCGAAGACGACGGAGGTGAGCATGGCCCGGGACGCGCCCGTGAAAAGTGCCGCCATGCCCACCAGCGCCGCCATGCGCGGGTCCAGCCCGGCCCAGGGGAAGAGATGGGTGAGGCCGAGCCCCAGCGCCGCGCCGAAGCCGCCGCCCACGGTGAAGAGGGGCGCCAGCGTCCCGCCGGAAGTGCCGCTGCCCAGCGCCACGGCCCAGGAGATGAACTTCGCCACGCACAGCGCGACCACCGCCCAGCCCACGATGCGACCTGAAAGGATGTCCGTGATGTTGTCGTAGCCCACGCCGAGGGTGCGCGGCACGAGCAAGCCGATGAGGCCCACGACGAGGCCGCCCAGCGCGGGCCAGAGCGCCCAATGCACCGGCAGCTTGGAGAAGAAGCCATCCTCCATCGCGAAGAGCGCCCGGGTGACCGGCGCCGAAATCGCGCCCGCCGCCGCGCCCACCACCGCGCACAGCACGAGCGCCATGGGTCCGGCTGGCGCGAGATCCGTCATGGGGAAGGCGGGAGCCGGTCCCACCAACGCCAGGCGCACCGCCGTCGCGGCACACGCCGCGAGCGCGACGGGAATGAACGAGCGCGAGCGGTATTCGAAGAGCAGCAACTCCACCGCGAGCAGCACGGCGGAGATGGGACTGCCGAAAGTCGCCGCCATGCCCGCCGCCGCGCCCGCGCCCAGCAAGGTCTTGCGCTCATCCGGCGTGGAGGGCATGAGCTGGCCCAGCACCGA
>CAZKIM010000140.1:0-4011 GCA_964552855.1 uncultured Solibacteraceae bacterium | reverse complement strand
AGCCCGTGCTCATCAAGGCCGTGGATCCGGCGACGGCCCACAGCACCTCCAGCATCTTCGATAGCGCGTCGTCGCCGGTGGAGAAGCTCCAGGAAGGCCAGATCCTCCTTGGCAAGGAGCTGGCGGACAAACTGGACATCCGCGTGGGCGACACCATCACCGTGGCCTACCTGCGGTTGGACCTGAGCCTCGGCGGCGCCCAGCCGAAGCTCGCCGCTTACAAGGTCGCGGGCTTCTTCCAGAGCCACATCTCCGACTTCGACCGGGGCTGGGCCTTCATCCACATCAAGGACGCCGAACGCCTCGCCCGCACCGATCAGGCCGAGATGATCGAGGTGCGCACCACCGGCATAGACGCCATCGGCCCCACCAAGCAGGCGGTGCTGGCGAAGCTCGGCCCCGCCTTCGTGGCGACGGACCTGCGCGAGACGAACAAGCCCCTCTTCGCGGCGCTCACGGTGGAGAAGTGGATCTTCACGGCCATCCTCGCCCTCATCGTGCTCGTGGCCGCCTTCAACATCGTCGCGAGCCTCGTGCTGCTGGTGACCGAGAAACGGAAGGATCTGGGCGTCATGCTGGCCTTTGGCGCGACGCCGGACCAAGTGAAACGCATCTTCGTGCGTCAAGCTTTTTGGATTGGCGGGGCCGGGACAACGCTGGGACTCATGTTTTCTGTGCCTCCATGTCTTCTCGCGGATCATTTCAAATGGATCCACCTCCCGGCATCCGTCTACGACTTCATCACCTATGTCCCTTTCCGACTCCACTGGCAGGACTTTCTCCTCGTCATAGTCTTCCCTATGACAGTGGCCTGGGTATCGGCCCTCTGGCCAGCACACCACGCTTCCAGGCTGGATCCGGTGGACGCGCTGAGGTCGGAATGAAACTGGCCTACGCCCTACCGGGTTTTCTGGCCTTGCTGGCTTGTTCTAAGCCTCATGTCAGCCAACCTCCCGAGCTTCTTCCTGCACCTTCAAAGGCCGAATACGATCAGCTCTGGGCAACGGAGGCCAAGTCCCAGCAATGGCTGTCGACGATATCCACCTATCAAGGATTGTTTATCAAAGCGGCCACCCAAACCGTGTCATTGATGCGATCGAGACGACCACTCACTCTGCAACGACCCAGCGTAGGCCCCGTGATCGCACAAACCGTCACCACCTCGAATTGGGTCGCGCACACGGATGGGTTCATGACGACATTCGACCATTCCTACGAAGTCCCATACAGGCCCATAGACGAGAAATTCGGTCTTCCGATCACTGAAGTCGAAGACTCACAACCAATCGAAGCGATCCTAAATGAGGACGCAAAAGTGGCCATTCTTTCCTGGTACGCATCGCGGGGCATCTACCCAGTCAACAGTGCCAAGCGGAAAAAGCCATGACCCGCTACCTCGTCTTCGACACGGAAACCGGCGGGCTCGATCCGCTGGCCCACGACCTGCTCTCCATGGGGCTGGTGGCCAGCGAGGACGGGCAGATCCTCGACTCGCTGGAGATCCTCATCCGCCACGAGCCCTACCGCGTGAGCGCGGGCGGGATGAAGGTGAACCGCATTGATCTTGTGAAGCACCACGCGGCGGCGCTGACGCCGACGGAAGCGCTCAAGGCCTTCGACGCCTTCTGCAGCGAGCACTTCGGCAACGCGCCCATCACGCTGCTCGGCCACAACATCGCCTTCGACCAGGGCTTCCTCGGCGCCTTCCTGAAATCGCAGGGTCGCGAACTCGAACCGCGCTTCAACCACCGCACCATTGACACGCACGCGGCAGCGGCGGTGCTGCGGGACGCGGGGAAGCTGCCCAGGGATTTGCGCCTCAGCAGCGGCGCGCTCTTCGACTTCTTCGGCATCGCGCCGGAGCCCGACAAGCGCCACACGGCCCTGGGCGACGCGCTCGCCACGCACCACCTCTATTGGAAGCTCGTGGAGCGCGCGAAATGATGGCGGGCCTCGGACCTCGGACCTCGGGCCTCGGGCCCCATGGCTTCATTCCCCGAGGCCCGCGGTCCGGGGCCCGTAGCCCGGCCCGGAGGGCCCCATGAGTCTTCCTCTTTCCATCCGCGATCTGCACAAGACCTATGCGGGCTCGGAGCATCCGGTCTTCGACGGCTTCTCGCTTGAGGTCGAAGCGGGCGAGCTGTGCGCGGTGATGGGCGCCAGCGGCGTGGGCAAGACGACGCTGCTCAACTGCGTGGCGGGCTTGGACCATTGGGAGGGCGGCGAAATCCGCGTGGGCGGCGCGGCGATCAATCCGGGCGACCGCACGGCCATGGCGCTCCACCGCCGCGCGAACATCGGCCTCGCCTTCCAGCAGCCGCACCTGTTGCCGGAGTTCACGCTGGAAGAGAACCTCGCCCTGCCGCTCATGCTGGATGGTGGGCCGGATGCCGCCCAGCGCGCGTGGGTGCGCGACCTGCTCGCGGTGGTCGGTCTCGCCGAACTCGCCGCGCGCCACCCCAACCAGCTCAGCGGCGGCCAAGCCGCCCGCGGCGGCCTCGCCCGCGCCCTCGTGCGCAAGCCCGCGCTGTGGCTGCTGGACGAACCCACCGGCAACCTCGATCCGCAAACGGCGGAGGAAGTCTTTGGATTCCTGCTGCGCCTCCACGCCGAATTGAAGCCCACGACCCTGCTCGTCACCCACAATCCGGAGCTCGCGGCGCGTTGCGAACGGACCGTGCACTTGAGCTAAACCCTACTTCTGGACCGTCGAAACGACATCCTGGATGAACGCGTTCACGCGGCGTGCGACCTGCAAATCACCGTAGGCACCCGCCGTCACGACCACGGCCATGTCGAGATCCGGCACCACGAAGACCCGCTGGCTGCCATTCCCGAAGGCTGCGGCCCAGGGAAGGGTCCGCCCTTGCCAAGCGACGGCCCCCGTCCACCACTGGTAGCCGTAGGACATTCCGTCGAAGCCCGTGCTGATCCGCGGTTGGAGCGAAGCCTCGATCCAACCCGCCGGGACGATCTGTCGTCCCTCCCACTGCCCGTGGGCTAGGACGAGGCGTCCAATCTTCGCCATGTCGCGGGGGCGCATGCGGAGCCCGGTGAACGACATCGGCCGACCATGCAGGTCCGAGGTCCATTCCCAATCGGTGATGCCCAGCGGTTCGAAGAGGTTCTTCCGTGCGAAATCCTTCAGCGGCATCCCCGTGACGCGCACCAGGATGTCCGAGAGCACGGCGTTGCCGCCGCTGTTGTAGTTGAAGACAGTGCCGGGCGCGGTCGCGATGGGACGGCTCAGGGCGTAGTAGCAGGGCGACCACTTCCAGTAGAGGCTGTGCTCATCATCGTGACCCGGGCCGCCTTCGCTCCACTTGAAGCCGCTACTCATGGTGAGCAGGTGCTCCAGCGTGATGGCCTTCAGCTGAGGCGTCGCCAGATCAGGATATTCCGGATAGAAGTCCACGGCCGGGGTCGTGATGGCCCCGAGCTTGCCCTGGGCGCGGGCGATGCCCAGGAGCAGACTGACGACGCTCTTGCCCACGGAGCGCGTGTCGTGCAGCGTCGTAGGTCCGAAGTCAGTGGTATGCGCGAAGAGGCTGTAGACGCCGCGGTCCTTGCCCCGTCTGTACACCTCCGCCACCAGGCGGCCATGTCGTTCGACGAGAACGCTGTGGATGTCGAGGCCTCCATCCGCCAAGCCCTTGATCGCCTCGCGAATCCGAGTGGCGTCAAAGCCAGCCTGAGCAGGATCAGCCGTCTCCCAGCCGTCACCCAGGACCAAGGGCACGGCGAAGGGCGTGGCAGGCGTTTGGCCAAAGGCCGGTAGCGCCGCTCCGAGCAGGAGAGCGAAGGGGAGGAAGAAGGCCTTCATCCCGCGTGCGATTCCGCTGCGCCTCGAATCCACCCTCACCTCCCAAAGACCGTTCCCGCATTGGAGCATGAAGCCCATGCAAGACAGAAGGCCGCCTGGGCGGCCTTCTGTCTTGCATGGATCTCGCCGTCCTAGTGCCAGAACCCTACGAGCTGAAGGTCCAAGGACACCTCCTTCTTCAGGCCGAT
>CAZKIM010000139.1:0-4042 GCA_964552855.1 uncultured Solibacteraceae bacterium | reverse complement strand
GCCCCTTCCAGGACGCGCTCGGCTCCAAGCAGGGCGTGGTCGTGAGCACGGTGGAGCCCGGCGCGCCGGCGGACAAGGCGGGCATCCAGCGCCTGGATGTGATCACCGGCGTGGATGGCCAGTCCGTCTCCACCCCGGATGAACTGGTGAGCTACATCGCCGGCCGCCGCGCGGGCGAGACCGTGAAACTCGAAGTGCTGCGGGACGGCAAGACGAAGACCATCGCCGTGAAGCTCGGCGACCGGCGCGACATGTCGGCCCAGGGCAGCCAGGACCAGGATGACGATTCCAATCCAGGCGACGCGGCTCCCCAGGGCGGCCAGGCCCTGAACCTGGACAAGACCTACGGCTTCCAGGTGGGCGACCTCAACCAGGCCAACCGCTACCAGTTCGGGATTCAGGATGGCGTGCAGGGCGTCGTCGTGACGGCCGTCGCGCCCCGCTCGGACGCCGCGAATGTGCTCGCGCCCGGCTGGGTGGTCACCTCCGTGGGCCGCGCGCCCGTGGCGGATCTGTCCCAGTTCAACGCCCAGGTGAAGAAGGCCGCGGGCCGCGCCCTGCTGCTCTACATCCAGAGCCCCCGGGGCGACCAGAAGGTGACCGTGGCCGTGCCACGACGCCGGTAAAGGGAACGCCGCTAAAGGTTTTTCACCACCCGACCGAAGAGAGAGCCCAGGGGATCCCCTGGGCTTTCCCGCATTTGCGGGTAGACTGAAGCCCCAACTCAGGACGAGGCATGTCAGGCCAGCGCCTACTCATCGTGGACAACGACCGCGCCTTCCTGAAGGAGCACCAGGCGGGCCTGGAAGCGGCCTTCGAGGTGGAAGTGGCGAACGCGCCGGACACCGCCATGCAGCGCCTGGAGAGCGGCGCCTTCGCCTGCGTCCTCATCTCCGTGGAAATCGCCGACAACCGCGGCTACGCCCTCTGCGCCTCCATCCGCCGCAGCTCCAAGCTGGCGGGGCTGAAGGTCGCGCTCATCAGCTCCAAGGCGACGGAAGACGAGTACAAGCGCCATCAGAGCCTGAAGGGCCGCGCTGACCTCTACCTGATGAAGCCCATCCCACCCGTGAACCTCGTGGAGGCGCTGCGGCCCCTCGTGCCGCCCCGGGGCGTGGACCCCGACAATCCGCTGGGCGATCTCGCCGACGATGGCGATTTGAGCGGCGACCTCGGCGGCGATTGGCTCGGCGACCTCAAGACCGATCTGGATCAAGGCTATTCGACGCCCGCGCCCAAGCCCGCGCCGGATCACGCCGCGGGCACCGTGGCCGTCTCGGCGGCCCAGATCCAGGCCGCCCTCGCGTCGGCGCCCTCCTCGACCAAGACTCCCGCGCCCGCCCCCGCAGCCGCCCACGCCACGGCTCCTCCGGGGACGGCCAAGCCGGACCTCGCCGCGGGCCAGGTGGCCCATCTCCAGGAAGAACTGGCCGCCAAGAATCAGAAGCTGAAGGAGACCGAGGACGCCCTCGTCCAACTCCAGCGCCAGCTCAACAGCGTCACCCTGAACCTCGACGAACTGGAGCGCGGCAAGAAGGAATCCTCCGAGTTGCAGGCCAAGCTGGCGGCGGCCCAGGCCGCGCTGACCAAGGCCGAGGAATCCGGCGACGCCGACGCGCTGCGCCAGCAGCTCAAGGACGCCATCGCCGAGCGCCAGCAGCTCATCCAGCAGGCCGACCAGCTCAATCAGCAGCTGTCTGAGAAGACCACGCGCACCATTGACCTGCTCCGGGAGCGCGACAAGCTCCAGAGCCAGACGCTGGAGATGTCCGGGTTCCAGAGCCGCGCGGAGACGGCGGAATCCGAGCTGGAGAAGCGCAAGGCCGAAGCCGCCCAGCTGAGCGAAAGCCTGGAGCAGATGAGCGCCAAGCATGTGGCGCTGGAGACCGCCCACGCCAAGGCGACCGAGGATCTGTCCCAGCACAAGGAGAAGGCCACCGCGCTGAAGGATGAAGTGACGGGCCTTGAAGCCACCGTCCGCGGTCAGGGCCGCCAGCTCGCGCAGATGCAGGATTCCCTCTCCGACGCGGAGACGAAGCTCAAGGCCGCCGAGGAAAAGGCCACCAAGGCTTCCGCCGCGCTGAAAGAGGCCGAAGAGACGAAGGCCACGCTCGCGAAGGACATCGAGACCGCGATGCGCGACGCGAAGGACGCCAAGCAGAAGCTGGACGAGGACAAGGCCCGCCACGATCAGGAGCGCATGGAGCTCATGAAGGGGCTGGACCTCAAGGAAGCTGAATTGGCGCGCGTCAAGGATCAGCACAAAGCCGCCCAGGACGCTTCCGCCGCGCTGGAGAAGGAGAAGCAGGGCCTCCAGGGCCAGCTCGCGGATCGCGGCGACCGGCTCAAGGGCCTCGCGACCCTGCTGGAAGAGCTGGGCGAAAAGCTCCGCCAGGGCGGCGGTCTCGCCAAGGAATGAGGGCTAGCTCCTTCGGGGTCGTTCGCCCGTGAGCCCCGGCCTGCTCTTCGGCTGCGCGATCCTGCTGCTGCTGGGCGCGTTCTTCGTGCTGGCTGAATTCGCCGCCGTGCGCGTGCGGGCCACGCAGCTGGAGGCGCTGAAGGCCAAGGACCCCCGCGCCCGCGCGGCGCTGGAGGTCCACCAGAACCTCTCCCGCCACCTCACCAGCATCCAGGTGGCCATCACGCTGCTCACCATCACCCTCGGCGCGGTGGGCGAAGACGCCTTCGTGAAGGTGTTCCAGCACCTGCTGGGCGGCCTGCCCTGGCCCCGGGCCGGGTTCCTCATCGGCACCGCCTTCGGCCTCTTGGTCGTCACGCTCCTTCAAGTGGTGCTCGCGGAACTGGTGCCGCGGGGCCTCGCCATCCGCAGCTCCGTCGCCTGGTCCTTGCGGACCGCGCGGCCCCTGCTGCTCTGGTCCCGCGCCATCCGGCCCCTCACGGCCTTTCTCCAGATGCTCAGCGGCGGCGTGGAGCGGATGCTGGGCGGAGCCGCCCAGCCCCACGGCGAGCCCGCGCCCACGGAGGAGGAGCTGAAGCACATCCTCTTCCGCAGCCGCGCCGAAGGCACGCTGGACCTGTCGAAGCAGGAGCTCATCGAGAACCTGTTCCAGTTCTCCAAGCGCACCGTGCGCGAAATCATGGTGCCCCGCGTGCAGGTGACCTACCTGGACCTGCGCCAGGATCTGGAGGCCAACCTGGGCCGCGCCCGGGAAACGCCCCACACGCGCCTGCCGCTCGTGGATGGCGATCTGGATCGCGTCCTCGGCGTCGTCCATCTCAAGGACCTGCTGTGGAGCCTGCACGAGCAGGGCTCGGCCGTGGACCTGCGCGCGCTGGCGCGCCCCGCCTTCTTCGCGCCGGAAACCCAACTGCTCGAATCGCTGTTGCTGGAGTTCCAGCAACGCAAGCAGCACCTCGCGCTCGTCGTGGACGAGCATGGCGGCGTGGATGGACTCGTCACGCTGGAGGATGTGCTGGAAGAGCTGGTGGGCGAGATCCAGGACGAATTCGACCGGGAGGCGATCCAGCTCAGCCCGCGCCGGGGCGGGGCCTGGCTCGCGCAGGGCACCGTCACCCTGGAGCAGCTGGAGGACCACCTGCACCTGCGGCTTGAAGGCGAAGAAGGGTCGGTGTCCTTGGGCGGCTACTTCCAGGAGCAGCTCGGCCGTGTGCTTCGCGTGGGCGACGAACTGCGCCTGGAGGGCTGGCGCATCCGCGTCCTGGCGATGCGCGGCCTCGCGCCCGCGCGCTTCCTGCTCAAGCCGGTGAGGGACCGTGACGACGCTTGACGGTTTCCTGCTCGCCGCGGGACTTGGCACCCGCATGGGCGCGCTCTCCGAAGCCCTGCCCAAGCCCGCCTGGACGATGGGCGGCCGCAGCCTCCTCCAGCGCGGCGCGGACGCGCTCCGGGCGGAAGGCTTCGCGCGTCTCGGCTGCAACGCCCATCTGCACGCGGATCGTCTGCGCGAAGGGGCCGGAGGCCTTGAGGTGTTCGAAGAGCCGACGCTGCTCGGCTCCGCCGGGGGTCTGCTCCACGCGCGGGGCCGCGTGGGCGACGCGCTGCTCACCTGGAACGCCGATG
>CAZKIM010000138.1:0-4102 GCA_964552855.1 uncultured Solibacteraceae bacterium | reverse complement strand
TCGGTGCGGCCCAGGGCGAAGCGGGCCATGGGCGCGAGGCCGGCCTCGCGGCTGAGGCCGGTGAAGATCGCGGCCGACAGGGCGACCCCGAGCGCCGCTCCAAGGGAGGAGGCCATCTTGTAGATGCCCGACGCCGACCCGGCCTTCGCCTGGGGCACATTGGCGAGCGCCGCGTCGGTGGATGGCGTCGCGTAGATGCCGAGGCCGATGCCGAAGAGCGTGAACCCCAGGAAGGCCATCACGATGTATTCCCGAGCCAGCAGGTAGGTGGAGGTCGTCAGGAGGATGCCCACGGCCGTGATCCCGCAGCCGAGCAGCATGGGCTTGCGCGGTCCCATCCGTTGCAGCAGTTTCTCGCCCACGCGGATCGTGGCGAGGATGGCCACGAGGTAACCGCTGGTCATCAGCCCGGACTGCAACGAGGACAGCCCCGCCTGCTGCTGCACCAGCGTCAACACGACGAGCAGCGTCCCCGCCGCGCCGTTGAGGAGGAAGTTGGACAGCGTCGCGCCCAGGTAGGTGCGGTTCTGGAAGAGGCCGAAGTCCACGAAGCTGTTCGCGCCCTTCAGCTCCAGCTTGAGGAAGCCGAAGCCGAAGACGAACGCGACGGCGGCCAGGATCAGCGACCTCGCGCTCGTCCACCCCAAATCCGATCCGCGACCGATGAGCGTGTTCAAGGCCACCATCGCGACGATGAAGGCCACGAGCCCGGCCCAGTCGAAGGCCTTGTGATCCGTCGTCGGAACCCGGCTTTCGGGCGTCCCCTTGAGAAGCAGGAAGCTCGCGAGGGCCACGAGGACGGACATCCCGAAGATCCAGCGCCAGCCCAGCGTAGACGCCACCAGTCCGCCGAAGAGCGCGCAAAGGCCCGATCCGCCCCAGGAGCCGATGGACCAGAAGCTCAAAGCCCGCTGCCGCGCCTGGCCTTCGAAGTAGGCCTTCATCAGCGCCAGGGTCGCCGGCATGATGCAGGCCGCGGAGACGCCTTGGACGACGCGGCCCGTCATCAGGAAGACGGCCGTCCCCTTGGGCGAGAGCGCGATGAGCAGGGAGCCCACGATGCTGAGGGCGAGACCGACATAGGTGGTCCTCACGCGGCCAAAGCGATCCGCCAACCCACCCGCGACGACGATGAAGATGCCCGAGAACAACGCGGTGATGCTCACGGCCATGTTGCTCGCGCTGTCCGTGATCCCCAGATCGCGCTGCATGGCGGGCGCAACATTCAAGGTCGTCTGGGCGAAGAGCCAGAAGGTGATGACCGCCAGCACGATGCCCAGGATGAGCCGGTTCGTGCCTTGATACGGCGTGTCGGATGGATGCATGACGACGGCCTCCAACGGGGCTGGTTCAGGGCATGGCGCCGTCGCCGCGTGGGCTGAAGCGCGGGAGGTTCCACTTGTAGCGCAGCGCCAGCATGCGCAGGGCGAAGCAGGCCGCGATGCCCGGCCAGACGCTCCAGGCCGGCGCCCAATTGAAATAGCGCGCGGCGACGATGAAGGCGGAACCCACCAGCGCGGCGGAGGCGTAGATCTCCCGCTGGAGGATCACGGGCATGCGGTTGAGCAGCACATCCCGGGCGACACCCCCGCCCACGGCGCTGATCGTCCCCAGCAGGAGGGCGGTCTCGGCGTTGTGGCCGGAGAAGAGCACCTTCTGGGTTCCGGCGACGGCGAAGATCGAGAGCCCCAGCGCGTCGAAGAGCAGCACGGGCTGGTTGAGGCGGCTCAGCCACGCGTCCGCGCCGATGGCCGCCAGCGCGCCCGCCACCGCGAGCACGAGGTAGCGCCAATTGCCGAACGCCGCGGGGGGCGTGGAGCCGATGCAGAGATCCCGCACGATGCCGCCACCACAGGCGGTGACGAAGGCGATGGCGACGATGCCGAGCAGATCCAGATCCCGCTGCCGCGCCGCCGCCGCGCCGCTGATGGCGAAGACGAAGGTGCCGGAGAGGTCCAGCAGGCTGAAGAGTGCGCGCTCATTCATGCGCGGGCGCGCACAACCAGGCGGAGGCCGCCGTGAGCATGGCCTGGAGGCCCGTCTTCAGCGTGGGATCGAGGACCGGCGCGAACTTGGGCGAATGGTTGCTGGGCACGCTGTTGAGCGTCTTCTCCGCCTTGGCCTTGGCGTAGACGACCGGATCCGTGCCGCCGACGGTCCAGAACACATAGGGCACCTTCCAGCCCCGTCCGAACACGCTGAAATCCTCGCTGGCGGAAGCCGGCGTCACCTCCAAGGCCCGGTCCCCGAACTGCGCATGGAAGGCTGCGATGACGCGCGCGGTGGCCTCCGCATCATTGACCGTCATCGGATAACGGCTTAGCGGCGTGAACTCCGGATCCCGCGGCGCGTTGGACGCGGCGCATTCCGCGCAACAGATCCGTTTGACGGCGGAGAGCACATGGTCGCGCACATCCTCATCGTAGGTGCGGATGTTCAGCTTGAGCGTCGCGTCGTCGGGGATGATGTTCTCCTTCGTCCCCGCCTGCAGCGCGCCGATGGTGAGCACCGCGCTATCCAGCGGCCCGATCTCCCGCGAGACGATGGTCTGGAGCCGGAGGACCGTGGACGCCGCCATGATGACGGGGTCAATGGAGGTCTGAGGCTGGGAGCCATGCGAGCCCCGTCCGAAGATCCGCACCTTGAGGCTGTCGCCCGCGGAGAGGATGGTTCCGACGCGATAACCCACCGTGCCGGACTCGCCCACCATCACATGCTGGCCGAGGATGATGTCGGGCTTGGGAAAGCGGTCCATCATGCCGTCTTCCATCATGGTCTGCGCGCCGCGACCCACCTCTTCACCGGGCTGGAACACGGCGAGGACGGTTCCCTTCCAGAGCTCGCGGCGCTCGCCAAGCAGCGTCGCCGCGCCCATGAGCCAGGTGACATGGAAGTCGTGGCCGCAGGCATGGGCGACGCCCACCTCGATTCCATCCTCATCCTTCGCCCTGACCGTGCTGGCGTAGGGAAGCCCCGTGGCCTCCGTCACCGGCAGCGCGTCCATGTCCGCCCGCAGCATCACGACCGGACCTTCGCCATTGCGCAGGACGCCCACGACGCCCGTGCCGCCCACGCCGCGGGTCACTTCGAACCCTTGAGCCTCGAGATGGTCGGCGGCGATCTTCGCGGTGCGGACCTCTTCCATGGACAGCTCCGGGTGGCGGTGGAGATCCATGTAGACCTCGGTGAGGCCTGGCAGCAGTTCGTCCAGGCGGGCGTCCACCGCCGCAAGCAAGGACTGGGTCCCTTGGCTTTCGGTGATCCCCGCCGCGCGCGTCATGGCTCCTCCTCGTCGCGGAAGCCCATGGACGCGTGGGTGCCATCGCAGAACGGCTTGTTGCTGGACGCGCCACACCGGCAGAGGGTCACGCGGTTGCGAACCTCGTACTCGAACCCGTCGGCGCCCACCACCGGCACGCCGCCGCGCAACCAGATCGGTCCCGAGCAGTTGTTCGCCGGGTCCTCGATCAAGCGGATGGAGGGCTCGAAGACCGGCTCCACCGCCTTGCCCGTCGCCTTGTCCCAGGCGACGAGCCGACCGGCGGGGCAATCGCAGGTCTGGCGCACGAAGTGCTCACGCGCCGCCGGTTCATCGGTCCGCTCCACGAGATTCCACACCTGCCCGTGCGGGTCGCAGAAACGGGCGAAGGCGCAGAGACCCTCCACATCCGTCAGCGACATCGTCGGCCCCTCGATCACCGTGGCCTGCTCCAGGTAGGGCGCGCGGCTCGCGGTTTCGGTGCCGTCGAAACGCACCTTCGCGTGGGTGCCATCGCAAAAGGGCTTGTTGGCGCTTTCGCCGCAGCGGCAGAGCGCGCACTTTTCCTGATCGGGATATTTCTCTCCGGGAATCCACTTCACTGAGGCTCCGGCCCGATCCGTGCCGATGATCTCCTTGGCGAGGGAAAGGCCGCCCTCGGCGAGGTAGGGACCGTTCTTCACGATCGTGACTTTGGCGCCGGATGCGGAGCGCTTGCTCATGGGGCCTCCAGGAAAATCGGACTGAGTCTACTCGCCTGACGGAGCCATGGGAGCGGTTTCTAGTTCGGCGATCCGGTGGCGAGCGCCTCGGCGTCAATTTCGATCCAGACATCCGGCCGGG
>CAZKIM010000137.1:1351-4154 GCA_964552855.1 uncultured Solibacteraceae bacterium | reverse complement strand
GTGACCCGGGATTCCAGCCCTGCCCGGAAGGCGGGGCAACCAACGAGGTGGACTTCATGTCCAAACTGCTAGATCAGATCAAGGGCCACGGCACCAAGCAAGTGGGCCGCATCACCGTGCTCGACCAGGGACTCCTGGACGAGAGCGAGTCCGGGAACGAGTTCCTGGCCGCGCTGCAGGGCGAAACCCGCGCGCTCCGCGAGGAGCAGGTCGTCCGCGGCGTCGTCATGGAGATCCGCGGCAAGGATGTCATCGTGGACATCGGCTACAAGGGCTCGGGCACCATCAACCTGGATGAGTTCAACAACCCCGACGGCACCACCGGCGTCGCGGTGGGCGACATCGTCGAGGTGCTGGTGGAGCACCTGGAAGACGCGCACGGCAATGTGCGCCTCTCCAAGGACCGCGCCGAGAAGATGAAGATCTGGGACGAGGTCGAAAAGGCCTTCCGTTCCAACATGACCGTGCACGGCACCGTGCTGGAGAAGGTCAAGGGCGGCCTGGCCGTGGACATCGGCATCCGCGCCTTCCTGCCCGGTTCGCAGGTGGACACCAAGCCCGTCCGCAACCTGGATCCCTTCATCGGCAAGTCCTTCGACATGAAGGTCATCAAGGTCAACCGCCGCCGCGGCAACATCGTCCTGTCCCGCAAGCTCTTCCTGGAGACCATCAACGCCTCCCTGAAGGAAGAGACGCTGGCCGGCCTCGAAGAGGGCAAGCTGGTCGAGGGCGCCGTCAAGAACATCACCGAGTATGGTGCGTTCATTGACCTGGGCGGCGTGGATGGCCTGCTGCACATCACCGACATGTCCTGGGGCCGCCTGAACCACCCCAGCGAGATGTTCCAGGTGGGCGACAAGGTCGAGGTGGCCGTCCTCAAGTACGACAAGGACACCGAGCGCGTCTCCCTCGGCTACAAGCAGAAGTTCGCGGATCCCTGGCTCTCCGTCGAGGAGCGCTACCCGATCAACGCGCTCGTGAAGGGCAAGATCGTCTCGATCACCGACTACGGCGCCTTCGTGGAGCTGGAGCCCGGCATCGAGGGCCTCGTGCATGTCTCCGAGATGAGCTGGAACAAGAAGGCCAAGTCCGCCAAGGGCCTGGTCAACCTGGGCGACCAGGTCGAGGCCCAGATCCTCCAGGTGGATTCCGAGAACCGCCGCATCAGCCTCGGCATGAAGCAGATCACCCCGAACCCCTGGATGGCGATCGCCGAGAAGTACCAGCCCGGCCAGATCGTCACCGGCACGGTGCGCAACATCACCGAGTTCGGCGCCTTCGTGGAGCTCGAAGAGGGCGTGGATGGCCTCATCCACATCTCCGACTTCAGCTGGACGAAGAAGGTCAAGCACCCCGGCGAAATCGTGAAGAAGGGCGATCAGGTCACCGCCAAGGTCCTCGCCATTGATCCGCTGGCCCAGCGCATGAGCCTCGGCGTCAAGCACCTCGAGCCCAATGTGTGGGAACTCTTCTTCGAGAACCACAGCGTCGGCACCACCGTCACCGGCAAGATCGCCCGCCTGACCGACTTCGGCGCCTTCGTGGATCTGGGCGATGGCATCGAGGGCCTGGTGCACATCTCCGAGATCGCCCGCCACCGCGTGGACGACATCACCAAGGAGTTCCAGCCCGGCCAGGAGCTCACGATGAAGATCGTGAAGCTGGATCCCGTGGAGCGCCGCATCGGCCTCTCCGTGAAGCAGCTGCTCCAGGATCAGGAGCGCGGCGAGGTGGAAGGCGCCAAGGCCTCCAACCCCTTCCAGAAGGCGACGCTCGCCGACGCGTTCAAAAACGCGGAACGCGAGAACTAAGCAGGTCCGAACACCCAAGAAGGCCCCGGGATTCCGGGGCCTTCTGCTTTTTCCGGCGGCCCTGGCTCCACGGCCCGTAGCCCACGCGGCCCAAGCCCGTTAGCATCCATACACCCCCATGCGCGAAGATGTCACCCGCACCACCATTCCCATGCCGCCGCCCTTGCCGGAGGCGGCCTGCCTCGTGCTGCTCTACGGCGCGGGCGAATTGGGACGCCGCCATCCCTTGAGGAGCGAGCTGACCATCGGGCGCGGCGCTTCCAACGACCTCGTGCTGGACCTGGACGATGTCTCCCGGCAGCACGCCTGCTTCACGCCCGAAGGCGAGACCTGGGCCGTGGAGGATCTCGGCAGCACCAACGGCACCCAGGTGAACGGCGCGGAGATCAAGGCCCGCACGCCGCTGCGGAACGGCGATCTCGTGAAGGTGGGGCGCGCCATCTTCAAGTACCTTTCGGGCGGCAACATCGAGGCGCTCTTCCACGAGGAGATCTACCAGCTCACCGTGTGCGACGGCCTCACCAAGATCCCCAACAAACGCTACCTGATGGATTTCCTGGACCGGGAGCTCGCCCGCGCCGCGCGCTACGGCTCGCCGCTGACCACCGTGATGCTCGACATTGACCACTTCAAGAAGATGAACGACAGCTTCGGCCACTTGGCCGGGGACGAAGTGCTCGCGCGGCTCGCGGGCGCCATCGCCCCTTGCATGCGCCGGGAGCAGCTCTTCGCCCGCTACGGCGGCGAGGAATTCTGCCTCGTGCTCCCCGAGCTGGAACCCGCCCAGGTGGAAGGCCTGTGCGAAGCCGTGCGGGTCGCGGTGGAAAAGGCCGTCTTCCGCTTCAACGAAGGCGAAGTCCGCGTGACCGTGAGCCTCGGCGCCGCCGCCTTCGAGCCCGGCATGTCCCGCGCCGAATTGATCGAGGCCGCGGACACCCAGCTCTACCGCGCCAAGCACGAAGGACGGAACCGCGCGGCGTATGGGTGGAAGG
>CAZKIM010000137.1:0-1251 GCA_964552855.1 uncultured Solibacteraceae bacterium | reverse complement strand
CGGTGGCGGGGCTCGTGCTCATGACGGTGTTCGCGGCCCTTCGCGGCGACGCGCGGCACATCGTCGGCGCGGTGATCTTCGGCTCCACCCTCGTGCTGCTCTACACCATGTCCACGCTCTACCACGCCTTCCGCGGCCCCCGCCTGAAGAAGGTCTTCAAGATCCTCGACCACTCCGCCATCTACCTGCTCATCGCCGGCACCTACACGCCCTTCACGCTTGCCGCCATCCGCGGCGCCTGGGGCTGGAGCCTCTTCGGCGTCATCTGGGGCCTCGCCATTCTCGGCGTCGCGCTGAAGGCGACGCTCTACGCGAAGTGGGTGCCCGCCGTCGTGCCCAAGCCCATTGACCATCTCCACGCCCTACCCGATGGCCCCGCCCCGCCGAGACGCATGAAGGCCATCTCCACGGCGATCTACCTGGCGATGGGTTGGCTCATCGTCATCGCCATCGTCCCGCTCTGGCACGCGCTCTCCGCCGCGGGCCTCGCCTGGCTCTTCGGCGGCGGCCTCTGCTACACCGCGGGCGCGGTCTTCTACGCCTGGCGATCGCTGCGCTTCCACCACGCCATCTGGCACCTCTTCGTCGTGGCGGGCAGCCTCTGCCACTTCTTCGCCGTACTCTGGCATGTGATACCGTCCGCATGATTCCGTGGACGCTGCTTCCCGGGCTTGAGGGTCTGGATCTCGCGGCGCTCGTCGCGCGACCGGAAGCGATCTGGATCCATGGCCCTGCGGGCAGTGGCCGCAGCGCCTTCGCGGCGGAGGTGGCCAGGCATCGCGGCGTCCCGGTGACGGATGGCCGCGAGCCAGGTCCGCGCGCGGTGGTCGCCTCTGCGGACGCGCCGCCCAGCGCCAAGTGGTTTGCCGTGCGCCTCGCGGGGCTCGACGAACGACCCGAGGCTCTTCCGCCGCTCCTGCGCGCGCTCGCGGATGCGGAGGGGCTCGAGGGTGACCTTCCCGCCGCGCTCGGCCGCCTGCCCTGCCCCGGCAACCTGCGCGAATTGCGCAACCGCGTGCTGCGCTTCAAGCTCCTGGGGCAGCTTCCCGAAGCGCCGGAAGCCAGCGCGCCCGCCTTCGAAGCGGAAGATCTCGCCACGAACCTGCACGCGATGGAAGCCTTCCTCCTCCACCGCGCCCTGCGCCGCGCCTACGGCAACCGGGTCGAAGCCGCCAAGCGCCTCGGCGTGAGCCGCCGCCAGCTCTACATCCTCATCCACCGCCACGGCGACCCCGTGAAAGGCGAAGCCCC
>CAZKIM010000136.1:0-4286 GCA_964552855.1 uncultured Solibacteraceae bacterium | reverse complement strand
GAGACCCCCAGTCTAACCCCGGCCACAATGAGTGCATGAAAAAGCTCGCGGTCGTTCATCACAAAGCTTCGGACTGGGTTCCCGCCCTTCGCCAAGCCGAACCGCGCCTTGAGATCCAAGGCTGGCACCCCCGCGAGATCGCGACGGCGGACGCCGCCTGGCTGGCGGAAGCCGAAGGCCTCTTCTGCTGGAAGCTGCCCGAAGGCCTGGCGGCCCGGATGCCGAAGCTGACCTGGGTGCAGAACAGCGGTGCGGGCGTGGATCACCTCGTGCATCACCCGGAGCTTCGGGCGGACATCGCCATCACCCGGGCGGATGGCGCCTTCGGGTTCTGGATCGCGCGCTACGCGGCGGCGCACCTGCTGCGGGAGGCCCAGCGCCTCCGGGATTGCGAAACGGCCCAGGCGGAGCGCCACTGGAATCCGAAGCTGGTGCCCGAGGATCTGACTCACGCCAGCGCGGTCATCGTCGGCTTTGGCCGCATCGGCCGCCAGGTTGGCCGGGCCTTGAAGGAACTTGGCATGAGCGTGACGGGCATCGTGCGCGAGCCCCGCGCCGATGTGGACTTCGAGCTGCTGGGCATGGATGACCTTCCTGATCTGCTCGCTTCCGCCCGCGTCCTCGTCCTCACCGCCCCGCTCACGGATGACACGCGCGGCATGGTGGATCGGCGCCTTCTCGCGCGCGGACACGGCGGCCTCACGCTCATCAACGCGGGCCGCGGCGAACTGGTGGTGGAGGAGGATCTTCTCGCGGCGCTGGACGAAGGCAATCTCGGTCGCGCGGTGCTGGATGTGTTCGCCGAAGAGCCCCTGCCCGCCGCGTCGCCGCTCTGGGCGCATCCGAAGGTGACCATCACGCCGCACCACGCGGGCCCGAGCCAGGCGGCCCATCTCACCCCGGACATCCTTCCGAACCTGCGGCGCTTCGCGGAAGGCCTGCCCATTCAAGGCGCGGTGGATCGCGCGAAGGGTTACTGAACCGGCTGTGGCACTCTGAAGGGACCATGCGCGAACCGAGCCTTGAGGCCCTTCTCGGGAACCTGCTGGACCCTTCGGCGGCCGGGGGCGCCATGGAGGATCTCCTCCACTGGTTGAAGTCCGCCTCGCCGGAAGGCGATCCCGCGCCCCGCACGCTCCGCCTGCGCGAGCTGACGATGGCGGTGGCGGCCCATCCCGAGTCCGGTCGGCTGCGCGCGCGGCTCGCCGCCGCCTGGCACCACGCCAGCGCCATCCGCCTTCTGGCCGAGACAGGCCTGCCGGATCGCGCCACCTTCCTCGGCGAAGCGGTGCGGAAATTCGTGGATGGGTTCGTGCCCCGGGGCGAGGCCGCGGAAGATCTGCACGCGATTCTCGTGCGCCTGCGCCTCACCGAGGCCGACGCCGCATGGGTGGCAGGTCTTTCCGAAGAGGATCTCGCGCCCTTCGCGAAGCTCCTTTCGCCGGAACGGGCCACCTGGTCCCAGGCCATCCAGCTCCTCGCCGCGCGGGCCGCCGCCGTGGGCCTCAGCCGCGATCTGCTGGACCTGAACCCGGGCCATGACGGCGATTCGCCTTTCCTGCGCCTGCCGGACGCCGCGCGAGCCTGGAGCGACGCGCCGGAGGATGCGGCCGCCCAACGCGCCTGGGACGAGACCCGCGCCGCCTGTCGCGCCGCGTTGCGTCAGGCGGGCGAACAGATGGAGCGCCAGGGCGTCTCCACGGATCTCGTCTTCCGGATGGAATTGCTGGAAGCCCAACTCGCGCGCATGGACGCCCTGCTCCACGCCGCCGCGGGCCTGGAGGACCGGCGTGTCCTCGCCGCCCAACTCGTGCGCGACGCGGCCACGCATCGCAGCCTCCGCGCCCACCTTGGCACGGCGCTAAAACGCCTCGCCCGCAAGATCGTCGAGCACACCGGCGAGACGGGTGAGCACTACATCGTCCGGGACCGCAAAGAGTGGAACCTCATCGGCCGCGCCGCCATGGGCGCGGGCCTGCTCACGGTGACGACGGCCATGGGCAAGTACGCGCTCGCCGCGCTGCCGCTGTCGCCGATGGTGGAAGGCCTGGCGCTAGCCGCCAACTACGCCATCAGCTTCATCCTCATGCAGTTCTTCGGGCTCGTGCTGTCCAGCAAGCAGCCCGCGATGACGGCCTCCGCCCTCGCCGCGGGCCTGGAGCGGGAGGATGGCATGGAAGAAGAGGTCGAGCTGGTGGCGGCCATCACCCGCTCCCAGACCGTCGCCGCGCTCGGCAATGTGCTCGCCACGGTGCCCGCGAGCTTCCTCGTCTGCTGGATCTGGTGGAAGGTCTCCGGCGCGCCGATCCTCAGCGCGGAGACGGCCCACCACGGCGTGACGGCCATGCATCCGCTCTTCTCCTGGACGATCCCCTTCGCGATCTTCACGGGCGTCTGCCTCTGGCTGCAGAGCCTCGCGGCGGGTTGGACCGGCAACTGGGCCGCCTACCGCCGCCTGCCCCAGGCCATCGCCGCGAGTCCGCGCCTGCGCCGCGCGTTCGGGATGAAAGGCGCGGAGAAGCTCGCCGACGCCGCGCGCCGCCATCTCTCGGGCGTCATCGGCTACATCACGCTGGGCATCCTGCTGGGCTTCGTGCCGGTGGTCGTGAGCAAATTCATCGGCATCCACCTGGAGGTGCGCCATGTGACGCTCCAGGCGTCGTCCCTGGCGCTGGATGTGGGCAGCCTGTGGCGCACCGGCGATTGGCATTGGGGCGAAGTGCTCATCGCCTTCGCGAGCATCGCCGTCATCGGCGTGTTCAACTTCGGCGTCTCCTTCTGGCTCGCGCTCCGCACCGCCATGCGCGCGCGGGATCTGGATTCCACGAGCCGCCGCGAGCTTCGCCGCCGCATCCTCTCGGCCCTGAACCGACAGCCGGGCCGCTTCCTTTGGGCGCCCGCTAGACTGGAAGGTCCTTCTCACGGGTCCAGCCATGCGTGATCGCGCCCTTCCCATCCTCCTCCTCGCCGTTGCCTCAGTGTCGGCGCAGGCCCCCAAGGTCCGGCAAAGCCCGGCGGCTTCCGTGAGCCAGGATCTCGGCCTCACCCATGTGGCGATCACCTATCACCGCCCGGCGGTGAAGGGCCGCGTCATCTGGGGCGGTCTCGTGCCCTACGGTCAGGTTTGGCGCGCAGGCGCGAACGAGGCGACGACGATCACCTTCAGCGGACCGGTGAAGGTCGCGGGCCATGAAGTTCCCGCAGGCACCTATGCCTTCTTCGCCATTCCAGGCAAGGACCGCTGGACACTGATCCTCGACAAGAACCCCAAGCAGTGGGGCGCCTTCTCCTACAAGCCGAGCGAAGACCTGTTGCGCTTCGAGGCGACACCCGAGCCCGCGCCCATGCAGGAGTGGCTCGACTATTCCATTGAACTGACGGATCAGGCCACGGCCACCGTCACGCTCCATTGGGAGAAGCTGGCGGTGAGCTTCCCCATCACCGTGGAGATTCCGGGCCTCGACGCCCTTCGCAAGGAGTGGAGCAAGTGAAGCGCGCCGGTTTCTTTCTCCTGGCCTCTGCCCTGACTGGCCCCGCGCTGCTGGCCCAGGCCTATCCGCAGAATCCCGATCTCTTCCCGCAGCTGAGCCCCGCCGCGCAGGTGAGCCAGGTCATCGGCCTCACCAAGGTGACCGTGGACTACCACCGTCCGGCGGTGCGCGGCCGCAAGATCTGGGGCGAACTGGTGCCCTACGATCAGGTGTGGCGGTTGGGCGCCAACGAGGCGACGACCATCACCTTCAGCGACCCCGTGAAGGTGGATGGCTACGATGTGCCGGCGGGCACCTACGCGCTCTTCGCCATCCCCCGCGCCGATTCCTGGACGATGATCCTCAGCAAGCACGCGCGCCAGTTCGGCGCGTGGGAGTATGACGCCAAGGAAGACCTGTTGCGCTGGGATGTGCGGCCCAAGGAGGTGGGCTCCAACGAATGGCTCACCTTCGAGATCTATCCCGCGAGCCCCAGCACGGCCTATGTGGATATGTACTGGGAGCACACCCGCGTGAGCTTCCTCGTGGAAACGGATCTGGACGCTCAGGTGCAGGCGCGGCTGACCAAGGCGCTCGCCCGCGCCAAGCCCGGCGACTGGGAGATCTGGTCCCAGGCCGCCGAATACTGCGCCGAGCAGGAAGTGAACCTGCAGAAGGCGATGGAATGGGTGGACCGTTCCATCCGCATCCAGGAGAACCCCACCAACCTCTTCGTGAAAGCCCGCCTCCAGCGCGCGCTCGGCCTCAAAGCCGAATCCATGAAGACGCTCGATCAGGCATTGGCGGCAGCGAAGG
>CAZKIM010000135.1:0-4344 GCA_964552855.1 uncultured Solibacteraceae bacterium | reverse complement strand
TGGTATTAACGTCGCAGCGACCTACTTTTCCGCCTCTGTGCGAGGGAGTATCATCGGCCCTCCGGAGCTTAACGGCCGTGTTCGGGATGGGAACGGGTGTGGCCTCCGGGGTATAGCCACGACGAAGTCGAGAAGTGAGAGAAGGGATTTAGCTCGAGTTGAGCTGGTTGCACTTGCGGATTTGGAGGAAGTCTGTGACTTCCTTCATGGAGTGTATTGATGAAAGGTCAAGCCTGTGGACCGATTAGTACCGCTTAGCTGAACCCCTCACAGGGCTTGCACATGCGGCCTATCAACGTGGTGGTCTACCACGGGTCTCATAGGGAGATCTCATCTTGAGGCGTGTTTCGCGCTTAGATGCTTTCAGCGCTTCTCACTTCCCGACATAGCTACCCAGCATTGCACTTGGAAGCACAACTGGAACACCAGAGGTCAGTTCATCCCGGTCCTCTCGTACTAAGGACAAGCCCTCTCAAATCTCCTGCGCCCACACTAGATAGGGACCGAACTGTCTCGCGACGTTCTGAACCCAACTCACGTACCGCTATTGATCGGCGAACAGCCGAACCCTTGGGACCTGCTTCAGCCCCAGGATGCGATGAGTCGACATCGAGGTGCCAAACCTTGCCGTCGATATGAACTCTTGGGCAAGATCAGCCTGTTATCCCCGGCGTACCTTTTATCCGTTGAGCGATGGCCCTTCCATGCGGGACCACCGGATCACTATGACCTACTTTCGTACCTGCTCGACGTGTCTGTCTCGCAGTCAAGCTCCCTTATACCATTGCGCTCTGCGGCTGATTTCCAAACAGCCTGAGGGAACCTTTGCACGCCTCCGTTACTCTTTAGGAGGCGACCGCCCCAGTCAAACTACCCGTCTGGCACTGTCTTCCACCCGGATTACGGGCGCGAGTTAGAGATCAGCGTTGCACAGGGTGGTATCTCAACGATGGCTCCACCGACCCTGACGAGCCAGTTTCAAAGCCTCCCACCTATCCTGCACAGTCCAACGCCAACCTCCATGCCAAAGTGTAGTAAAGGTGCACGGGGTCTTTCCGTCTAAGTGCGGGTAACCGGCATCTTCACCGGTGCTACAAGTTCGCTGAGCGTCTGCTGGAGACAGTTCCCAGATCGTTACGCCATTCGTGCAGGTCGGAACTTACCCGACAAGGAATTTCGCTACCTTAGGACCGTTATAGTTACGGCCGCCGTTCACCGGGGCTTAAATTCGCAGCTTCGCCTTGCGGCTAACCGCTCCTCTTGACCTTCCGGCACCGGGCAGGCGTCAGCCCCTATACCTCCTCTTGGGAGTTTGCAGAGACCTGTGTTTTTGTTAAACAGTCGCCTGGGACATTTATGTGCCGCCCCCTCGGGCTATGAACCCTACCGGGGCACCCCTTCTTCCGAAGTTACGGGGTTAATTTGCCGAGTTCCTTCAGCAGACATCACTCAAACGCCTGAGGATTCTCTCCTCGACTACCTGTGTCGGTTTGCGGTACGGACACAAATACCTCTCCTTAGCGGCTTTTCTCGGCAGCGTAGGATCATCGCTTTTCGTCAGATATCTTGGGCTCATGGCTTCCGGACTTCCCTGGAAACCACCCTTGAAACCTTTCGCAGAACATTCCATAGAACTGCGCGACTACCTTCCTGCGTCCCCGCATCGTGATAACGAGGTATTCATGGTGCTGGAATATTAACCAGCTTTCCATCGCCTACGCCTCTCGGCCTCGGCTTAGGGCCCGACTAACCCAACGCGGATTGACCTTGCGTTGGAAACCTTAGTCTTACGGCGGACAGGGTTCTCGCCTGTCTTTACGCTACTTATGCCGACAGAGTCTCTTCCCATGCCTCCAGCTGTCCTTACGGTCAACCTTCACAGGCGTAGGGAATGCTCCCCTACCATTAAAATCCGCAGCTTCGGTAACATGCTTGAGCCCCGTTGAATTGTCGGCACGGACCCGCTTGACCAGTGAGCTATTACGCTTTCTTTAAAGGATTGCTGCTTCTAAGCAAACCTCCTGGCTGTCTAAGCACATCCACAACCTTTTCCACTTAGCATGTATTTTGGGACCTTAGCTGGCGGTCTGGGTTCTTTCCCTCTCGACCACGGATCTTATCACCCGTAGTCTGACTGCCGGACTTCACGACGTGCCATTCGAAGATTGGTTGGATTCGGTAGCCGGGTGTGGCCCCTAGTCCATTCAGGTCTCTACCTGCACGGCGAAACATCCGACGCTAGCCCTAAAGCTATTTCGGGGAGAACGAGCTATCACGGAATTTGATTGGCCTTTCACCCCTATCCTCAAGTCATCCAAACGGTTTTCAACCCATACTGGTTCGGACCTCCAACAGGTTTCACCCTGCCTTCATCCTGCTCAAGGATAGATCATCCCGTTTCGCGTCTATTCCCAGCGACTATCGCCCTGTTCAGACTCGGTTTCCCTGCGGCTTCGCCTCCTCGGCTTCGCCTCGCCACTGAAAATAACTAGCCGGCTCATTATGCAAAAGGCACGCGGTTCCACCGGTAAACCATGGTGGTTCCACTGCTTGTAGATTGACGGTTTCAGGTTCTATTTCACTCCCCTCATCGGGGTTCTTTTCGCCTTTCCCTCACGGTACTGGTTCACTATCGGTCTGATGAACATATTTAGCCTTACCGCATGGTCGCGGCAAATTCTGTCAAGGTTTCTCGTGCCCCGACATACTTGGGAACTCCACTCAGAGACCAGCTGGTTTTCGTCTACGGGGCTATCACCCTGTCTCGCCGGCCTTTCCAGACCGTTTGACTAACCACTGGTTTGGTAACTCTGTGTCAGAGGGCAGCTCTGACCTGTAGGTCCCACGACCCCCCATGCGCAACGCCTGCCGCTTACACGCACGAGGTTTGGGCTCTTCCGGGTTCGCTCGCCGCTACTTCCGGAATCACTGTTGTTTTCTGTTCCTCTGGGTACTGAGATGGTTCACTTCCCCAGGTCGGCTTCCTTCTCCCTATGGATTCAGGAGGAGGATGACTGAGCTTTCACCCAGCCGGGTTTCCCCATTCGGACATCTCCGGATCATCGTTCGCGTGCAACTCCCCGAAGCTTTTCGCAGCTTACCGCGTCCTTCATCGCTGTCATCAGCCAAGGCATCCACCGTCAACCCTTAATAGCTTGGCCTTCCATCAATGCATTCCATCTCAAACGATGGCTCGCATTTCCGAAAAACCCGCAATGCTTGCTCAGCTTCAACTCGCCTTGTTAAGCGTCCAACCCGCCCTGAAGCGCGTCGGACTACCCTTCTCTATTCTCACTATTCGAACTGTCAAAGATGCGTGTTGCGTCCCGGCTTCGCCGGTCAGCCCTTGAGCTGAACTCATGCCCCTTGGGACATCACTTCAAATCAAGGACCAAATCCTGAATCAGATGCTCAGATCAGGCGGTCGGATCAGGTGGTGGGCCTAGGTGGATTCGAACCACCGACCTTACGCTTATCAGGCGTACGCTCTAACCAGGCTGAGCTATAGGCCCGGTGTTGTCCGGGGGGACCGCCTGCTCGCTTCGCTCGCGATGTCCCCCCGGGCCCCCGCTGTTCGCGCGGGAAACCCGCACTCACAGCCTGACCTGGATGAACAGGGTGAAGCACCTGAAGACCGTGGTGGTGGACCCGACCGGGTTCGAACCGACGACCTCCTGGATGCAAACCAGGCGCTCTCCCAGCTGAGCTACGGGCCCAATCAGACCCTGCTGCTTCCTCAAAGACGCTTTTCGGCGTCTTTGAAAACCGGATGGATAGCCCGGACCAGACCCTAAAGTCCGTCCAGGCGAATGAGAGGTTGACCGTAGCGGGAACTCCTAAAAGTCCAACCGCTTCTCCTTAGAAAGGAGGTGATCCAGCCACAGGTTCTCCTACAGCTACCTTGTTACGACTTCACCCCAATCACCAAGTTCACCATCGAGACCTAGCTCCCTTGCGGGTTACCACAGCCTCTTCAAGTGCTCCCGGCTTTCGTGATGTGACGGGCGGTGTGTACAAGGCCCGGGAACGTATTCACCGTATCATTCTGATACACGATTACTAGCGATTCCACCTTCATGCAGTCGAGTTGCAGACTGCAATCCGAACTGAGGACGACTTTCTCCGATTAGCTCCATCTCGCGACTTTGCAACGGTTTGTATCGCCCATTGTAGCACGTGTGTAGCCCTGGACATAAGGGCCATGAGGACTTGACATCATCCCCACCTTCCTCCCGGTTAACCCGGGCAGTCCCTCTAGAGTTCCCGGCCGAACCGCTGGCAACTAGAGGTAGGGGTTGCGCTCGTTGCGGGACTTAACCCAACATCTCACGACACGAGCTGACG
>CAZKIM010000134.1:0-4491 GCA_964552855.1 uncultured Solibacteraceae bacterium | reverse complement strand
CCACGCGGCGACCTCCGCCGGACCCCACGGGGTGCCGGGCGTTCCGATGGGATAGGTGGCATTGATCTTCATGTGGAGCTCCCATCAAAAGAATACGGCCCATGGGATCAGAAAGAAGGAACACAGAGGTCACAGAGAATCACGGAGGGCACAGAGAAGAGCCACTCGGGTGCTTTCTCTATGCCTCCGAGCCTCCATGGTTCAACTTTGCTTTGCAGCCTCAGCGATCCGCAGCCATTTTGTAGAGGTCCGAGGCGCTCGCGCCCAGGTGCTTGGCGAGGGGTTTGATGGCTTCACGCAGCGTCAGGCCGCCCTCGCGGGCGGCATCCAGGTAGCGGATCGCCCAGTCCGGCAGGCTGCCATCGAAGGCCGCCTCAGCCTCCGCCACGACGCGCTTGGCCGCGGCGCCGGCGATCACGAGCACCATCTCGCCGCGATCTTCCTTGCCCAGCGCGCGAATGACTTCGGCGGGCGTGCCGCGGTACCAGGTCTCGTGCAGCTTCGTGAGCTCACGGCCCAGGGCGATCTCCCGGTCGGGAAGCAACTCGGAGAGTTCCGACAGCGTCTCGTGGATGCGGTGCGGCGTTTCGAAGACGACGCTCGTCTCCTCGCGCCCCGCGAGCGCCTTGAGGAAGCTGCGGCGCGGTTCGGAGCGCGACGGCAGGTAGCCGAGGAAGCTGAAGGCGTGGCAGGGCAGGCCCGAGGCGACCACCGCGAGCAGGACCGCGCTGGCGCCCGGCAGCACCGTCACCTCCGCGTCCGCGGCCCGCGCCGCGCGAGCGATCTCGAAGCCTGGGTCGTTGATGCCCGGCATGCCCGCGTCCGAGCAGTAGGCCACCGTCTTCCCAGCCGCCAGCTCCGCCGCGACACGCTGGTAAGCCTCCTCGCCCGCGTGATCGTCGAAGCGGAGCAGCGGCTTCTCGATCCCCAGGTGCTTCAAGAGTCCACCCGTCCGCCGCGTGTCCTCGCAGGCCACGAGGTCGGCCTCCGCCAGCGCCTCCTTGGCGCGCTCCGTGAGATCGCCAAGGTTGCCGATGGGGGTGGGGACGAGGATGAGGTGGCCGCGCATCTCTTCAGGCTACCGGCTTCCGGCCACCGATTGCCGGGTCAGGGGCCTGATGCTACTCATCCGTTGAGTCCGGCCCGTTGCTCCGGAGGGCTCGCCGGACCGCGTCTTTCACGAACTCGGGCATGGCTTGATCTTTTGAAGCGGCCTGGGCCTTCGCGGCGTCGTAATCGGGAACCTCCACGCCAATCCAGGTCAGGTCGAGCCGCCTTATGTCCTGCGTGGCGACATGCGCGTATTGCAGCGGGTTTGCCCAATAGCACGCGGTGCATACCTTCGAATCTTTGCCGCCGAGCCCATTCGGACAGCGCTCGCATGACCACGACTTGGCGCGGTTGCAGGAGCCGCACACGAGCATGTAGTCCTTCGTGTCGAGTTTCGCCGCGACGCCTTCGCCAGCGACGAGGTACGGGATGCGATGGTCAATCTGGAGGTACCGCAGCTCGAACAGGGCGCTGCAGAGGCTGCATTTGGTGCCGTACTCGGTACTGAGGTCTTCTTTAAATGCCTTAGGAAAGGCGGAACGCCCTCCAACGCGCCCGGCGGTGATGTTTTCCAAGTCGCCGAAGGTGTACCGCGCCATGCGCTTTCCGCTTGAGTCCTTGACCATGGTTGTCACTAGCGGGATCCCGTTCTCCCTGAGATCGCGGGCAGCGCGAGGCGCATGGTCGTACCCGTAGAGGGTTCGCAGTTCCTCGGTGGTGACGGAACCATGCTTACGGATATGATCAACGACCGCTTTAGGTCGCTTGTCCGTCACTTCATCAAGCGCTGCCTTCGCGGCCTTGGAAAGTTTGTCCGCCATCAGACGGATTCCGCGAAGAGTGGAACGCCTGAATTCGCATCTCGCGGTCCGTGCCGCAAATGTCCCTCGTCGGCGCGGATCTCGGGTGAGAGGTAAAGCGACTCGAAGGTGCTGTCGTCGCGCCCGAGCAGGGTGGCCTGCGTGGATCGCCCGGCCAGCACCTCGACATGAGTCAGTCCCAACGACGCGGGAAGCGCGCGCCCATATCGCTTGGCCCCGGTGCGCCCGTCATAACTGACGATGAACGCGACGCCCTTCCGCCGCAACCCGTCGAGCGCGGACACGAACTCATCGAAGGAGATGCCGTGCCGGTAGCGGTGATTGCGGGTATCCACCACGCCTTGGTACGGCGGGTCCATGTACACGAGATCGCCGGGCTTCGCCGATTCGAGCACTTCGCGGTAGTCCACCGATAAAAGGGACGAACGCCCTTTCAGCAAGGCCGAAGCGCCCGTGATGTGGCGCCGCATGGTGCCGGGTACGGCCCCGAGCCGCCGGTTGTCGGGGCTGTTGTTGAACTCTCCGCGCGCGTTGTACCGAACCGCCGCCTTGACGCAACGGGCGAGCAGGTACAGGAAATCCTCGGGCCGGTGATGCGCGTTAAAACGATCCCGAACGCGGTCATAGTGCGCGCGTTCGTCCCCGAGCTGGGCCTTCCAGATACTCTCGTATTTGTCGCTGATCGCGTCAGGGTTGTGAACAATCTCAGTCCAGAGATCTACCAAAGGTCGGTGGAGGTCGTTGATGGTCCATCGCTTCACGCGCTTCGTGTGCCCCGCCGCAAGCGAAATGGCGGCCGAACCCGCGAATGGCTCGACAAGCCGGTTTGTCCCTACTGGAAAAAGGCTCACAATGTAGTGGGCCAGTTGCCGCTTGCTTCCCTGGTAAGGGATAGGATGCGGGACTCCGGGAAGCGACTTGAGTGCTGCAGTGCATATCAGGGGGACACAGTCCGTTGATGAGGAGTCTATATGGCCCATTTCGGAAACTCCTGATTGATTCCCGGCAAGTACCGCTGCGTGCCGAGACCCTTTGGGAGGCATAAGGACGGATTGCGAAAACACGGAGGCCGACTTCATGGGACATTATCTACCCAGAAGCGCTCTCCAAATAGCCCATTGGATAGTCTTTTCATGGGGCCATTGTCCCATCCCGCGGAGCCGATCCAGATGCGGGATCGCCTCAGGCCGGGTGGACCAGCTTGAAGGCGTGGACCCAGTCGTTGCGCAGGAAGCCCGGAATGCACCAGAGCATCGCCAGCGGCTCGATGGCCCGGGCGGCGGCGGCCCCGCCCATGTCGGCGCTGTCCCAGCCCACCTCGGAAAGCAGGCCCGTGACGGCCGCCTTCGCCGCGGCGTCGTCCCCGCAGATGAACATCGTCGGGCGGCCGCCGGGCAGGACCGGATCAACCATCAGCGCGGCGCCCACCGAGTTGAACGCCTTGACGAACTTCACCGCCGGATGCGCCCGCTGCAGGCGCTCCATCAACGCCTCGTCCAGCGTCGTGAAGTAGCGCAGCACGCCCTGGTCGGGCGGCGCGTCCGCGATGGGATTGGTCGCGTCCATCACGACCTTGCCGGCCAGATGCCGGCTGGCTTCAGCCAAGTTCAAGACCGCTTCGACCGCCGCGCCTTTGACGGCCAGCACGGCGAGGTCGCCGAAGGCCGCCGCATCCGCGAAGCTTCCGACGCGCGCTTTGGCCTCATCCGCGGCCCACGCCGCCAGCTTGCCGGTATCGCGGGTGCCGACCATCACCTCGTGGCCATGCCGCGCGAATCCCGCCGCCAGCGTCTTCGCCACACTTCCCGAACCCAGAATGCCGATCTTCATGGCGTCCTCCTTCGCGGAAGGGATTGTAGCCCGCGCCCCTCACCCCACCGCCAACCGCTTCCGGTCGGCGCCGGGGGGAAGGCCAAACATCCGCGCGTAGTCGCGGCTGAACTGGGAGGGGCTTTCGTAGCCCACGCGATAGGCGGCGGAGGCCGCGTCGGCGCCTTCGGTGGCGAGGAGCCGTCGGGCTTCCTGGAGGCGCAGCTCCTTCTGGTAGCGCAACGGGGACAGTGAGGTGACCCGCTTGAAGTGCGCGAAGAACGCGGAAGGGCTGAGGTTCACGCGGCGCGCCAGCTCCTCCATGGCGATGGGTTCATGGAAGTGGGCGCGGAGGTGCTCGATGGCCTTGGCCACGCGTTGGGTCTGGCTCGCGGGAAGGCCGAGGGGGCGTACGAGGCTTCCCTGCTCCGACTTCAACAGGTGATAGAGGAGTTCCTTCCGCACGAGCGGCGCGAGGAAGGCGAGGTCCTCAGGCCGGTCCAGGCACTGGAGTAGGCGCAGGAAGGCTTCCGCCATGCGCGGGCCGAGGGGCGTGGGGCCCAGCGCGACCGGGCTCGACGCGGCGATCCGAGTGGGCCCAAGTCCTGGAGGACTTCGTAGACGCGATCGGGATTCAGCTCCAGCACCAGGCAGAGGAAGGGCGCCTTCACCACCCGCGCCGAGACGGGAAGCGCCACAGGCACCACGAGGAATTCCCCTGCTCCGAAGGGAAAGGACCGTTCGCCGATCGTCGCTTCCTTCGCGCCCTGGACCACGAGGCAGAGCGAAGGGTGGTACATGGCCGGAGTCG
>CAZKIM010000133.1:0-4506 GCA_964552855.1 uncultured Solibacteraceae bacterium | reverse complement strand
CCATCGCCAGGACGGTGCCCCGGGGCGTGGACCCGTCGGCATGAGCTAAGTCAGTCCGAGAGTTGGGGATAAATCCGGGGCTAAACCATCTACGAATTAATTCGTGGACATTTCAGGTAGCCTCCCTACATTGGGATCTACGAAAACCATCGGAGATGCCATGGCCCCCAAGTCTCTTCCCAAGCCCACGGATGGCGAGCTGGCCATTCTGCGCGTGCTCTGGTCCCTGGGCCCCGCGACGGTGCGGCAAGTCCACGAGGTGCTGGGCGCCGAGCGGGAGACGGGCTACACGACGGTCCTGAAGATGCTCCAGATCATGACGGAGAAGGGCCTCGTCACCCGCGTGGAGGAGGGTCGCGGCCACATCTATCAGGCCAAGCTGGGCGAATCCCAGGCGCAGAAGCACCTCGTGACGGACCTGCTGGACAAGGCCTTCCACGGCTCGGCGTTGAAGCTCGTCATGAGCGCGCTGCAGTCCAAGAAGGCGTCGAAGACGGAGTTGGACGCGATCCGCAAGCTGCTGGATGAACACGGAGGGAAGCCATGAACCCGATCCTCCACACGCTCGGTTGGACGCTGCTGCACTTCCTATGGGAGGGCCTGGTCCTCGGACTGCTCGCCTGGGGCGCGCTCGCGCTGATGCAGCGACGGAGCGCGGGTTCGCGCTACGCCGTGGCCCTGCTCTTCTTCGGTGTGATGACGCTCGCGCCGATCGCGACCTTCCTGCTCGTTCGCCTGGCGACGGCGCCGCTCGGGGCGGTTCCCGGAAGTGCCGCGGTGGGCGTGGGCGCGAGCATCGGCGCGCCGTGGAACCTGCGACTGGAAGCGTTGCTCGAACCCGGCCTGCCCTGGGTGCTCGCGGTGTGGGGACTGGGCGTGCTGCTGCTGTCCGCGCGACTGGCGGGCGGTTTGTTTTACCTGCAACGGCTGACGAGCGTCGGCGTGGAACCGGCTCCGGCGGAATGGCATCTCGTCCTCGCGCGGCTCGCCCGTGAGCTGGGTCTTCGTCGCGTCGTGCGCCTGCTGCGCTCGGCGCGGGTGGAGGCGCCGATGGTGGTGGGCTGGCTTCGCCCCGTGATCCTCGTGCCCGCCGCGGCCTTCTCCGGCCTGAGTCCGCTGCAGGTGGAGGCGATCCTCGCGCACGAGATGGCCCACATCCGCCGCTTGGATTTCCTCGTGAACCTCGTCCAGTCCCTGGTGGAAACCCTGCTCTTCTTCCATCCGGCCGTGTGGTGGCTCTCGTCCCGCCTGCGCGCCGAGCGCGAGCTCTGCTGCGACGACACGGCGGTCGCCGTGTGTGGCGATCACGCCGCCTACGCCCGCGCCCTCGCCGCGCTCGAATCCTTCCGCGAACCCAGCCCCGTCGAGCTTGATGCGAAGCTCGGCGTCGGCGCCCATGGAGGCTCCCTCATGATCCGCATTCGCCGCCTGCTCCAACCCCAGCTGCTTCCCAACCCCCGCTTCCGCACCGCCGCCTTCGCGCTCGCCGCGGCGGGCTTGCTCGCGGGCACCATCGTCCAACAGCCGAAGGCGTCGTCCTCCTCAGCCCATGAAAAGCACGCCTGGAATCAGGATAGCGAAGGCGATGTGAAGCTCGACCCGGACGCCAAAGACCCGGTCGTGGTGGGGAAGAACGGCAGCTTCAAGCTGAAGACGACCGCGGGCGATCTCACCCGGAGCTATGAGGTGACGGCGAAGGATGGCGCCATCTACAAGGTGAACGGCGTCCAGCAACCGCTGGATGAGTCCGGGCGCGCGTGGCTGCGGAGTTCCGTGCGACGCGCCCAACGCGACCAAGCCATGGGCGCGTTGAAGAACCGCATGCGCGCGGATCAGGTGCGGATGCAGGCCGAACAGGCGCGGGCCGATGCGGAGCGCATCCGCATCGAGGAGATGCCGGAGGTCGTCACCACCGAGACCCGCGATGGCAAGCAGCATGTCATCGTGCGCAAGCAGGGCAAGGTCATCTCGGACGATGAGCTACCCGATCCGCCGGAAGTCTCCATCGTCGAAAACGCGGAAGTCACCACGGTTCCGGGTGGATCTGGACGCAAGCACCTCATCATCAAGAAGGATGGAAAGGTCGTGGAGGATCGGATCATCGAGATCCCGGAAGTGACCACGGTCGTGAAGCACGGCAAGACGCACCTCATCGTGAAGAAGAACGGCAAGGTGACCGAGGATCAGGTCCTCGAGAGCCCCGATCAATGGAGCTTCGACTGGGATGAAAAGGGCGGCTCGCGGGAGGCTGAAATCCAGCGACTTCAGGCGCGCATCGAGGCGCTTCAGGCTCAACTGAACGCGCTTCAGGGTCACGCCGTTCCTCCGGTTCCTCCGGCTCCCCCTGCGCCCCCCTTGCCACCGACCCCGGAAGTCGCGCCCGCCCCGCCGACGCCACCGGTTCCACCTCCTCCGCCTCCTGCGCCTCCGGAAGACTGATCCATCTCCAGGCCCGCTACGGCGGGCCTTTTTGTAGGCTGGAGGCATGACCTCCCGTGTCGCCCTGCCCTCCGCCCGGCTTCGCCTGCCCGAGCGCCTTCGGCGCGCCGATGCCTCCGACCAGGTTGGATTGAGTCTGGTGCTCGCGAGCGCCGATCCTGAAGCGCGTGCGGCCATCGCGACCT
Source organism: uncultured Solibacteraceae bacterium (assembly GCA_964552855.1). Classification (GTDB taxonomy): domain Bacteria; phylum Acidobacteriota; class Holophagae; order Holophagales; family Holophagaceae; genus JAFDVN01. The sequence continues at coordinate 1,882 of CAZKIM010000133.1, read as the reverse complement.
ACGCGGAGAAGATGAGCGTGAAGGTCGAAGGTTGGTGGCCCCTCACGCGACGAATGAAAGTGCGCGGTGCCGTCGCGGCGATGGAGACGGCCTTCGGATTCGTGTGGATGCGCGCGGAGTCGGGGCATCTGCTCGGCACGGGAGAGGCCGCGGTTCCGGAGGAGCTGCGTCGTCATCTCGTCGGCGTGGTGGGGCATGATCCGCGCCCGCGCTTGCGCCCTCATCTCAAGGCCACCGGCGCGCGGCAGGGACAGACGCCCGAGGAACCCGGCAAGACCGCGCGGGACTTCGCGGCGCAGTATGGGTTCCCCGAAGGGGATGGCCAGGGTCAGCATGTGGGCCTGTTGCAGCTGGGTGGAGCCTTCGCGGAGACGGATCTGAAGGCGTACTTCGAGGCGCTGGGGGTGCCGGTGCCCGCCATCACCGTGCAACCCGTCTCCGGCGGCGATCCATCCCCGACCCACGATAGCCGCTGGGAGATGACGCTGGATGTGGAGGTGGCGGGGGCGATCGTCCCGGCCGCGCGCCTCACGGTTTTCGTCGCGCCCAACAGCGCCGATGGCTTGCTGGACCTGGTGGAGACGGCACTCAAGGGCGGGCCGGATCAGCCGTCGGTGCTCTCCATGAGCTGGGGCGCGGCGGAGTCGGAATGGGGCGAGCTGGAGTTGCAGTTGGTCGCGGACGCCTTCGCGTCCGCCGCCACGCTCGGTGTGACGGTGCTCGTCTCCAGCGGCGACGAAGGCTCCACGGACGGGGCGACGGATGGCAAGCAGCATGTGGCCTTCCCCGCCTCCTGCCCCTGGGTGCTGGCGGTGGGCGGAACCCAGCAAGGCGATGGCGAAGAAGTCGTCTGGAACGCCCTCGCCGAGAAGAAGGGCGCCACGGGCGGCGGCGTCAGTGACTACTTCGACCTGCCGGAATGGCAGAAGGACGCGAGCGTGCCCAAGTCCGCCAATGACGGCGCGGTGCGGCGCGGCGTGCCCGATGTGGCCGCCCACGCCGCGGAGAAGGGCGGCTACCGCGTCTTCGTGGACGGCGAGTGGCGCGTCCTCGGCGGCACCAGCGCCGCCGCGCCCCTGCTGGCAGGCCTCGTCGCGCGCATCAACGCCACCCGGACCAAGCCACTTGGCTTCCTGAACCCGGCGCTTTACAGAGCGGCCAAGTCCGCCCTTCGCCCCATCTTCCGAGGCACCAACGGCGCCTACGCCGCGAGCGAAGGCTACAGCGCCTGCACGGGGTTGGGCGTGGTGGATGGCGCGGCGCTCATGAAGGCGCTTGGGGGTTGAATTTAAGCGAAAATTGACCGAACATCAGTTCGAATCAGGAGCCCCATGACCGCTTCCGAGTTGCTGCTTTATCAAACTGAGGATGGTCAGACCCGGGTCCAAGTGCGCCTGGAGAACGAGACGGTCTGGCTGGCACAGAAGCAGATGGCGGAGCTGTTCCAGAAGGATGTGCGGACGATTTCCGAGCACATCCGGAACATATTTGAAGAAAGCGAGTTGGTGGAACAGGCAGTATTCCGGAAATTCCGGATAACTGCCGCAGACGGGAAGTCCTATGAAACGGGCTTTTACAACCTTGATGTGATCATCTCCGTGGGCTACCGCGTCCGCTCGCACCGGGGCACGCAGTTCCGCATCTGGGCCACGCAGCGGCTGCGGGAATTCATCGTCAAGGGCTTCACCTTGGACGATCAGCGGCTCAAAGAGGGTGGGTGGACCGACGCCTACTTTGACGAACTGCTCGAACGGGTCCGCGAGATCCGGACTTCCGAGCGACTCTTCTACAAGAAAGTCTGCGAGATTTACGCGACGAGCGTGGACTATGACGCGCACCTTCCCGCAACGCAGGAGTTCTTCGCCACGGTGCAGAACAAGTT
>CAZKIM010000132.1:0-4562 GCA_964552855.1 uncultured Solibacteraceae bacterium | reverse complement strand
CCTGGCGCTGCACGGCGCCGAACATGACCTACGCCGTGAACCGCCTGGGCGAGGTCACGGACCTGCCTAGGAACGTGGATGCGGCCATCAAGAACGGTTTCGCCTTCGAGCTGGGGCCCTTCGAGCTCTGGGACACGCTGGGCGTCGAACGCGTCGTCGCGCGCCTGCGCTACGAGCAGCATCCCGTGCCCGCGCTGGTGGAGCGTATGCTCGCGCAGGGCGTGACGAGCTTCTATCAGTGGAAGTTCGGCGTCCCCACGGCCCAGCTCAATCCGAAGACGCTCGGCTACGAACCCATCGCCGAAGACCCCCGCGTCATCATCCTCAAGCGCGAAGAAGGTCGGGGCAAGGTCGTGGCGAAGAACGGCTCGGCGAGCCTCCTCGACCTGGGCGACGGCGTGGCCTGTCTGGAATTCCACTCCAAGATGAACGCGTTGGACGACGGCATTGTGATGCTGATGGAAGAGACCATCCAGAAGCATGTGCCCGGCCGCTTCAAGGGCCTCGTGCTCGGCAACCAGGGCAAGCTCTTCAGCGCGGGCGCCAACCTCGCTTTCGTCCTGAACGCGGCCCGCGACAAGAAGTACGACCTCATCCTCGAAGCCTCGCGGCGCTTGCAGTACGCGGGACGAATGCTCACTTACGCGCCGTTCCCCACCGTCGCCGCGCCTTTCCAGATGGCGCTGGGCGGCGGCTGCGAAATGACGCTGGCCTGCCAGCGAGCGGTGGGTCACGCGGAGCTCTACATGGGCCTCGTGGAAGTCGGCGTGGGCGTCATCCCGGCGGGCGGCGGGTGCCTCCAGATGTTGCTGCGCCTCGAAGAGGCGATGGAAGCCAAGGGAGAGAAGGGCCCCATGCCCAAAGTGAAGACCGCCTTCCAGCTCATCGGCACGGCGAATGTGAACACGAGCTTTGACGAGTGCGTGGCCAACGGCTACCTGCGCCGCACGGACCGCCGTGTCATGAACAGCGCCTTCCTGCTGCACGAGGCGAAGGCCGAAGTGCTCACGATGGCCGCGGCCTTCGAGCCCCGCAAAGAGCGCACGCTGAAGCTGCCGGGCCTCGGCGGCGTCGCCGCGCTGGATCTCGCCGTGAAGGACTTCCAGCTCCAAGGCCTCGCCTCCGAGCACGACGCCATCGTCATGCACGAGCTGGCCTACGCACTCTGCGGCGGCGATGTGAGCCTCGTCCAAGAGAACACCGAGGAGCGCATCCTCGAACTGGAGCGCGAAGCCTTCACCCGTCTCTGCGGCTACGAAAAGACCCAGGCCCGCATGGAGAGCATCCTCACCAAGGGCAAGCCGCTGCGGAACTGAGGTTTCATCCGCCGATTGCGCCGATTCAAAAACAAAACAAACCGGCATCATCGGCGGTTCATGTCTACGGGATGCGCAGGACCTTCCTCCGCGCCGCGGTTGTTCCAGCGAGGCTCGCCGTGCCTTCGTAACGCAGGAGCACGCCATCTTTCGCGGGTGTCATCTGGAATCCGCCATCACCGGCACAGCGGTAGATGCTGTCCTCGAAATGGGTCAGGATCTTCGGGTGTCCGGGATCCGCGCCAGGCGCCATAGCGCGGACATGGAGCACGCTCCAACAGGAGGTGCACCAGGGCGGGGTGGAGACGATCACGACCTTTGGCCCACCGAGCAGGATTACCTGCGCGTTCTCGCGCGCGCCCAGTGGATCGCGCTCATTCCGCGGCTCGTGGAGGTCGAGCATTTCGAGCGTCCATCGGCCGCCTTCAGCCTTGAAGAGCGCGATGAAGAGGTTCCTCCCGCAAGGCACCGGAACCTCCAGCCCCAAAAGCGTCCATGGGCCGCTATGTGCGAGCACTCGGGTTGATGGACTGGCGGCATCCTTCGACGCGGGAAGGCTCGGGAACTTTAACGCGGCAGATCCTTGCGCCTCTGCCCATGCGGACCAGGCGGCTCCGAGGTTGTCCAGAGCAGAGGGAAGGCCCGCATCGGTGTCTTTGCCCGGGTCTCCGACAAGGTCGAATCGCGTGTAACAGGCCCAGGCTTCTTTGAACCGTTGTTCGGGTGTCTGCGCAAACAGGGCAGGGGCGATGAGGATGGGGATCAGGAAGTAGCGAGGCATGGTCATCACATGATGATCGAAGGACAGCTTTTCCCATCTGCGTCATCTGCGCAATCTGCGGTTAAACCTTTTGTCCTTCCGTTCCCTCGACGCGGGACTTACCTGGCCCACGCGGTAATCTGGAGGCTTGATCTGGAGCATCCATGGAAGGCATTCGCAGGGACACGCGGTTGGTGGTGGAGCAGTTGGAGGGGCAGGTGGCCCGGCTGCGACGGGCGGTGTGGGTGCTTTTCCTCGCGCTGATCGGCGCGGGTGGGTTCCTCGTTTGGCAGCACCGCCACCCCAAGGCCGCGGCCCAGCCAGAGACGCTCACTGTGAAGGGGCTGATCGTGGAAGGCGCGGACGGACAGGCGCGGCTGACGCTCACAAGCGAAGGCGTCCAGATCGCCGACGCCCAAGGCCAGCCGCGCATTGAACTGTCGCTGCAACCCGATGGCAACGGCCACCTTGTCTTGGGCACCGCGGGTGCGCCCGCTTTCACCGCCGCTCCCGGCGCGGTGTCGGTGACGGATGGCAAGAAAGCCTCCGCTGCCCTGGCCGCGGTGCCCGGCCCGGCGCTTCAGCTCCGCAAGGATGGCAAGGTCGTGGTGAAGCAGCCCTGGGACGCGCCGGATCTGAAGTGAAGGCGCTCCGCTTCCATCAACCCGGCGATCCGCTCACCGCGCTGAGCCTTGAGGAAGTTCCCCTTCCCGCGCCCGGTCCTGGAGAGGCGCGCCTTCGCATGATCGCGCGGCCCATCAACCCATCGGATCTGCTCCAAGTCCAAGGCGTGTACGGGCGCAAGCCTCCGCTGCCCGCCACCGCAGGCCTCGAAGGCCTGGGCGTCATCGAGGCGCTGGGCGAAGGCGTGAGCGGCTGGGCCATCGGCCAGCGCGTCGTGCCCATGGGCGCGCAGGGCACCTGGGCGGAAGGATTGGTGACGCCCGCGAGCCACCTCTTTCCGGTGCCGGATGGCCTCGCGGATGAACAAGCGGCCCAAGCCGTCGTGAACCCGCTCACCGCGTGGCTGATGGCGGACCAGCTCGGGCTCGGCGAAGGGCATTGGCTCATCCAAAGCGCCGCCGCTTCCGCCGTGGGCCATTGCCTCATCCAGCTCGCGAAGCTGCGCGGCTTCAAGGTGCTCTGCCTCGTGCGGCGTCCGGAAGCGGTTCAAGAACTGATGGAGGCCGGTGCGGACGGGGCGCTTTGCACGAGCGATCCCGAATGGATGAAGCAGGCGACGGCCCTGTTGCCCGAAGGCGCCCACGCAGCCGTGGACGCGGTCGGCGGCGCGCTCGGGGGCGACATGGTGAAGCTGCTCCGCCCGGGCGGCACGATGCTCGTCTATGGCGCGCTGTCCATGGAGCCGCTGCAACTCCCTGGCGGCCAGCTCATCTTCCGCACGGCGACCGTGCGCGGCTTCTGGCTCACGGACTGGAAGAAGCGCGCCGCGCCCCGAGAACGCGACCGCGCCATGACCGAGCTCCTCGCCGCCATGGGCGCAGGCAAGATCACCATCCCCGTGGAAGCGACCTACCCGCTGGAAACCTGGCGCGAAGCCATCGCCCACGCCCAGCGGAGTGGAAGACGAGGCAAGGTGCTGATCCGCTGATCGGGCTGCAGCCCGGAGCCCGGTACAAGCGTCCGCAACCCACATCCATCCACATTTCCCCTTGCGGAGGGCGATCGAGGCTCCAAGAATGGCGGCCCAAGCCATTCGTTCGAGGAGGATGCCATGACCGGCAAGACTCTTTCGGCCCCCCGGGCAGCCGCTCTGGTGGGGCCTTACGCATCGGGCAAGACGGCGTTGTTGGAAAGCCTGCTCTTCCATTGCGGCGCGATCCCCAAGAAGGGCTCGGCCAAGGACGGCAGCACCGTGGGCGACGGTTCGCTGGAAGCGCGCGGGCACCACATGGGCACGGAGCTGAACGCCGCTTCGGCCACCTTCCTCGGCGAAGGCTGGACCTTCCTCGATTGCCCCGGCTCCGTGGAGTTCGCGCGGGACGCCGAGCAGGCGCTCATGGTCGCGGACATCGCCGTGGTCGTGGTGGAACCGGAACCGGGCAAGGCGATCCTGGCCGCGCCGGTGCTGCACTTCCTCGATCAGCGCCAGATCCCCCACCTCATCTTCATCAACAAGATGGATGGCGGCGGCGCGGGGCGGTTGAAGGACACCATCGCCGCCCTGCAGGCGGTGAGCGAGCGGCCACTGGTGTTGCGGGAGCTGCCCATCAAGGATGGCGGGTTCGTGGATCTCGTGAGCGAGCGCGCCTACAAGGCGGGTCCGGGCGGCGCCTCCGATCTGATCCCGCTGCCGGAATCCGCGTTGCCGGAGGAGCAGGAGGCTCGGCGCGAGATGCTCGAGCACCTCGCCGACTTCGACGATCACCTGCTGGAAGAGTTGCTGGAGGAGGTGAAGCCTTCCACGGATGAGATCTTCGAGGACTTCCGCAAGGAGATGGCCGGCGACCTCATCGTTCCCGTGT
>CAZKIM010000131.1:0-4720 GCA_964552855.1 uncultured Solibacteraceae bacterium | reverse complement strand
CGCTTGAGGACTACTTGACGCTCACATCGTCGAGGACGAAGGAGGTCTGGAGGCTGCTGTCCTCAGAGCCGTTGAACTTGAGGCGGATGGTCTGGCCCTTGTAGGCGCTCAGGTCATAGGAGTGCAGGGTGTAGCCCGATCCGGCATTCAGGTTGCTGAAGGTGGCGAGCGTCTTCAGCGTGGTGCCGCTGGTGTTCTGGACGAGGACGGTGAACTTGTCGTAGGCCGTCGTGGTGGTGGTCTCGTCGGTGTCCACATGGAGGTAGAAGGTCAGCGTGGCGCCGGCGGCGGGCACGGTGATCGTCTGGTAGACATAGTCCGTGTGGGTGGAGCCGTAGCCGTCGAGCCAGGCGTCGTAGGTGCCGCCGTGGGCGGGCTCGGAGGGGCCGTTCTGGCCGATGACGCCGGAGGTCTGGGTCCAGGAAGCGGAACCGGACTCGAAGCCGCCGTTCTTGACCTGCTCCGAACCGCCGGTGGAAGCGGGGTTCACGGTGACCGTGCGGGTGGCGGAGTTGGAGACGCCGGTGTTGTCCGTGGCGGTGAAGGTCACGGTGCGGGTGATGGCCGAGGCGCCGGTGTTGGTGAACACATGGCTGGCGGAAGCGCCAGTGGCGGTGCTGCCGTCGCCGAAGTTCCAGCCGTAGGTCAGCGTGGCGGAGGAGGAGCTATCCGTGGCGGACCCGGCGAAGGCCTGGCTCGCGCCGCTGGCGAGGGTCACATTGCTCGAAGGCGTCGTGATCGAAGCCGTCACCGTGTTCGGGTTCACCGGGGCGGGGTTCACGGTGATGGTGCGGGTCGCGGTGCTGCTGACGCCGGTGTTGTCCGTGGCCTTGAAGGTCGCCGTGTAGGTGACGGCCGTGGAGCCGGTGTTGGTGTAGGCGTGGCTGGCGGAAGCGGTGGAGGCGGTGCCGCCATCGCCGAAGGTCCAAGCGTAGGTCAGCGTGGCGGAGGAAGAGCTGTCCGTGGCCGAGCCGACGAAAGACTGGCTCGCGCCCGAGGCGACCGTCACATTGCCCGACGGCGTCGAGATGGAGGCCGTCACGGTGTTCGGCGTCGAGCCGCCGCCGTTCCAGTCATTGACGAGGTTGGTGACATTGGGCGTGCCGAGGCCGGTGGCTTCGTCCCATCCCGTGGCGGCGGAGAAGCCCGTCAGGCCGGGGACATTGTTGTTGCCGGTGGTGAGGTCATGGAACACCGCCGGGCCACCGCTCGCGTACTGGGCGTTGCCGAGGGTGTAGAGCTTGGTGTTCGCGTTGCCCTGGCGTCCGTACTTGGCGACGACGAGGGCCATCACGCCGGCGAAGGAAGGCGAGGCCGCCGAGGTGCCGCCGGTGGTGGCCATGGCGCCCTGGGAGTAGACGAGCATGCCGTAGTTGCTGAAGAACATGTCCGAGCCGTCGAGGCTGACATCGGGGAGATAGCGATGGCTCGCGGAAGGCACCCCGGGCGCGACCTGCCAGGAAGGCTTCGTGTAGGTGCTTGAGGCGCCGCTGCTGGTGGACCAAAGGCCGGAGCCGCCGCTCACGGTGCCGCTCTCGTTCCAAGGCTGCTCGGGGATGTAGCCGGTCGCGTTGCCGTTGGCGTCCCAGTAGCTGCTGGAGGTGCTGAGCTGGGACGCGCCCACGGCGACATCGTAGGGCGTGGAGGCGAGGCCGTTGACGCCATAGCCGCCGGAACCGCTGGCGTCGCTGCCGCCGTTGCAGCCGGCAGGGCCGCTGTCGCCGGTGGAGATGCAGGCGGTGATGCCTTGCGAAGCCGCCTGGGACCAGAGGTTGTTGTAGAAGGTGTTCTCCGTGCTGCCCATGCTCGATTCGCACTGGCCGAAGCTCGTGCTCATCACATCGGCGAGGTTGTTGTCCACGATGTATTGGGCGGAGAGGTCCACGCCATCGGTGGAGCTGGTGGAGGCCGAAGCGACGAACTTCACCGTCGCCAGCGGAGCCGTGCCGCCGGACCATTCGGCGTCGAGATCCGCTTCGCCGTCCTCACCCGAACCGAGGTCGCCGGGATCCGTGCCGTTCACGGTGATGGTCGGCGTGTTGGCGGGCAGGCCCACCTGGCTGCGGAAGGTGGCCCAGTTGGCGGTGCCGGGATTGGTGCGACCGACGATGCCGATGGTCGCGCCCGAGCCCTGGCCGTTCGAGCTGTAGGTTCCGTTCGCGTTGTAGATCGTGGCCCAGTCGCTGGGCGCCAGGAACACGCCGGAGGTGTTATTGGCCGAACCGCTCCACTCGGTGTGGGTGCCGTGCTTGGCGGTCACCGCGGCCGCGTCGGCGGCGGAAAGGGGATGGAGGCCCGTGTTGTAGTTCCGGCGCGGGATGTTGTGGAGCGACACGATGCCGGCGACCACATTGGCGAACGCGGCGGGGATGCTCGGATCCTCGGCGTTCGCGTGGCGGATCTCATTGCCGATCTTGTAATCCCGGATCGAGGTGCGGAACGCGTTCTGGACCTGGGCGACGCTGCCGCTGAACTCCAGCGACATGCGGCCGTTGGCGATGCCGCGGACTTCGAAGCCCTTGGAGAGGAGCCAGGCGGTGACCGCGTTCAGGTCCGCCTGGGAGGGGCCGAAGAGGTGACCGAACTGGGAAGGCGTGAGCCACTGGTGGAAGTAGGACGACTTGGGATCCTGCTGGGCGGCGAGGAGCTGGTCCAGCCGGTACTTGGCATCGGGCGCCATCTTGAAGGTGAGGATCATCTTCTGCATGGGCAGCGCCGGATCGGTGATGCCGATCTCCTGGGCGTCGCGCAGCGCGGCGTGGACATTGCCGACGAGCGTCACGCGCTGATCGTCGCGGATTTCCGCGGGGATCGTGCGAAGGCCCTGGTTCGCGCCAAAGAGGGCGAAGTCCGGGCGCTGCTGTTGGGGCAGTTCCGCGCGGAGCGGGGTGGTGATCGCGGGCGCGGCGATGAGCAGCATCGCCAGCGCGGGCAGGGTAAAGCGGTTCCGGGTCGCCAAGGCAACCTCCGAGGTGGGGGTGGAATGGATGAGCCCGTTGGCGGGGCGAATCACCCCTGAGGCGGACTCGGTGACATGGAAAGAGCGGGAATGCGATTCCAAGGCTCTTTCATGCGCCGAGCGTCGTGGGATTAAGCGTCTTTAAATCTTCGTTGAAGGGCTTGTCAGGCCGCGGCGTGAGAGCGCGCGCGGCCCGGAGCCTTCCTGGCATTCCCTGAACGCGCTTCGCCTGACGGATTAATCCATGACGATTCGCTAACGACCGAGACTCAGGCGCGAGGTTTGTTTCTCGATGTCTTGCCGCGCGAAGGACGAGCGCGGCGCTTGTCGCCCGCTTTCCGACTTGGCTTCAGGCCCTCGCCCACATCGAGGATCTTGCGCACGGGCGCGGCTTGGCCTTCCTGTTCCTCGCCCTTGCCCTTCTTCTGGACGCTGAGGCGCAGCGGCGTGCCCTTGAAGCCGAACTGGTCGCGCAGGCGGTTTTCCAGATAGCGGATGTAGCTGAAGTGGAGGCTGCGGTCCGTGTTGGCCTTGATGACGAAGGTCGGGGGTCGCACGCCCACCTGGGTCATGAAGAAGAGCTTGGGCAGCTTGCCCTCAATGGCCGCGGGGCTGAAGGCCGCGACGGCTTCGCGCAGGAAGCGGTTCAACTCGCCGGTGGGGATGCGCTTGGCGTGGAGCGCGGCGACTTCCTCGATGAGTTCGAAGAGCTTGGGCACGCGCTGGCCCGTCGCGGCGGAGACGAAGATCATCGGCGCGTGCTGGAGAAAGCCCAGATCGTGGCGGATCTTGGCCTCCACATCCAGCGCCGTGAAGGTGTCCTTCTCGACGAGATCCCACTTGTTCATCACGAGGATGACGGCGGCGCCGGCTTCCTGCGCGTAGCCCGCGATGACCGCGTCCTGGTGCGTCACGCCTTCCACCGCGTCCAGCACCATCAGGCTCACATCCGCGCGGGCCATGGCCTGCTTGGCCTTCAGGATGGACAGGATTTCCGCGCCTTCCGTCGTCTTGCCCTTGCGGCGGATGCCGGCGGTGTCAATGAGACGGAGGACGCGGTCGTTGTGATGGAAGACCGTATCCACCGTGTCGCGCGTCGTGCCCGCGACTTCGCTGACGAGGCTGCGCTCATAGCCCAGCAGGCGGTTCGTGAGCGAGCTCTTGCCCACATTGGGGCGGCCGATGAAGGCGAAGCGCAGCTCCTCGTCTGCTTCCGGGATCTCGGCCTCTTCCGGCGTGCGATGGAAGGGCAGGCGCACCCGAACCTCGTCCAGCAGGTCCGAGATGCCGCGCCCGTGGGCGGCGGAAAGCGTGACCATCGGCTCGAAGCCAAGGGCGTAGAAGGCCGCGTCCGGCGCGCCGCCCTTCATGCCGTCTTCCTTGTTCACCGCGAGGATGACGGGCTTGCCCATGCGCTGCAGGCGCTGGGCGATCTCTTCATCGCCCGTGGTGCAGCCGTCGTGGCCGTCCACGAGGAAGATGACCACATGGGATTCGCCGAGGGCGCGCTCGGCCATGCGCGTGATGCCCGAGGTGATGACATCGTCGCCTTCGAAGTCGAGGCCGCCGGTGTCCACCAGTTCGAAGAGTTCGGCAGGCTGGCCCTCGTCATCGAGCAGCGCCACCCGGCCGTAGCTGCGGTCCCGCGTCATGCCGGGCAGGTCGTGCACGAGCGCCGCGCGGCTGCGAGTGAGCCGGTTGAAGAGGGTGGACTTGCCCACATTGGGGCGTCCACAGAGGGCGACGCGGGGGAGTTTCATG
>CAZKIM010000130.1:0-4726 GCA_964552855.1 uncultured Solibacteraceae bacterium | reverse complement strand
TGCGGATGGTGCGCGTCTTCGCCAGGCCCGGCAGGCCCTCCAGCAGCACATGGCCGCGGCACAGCAGCGCGACGAGCAGTCGGTCCAGCACCGCCGGCTGGCCGACGATGACCTTGCGGACCTCCGTCAGCAGAGCGTCGAGGGGGCGTGCGGCGGCGGTGGTCATGGCGTGTCCCGGGTCAGATGGCTCCAATTGTGCCGGTGTGGCCGGGCGGAATGCTATTAATTGAGGAACATGCCCGACATTCTGCTCGTCTCCATGCCCTTCGGCCCCGTGCATCTGCCTTCGCTGGGCTTGAGCCTGCTGGCGGCGGGGCTTGACGCGCGCGGCATTCCTTCCGAGATCCGCTACTTCAATCTGGACTACGCCAAGGCCATCGGCCCCGCGCTCTATCAGGGGCTGAGCGCGGAGAACCCCTATCCGGCGGACCTGGTGGGCGAGTGGATCTTCTCCAGCGCCTTGGAGCGCTCGGGCGACGCGGACGCCTACCTCGCCCAGGTGCTCCGGGGCGGACACCCCGCCCATCGCAAGCGTTTCGCCGGAGTGCTGGCGGCTTCGCATCTCCATCACGAAGCCGCCATCGGCCTGCGACCGGCCGCAGCCGCTTTCGTGGACACCTGCGTGGACGAGATCCTCGCCGCGTCGCCGAAGGTGGTGGGCTTTTCTTCCGTGTTCGAGCAGACGGCCGCGAGCCTCGCGGCGGCCCAGCGGATCAAGGTGCGGAGCCCAGGCACCCTCGTCGTGCTTGGAGGCGCGAATTGCGAAGGGCCCATGGGCCGCGCGCTCTTCGAACAGAATCCATGCCTGGACGCGGTGTTCAGCGGCGAATGCGATTTCACCTTCCCTGCCGCGATGGAGGGATTTCTTCGGGATGGCCACATCCCTCACGGTTCCAGCGTCTATGTCCGCCCCTGGCTCGCGGGAGCGCCGACGGCACCGGCGACGGAGCGGCTCCTCGATGAGTTGCCGGTGCCGGGATTCGCCGCGTATTTCCGGGATCTCGCGCGGCTGGGCCTCGACATCCCCGGCGGCAGCGCGGTGCTGTTCGAGACCTCGCGCGGATGCTGGTGGGGCGAGAAGCACCACTGCACCTTCTGCGGCCTCAATGGCGAAGGCATGGGCTACCGCAGCAAGAGCGCGGATCGCGCGTTGTCCGAGTTCCGCGCGCTCAAAGCGGCTCACCCCGGCGTGCCTGTGGTGGTGGCCGACAACATCCTCGACATGGGGTATTTCAAGACCTTCCTGCCGACGCTCGCCGAAGAAGGCAACGCCACCCCGCTCTTCTACGAAGTGAAGGCGAACCTCTCCAAGGATCACTTGCGCCTGCTCAAGGAGGCGGGCGTGGCGACGGTCCAGCCGGGCATCGAAAGCCTGTCTGACGGCGTGCTGAAGCTCATGGACAAAGGTGTGCGCGGCCTGCAGAACCTCCAGTTCCTCAAGTGGTGCCAAGAGTTGGACCTCGCGGCGGTGTGGAATCTCCTCCACGGGTTTCCCATGGAGGACCCGGGCGAATACTCCCGGATGGTGGCGCGCCTACCGCTGCTCCACCATCTCGTGCCGCCCATGGCCTGCTGCCCTGTCCGCCTGGACCGCTTCTCGCCCAATTTCGAGCAGGCGGAAGCCCGGGGCTTCACCGAGGTCCGCCCCTATCCTTCCTACGGGTGGGTTTTCGGGCTGGATGAGGCGGAGTCCGCGGCCATGGCCTATTACTTCACCTACCAGCATGCGGATGGCCGCGACCCGTCCCGGTATAGCGATCCCCTCGAGGTGGCCGTGAACCGTTGGCGCGAAGGCCATGCCAGGGAGAGCCTCACCGTGCTGGACAAGGGCGGTTTCCTGCTCATCTCCGATCAGCGGGCCATCGCGCCGGAACCGCTGGTGATCCTCGAAGGCCTGGAGGCCGACCTGTTCCGGGCCTGCGACGGGGTGGCCTCCCGCGCGCGCCTCGAAGCCCAGTTCGGCGCGTCGCCCGATTCCGCAGCTGCGGTCCTGGATGCGCTCATTGAACGGAAGCTCATGATCCAGGAGGGGGACCTCTGCCTGAGCCTCCCCGTGAAGATGCTGCCACGAGCCCGCATCGAAGTCGCTTGACGGCCCGAAGGCTCACCCCGTACCGTTCAGGCAACCTTCACACCTTCCAGGAGAAGCCATGTCCAATGTGGATACCCTCGTCAAGGGCGGCGTCATCAAGGACGCCAGCCAGCTTTCGGCCGATATGGTCACCAAGATCAACGGGCTCAGCGCCGATGAAGTGAGCCACCTCGTGAGCGTCAAGGGCAAGCTGGGCGACGACGATCTCCAGGGCCACGGCAAGGTGATGATGATTTGACGCTGGCCACCGCCAGCCAAGTCATCCAGGACCGCCTGCACCTCTACGGACAGGCGTGGAAGTGCGTTTCCCGCGATCTCTGGACGCATCCGGAAATCCGGAGGCTTTACCCGGAGATGCTGAAGATCTCCTATCAGGTCATCCGGGCCAGCACGCCGCTGCTCTCCCTCGCCCGCGACCGCGCGCAGGAACTCGCCGCCACCGATCCGGTGGCGGCGGGCCTCGCGCCCTACCTCGCGCAGCATGAGCGGGAGGAGCGAGGCCACGACGCCTGGCTCCTTGAGGACCTCGGCCGTCTCGGCGTCAGCGAGGCCATGGCGCTGGAGGCGCTGCCTTCACCCCATGTGGCGGGGATGGTGGGCGCCCAGCACTACTGGGTCCGCCACACCCATCCGGTCGCGATCCTCGGCTACCTCGCGGTGCTGGAAGGCGAGCCGCCGGAAGAAGGCTTCTTCGTGGAGGCGGCGCGGACATGCGGACTCGATGACGGCGCGTTCAGCACGCTCCGATACCACGCCCGTGTGGACCGGGAGCACTGGCAGGACATGCTGGAACTCTTCGATGCGCTTCCCCTCGAACCCAGGCATCTCTCGCTCATTGGATTGAGCATCCTCCACACCTGCGAAGGCATGGCCAAGTCCATGGAAGTGCTGCTGCCCAGATAGGCTCAGTGCCCGGACCTCAGTGCCCGGAATTGATGCGAGCCACCAGGGCCTGGAAGGCCGGATCCTCCCTCATGCCATCCCAGGTCGGATCAATGCTGAGGATGAGGCAGACTTCATCGCGGGCGTCGTAGGCCTTCTGAAGCCACGCCATCGCGTTGGCGCGATCCCCCAGACCCGCGTAGATCATGGCCGGGTGCATGGGCGAGAGGTAGGCGCCATTGGCTTGGGTGGAGAGCAGTTGCTGAAGCAGGCGCTGCGCCTCGGCCCGATCGCCGCGCTTGGCCGCCAGGTAGCCGCGCACGCCGAGCACATAGGTGCTTCCACCAGCGGCCTGGGCCTTGTCCAAAGCCTTGGTGGCGGCGGCTTGATTGCCTTGGGCCGCGTAAACCTGGGCCATGAGAAGGTGCGGCCACCAGAAATCCGGCTGCAGATCCACGGACTTCTGGAGATGGATCAGCGCCGTTCCGAGATCCTTCTTCACCCAGAACTCGTTCCATCCCGCGAAGCATTCCAGGAGTGAGGAGAGCGGGTCCAGCTTGCGGGCCTGGTCGAGCTGGGCGACGCAGTCGGAATAGCGGTCCCGGCCCATGAGGGTGTAGGCGTAGTACTCGTGGGCCACGGCGGAGCCGGGGTTGAGGCGGATGGCGGTCTGGAATTCCTGTTCCGACCCGGGGAAGTCGTGGTCGTAGACCGCCTTTGCCACCGCCAGCGCGGTATGGGCTTCCGACAGGTTCGGGTCAATCTTCAGCGCGGCTTCGGCCTCGGCCTTCACCTTGGGCATGGCCTCAGCTGGCGCCATGAACTGGCTGGAGAGACCCCAATAGGCGTAGGCCTTGCCCACATGGGCCATGGCGGAATTCGGATCCTGCTGCAGCGCCTGATCAAAGTAGGTGATGCCGCGGGTCACATCTTCCGGCGTCCACTTGTCCGCGTAGAAGCGGCCCTTCAGGTAGAGCTGGTAGGCGTCGCCGGTGGTCTTGATGCGGCCTTGGGCCAGGGAAGCCTCGGCATCCTTGATGCCGTCCAACGCGCCGGCCACGCCTTGCGTGATGCTGTCCTGGAGAGAGGGCAGATCATCCGAGGTGCGGGTGTACTGCTGGCCCCAGAGATGGCGCCCATCCGCGGCCTCGGCCAGTTCCACCGAAATCGCCAGCCCGCTCGGCCGCGAGTAGATCCGCCCGACCAGCACGGCCTTGACGCCCAGATCCTTGGCGATGGCCTTCAGGTCCGGGTTGGGATTCTTGTAGCGGGAGGCGGAGGTCCAGGCGATGACCTTGAGGCCCGGCACCCGGGAGAGCTGGTCAATGAGCCCTTCGGCGAGACCATCGGACAGATAGTCCACCTGAGGATCGTTGCCGGAATTCACGAAGGGCAGCACCGCGACGGAATCCAGTCCCTGAGCGCTCGCGCCCGCGCGCCACGCGAAGATTCCCCAAGCGGCTCCCACCGCGACGACCACGGCCGCCGCGGCGATGGCGATGCGCTTCCACGGCCAGGGGCGTCCGCCCGCGTGGCGTGGGAATTCGCCGGTGGCGAGGCTCTGGCTCAACGCGCGGAGGTCATCCCGCATGGCGCCGGCCATGGCGTAACGATCGGCGGGTTCCTTGGCGAGCGCGCGTTTGAGGATCCGCCTCAATTCGGGGTGGAGCTCAGAGGTCCCTTCCAGCAGCATGGAAGGCTCGGAGACGAGGATGGCGCTCATCAGTTCGGCGCCGCTCTTGGCGGTGAAGG
>CAZKIM010000129.1:0-4745 GCA_964552855.1 uncultured Solibacteraceae bacterium | reverse complement strand
AGAACACCCGCAGCAACGCCACATACCCGTTCACGCCCTTCACGCCCGGGACATCGCTTTGCAGGCCCACGCCGAGATCCATCTGCACGGCGGTGAAGATCCAGAAGCCGGGCAGCGTGCCCTTGAGGCCGAGGCCGGTGAAGGAATACTCCTTGCCGTCATCCAGCGCGCGGGCCTGCGCGTGAACGAGATCGAGCCCGGCGCGGAAGGCCGCGGTGGGCGGCAGGTCGAGGCCGATGCGCGCGGAGACGAGACGATCTGCCGTGAGCGCGTTGGCGCGGATGCCGGGCACGCCGCCGCCGCCGAAACCGCCGCCCACGGGGATGGCATTGAAGCGGTCAAAGGCCGATCCGGTGTCGTAGGCCGCGCCGCCGCTGAGCCAGAGGCTCTGGGTCAGTTCGCGGGTGTAGGCGAGGCTGCCGCCCCAGCGCTTGAAGGCCCCGTTTTCCGGCACCGTGTGCGGGTCCAGCGCCGTGCCCCACACGCCTTCGGGCCGCTGGCCGCGGGCGCCGTAGGTGGAGGCCGTGAAGCCGCGGAAGATCCACGAGGCCGTGAGCGTGCCCGTCCTCGTCCACCCGCTGGGCGGGGCCTGGAAGCCGGGCGTGGCGTACTGGTCATCCCGCGGCGCGCCGTAGCTGTCGTAGAGGAAATCGCCGCGCGCCTCCAGCCGGAAGCCCAGGCCGAGATCGTGGCCCGCGGCGATGGATGCGGAACCGAAGCGATGGCCGACCGCGTCGCGATCCGCCAGCCGCCCGTTCTGCACCGGGCGTTCATCCACCTTGAGCAGCAGCACCGTCGCGGAGGCCGAAAGGTCGAAGCCCCCCGCCAGGCGCGGCGCGGCGAGGCTCGCGGTGTTGAAGACGCCCGCGACGATGGCGTTGGCCTGGATGCCCTTGTTGAAGGCGTTGAAGTCGAAGAAGGCGAGGCCGCCGAGGGGCGCCACCGGCGGCGACAGCCCCGGATCCACGAGCAGGATGGCGGCGATGGCGCGGCCCAGGCTGCGGGGTTTCGCTTCCACCTTGCGATCGCCGTGTCCATCGGGCACGAGGTAGCGCACGCCGTCCTTCGTCTGGGCGAGCATTGCGGCCTTGGAGGCGCGGGCCGCGGCGAGGTCGGCGTCGAAGGTGGAAGCATCCGCCTTCACGGCCGTGAGCGCCACGCGCCGCTGCACGGGGAAGACGCCTTGAGGACCGATCCACCGCTCGAAGGTGCGGACCTCCACCGGCCGCCACATCCCCGGCGCGGGCTCGCCGTAGGTGAGCGTCTCGCGCTCGTCCTTCACGGTGCCGGGAAGGCCGAGGCGTTCGCGCGTCTCTTCCAGCACGCGGCCCGTCGCCTCGTCCACCAGCAGTTCGCCGCGGTAGAGGAGCGAGTCGTGATCCACGGGCGCGTAGCGCAATCGCCGCCGCCCCGGTCCCGCCGGGCCTGCGTCGTCGTAGTGGTACCGCTCGGTGAGCGAAAGGCTCAGCGGCAACGAGAGCGAGGCCTTGGGCTCGACGGTGGGCAGCAGCACACCCTCGGGGATCTTCGCGCGCACGCCGTTGAAGCGCACCTCCTGCTGCACGAGCTCGGCATCCCGGCCCGCCTGCTCGAAGCGGCGGAAGCGGAAACCCAAGGACGCATCGCTGCCTGCCTGCTGCATGCGCAAGTCCACGGTGAATTCGGCCTCCACCGTGCGGGCCGCCGTGAGGGCGCGGAGCTGGGCCGCGCGCATCTTCGCCAGCAGCGCGCCCGTGTCGTAGACCGCTTCCGATGCGACTTCCACGGTGGAGCCTTCCTTCACTGGCGCGGCGGGCATCCACGCGCCGTCCTGGAAGCGCCAGCGGAGGCCCTTGCCCTCCACCGTCACGCGGAGGTCGCCGAGCCCGCCCGCGACGCCGCCCGTTAACGCCGGAAGCTGCGCGGCCACCTTGGCCGAAGGGCCGCCCTCGGGCACGACGACCCGCGCGCCGTCGCCCAGCAGGACGCCGAGCCGCGCGCCGGGATCGCTCGGAACCCAGAGCGTCCAGGGGCGGCCGGGAAAGCGCCCTTGCGCGGCGGCCAGCTCCTCCGCCCACGCGGCGGGGTCCGCGCCCAGATCGGATGAGACGAGCGCGCCGCCATCCACCGCGCCCCAGGCGGCTTCGGACAGGAGCGGCGGCGCGGTGGGATCCTCGGCGAGGAAGAGGCGCTGGCCGGGATTCTGGGCGCGAAGGGCCTGGGAGGCCGCCAGCAGCACCGCCTCGCGGGGACCTCCGGAAGGAAGGAAGACGCGCACGGCGGACGCGCCCTTCAACGGCGCGATGAGGTTCGTCCAGGCCGCGCGGGCCGCCTCCACCTGGGCCGCGTCGCGGTTGTCGGCGGGCACGAGGACGGCGGCGTTCCCCGCTCGCAGATCGAGGACGACGGGTTCGGGCGTCGCCACTTGGATCAGCGGCGACTGACCGAGGACGGCCAGGGGGCTCAGCACCAGAAACGCGGGGACGGCTCGCAGCATCCGTCTAGTATCCTGGATTCAACATGCGTTTCACCGTCAAGCTCACCTCCTCCACCGGCGAAGTCCTGCTCAAGGACTTCGAGGCCGCGAATCCCGCGGAAGTCCGCGCCCGCGTGATGGCGGAGGGCGGCTTCCCGCTGGAGATCAAACGCTCGGATTCCGCCTTCCGATCCAGCGCGACCATCAAGGCCGAATCCCTCATCGTCTTCAACCAGGAGCTGCTGGCGCTGCTGAAGGCGGGCATTCCGCTGCTCCAGGCGCTGGAGTTGCTGCTGGGGCATGGCAAGGACGCGCTGCTGCGGCGCTCGCTGGAAGCGGCCGTCGTCCATGTGCGCGAAGGCATGGCCTTCTCCGAGGCGCTGGAACAGGCGGGCGGCTTCCCGGCGGTGTACCGCAGCAACATCGTCGCGGGCGAGCGCAGCGGCACCCTGCCGGAAGTGATCTCGCGCTGGCTCACCTTCCAGCAGTTCGCGGCCCAGAGCCGCCGCCGGATCACGGAAGCGCTCTTCTACCCGGCCTTCCTCACCATCGTCCTCGCCATCGCGCTGGGCGTCGTCTTCAATGTCGTGCTGCCGCGCTTCTCGGAATTCTACGCATCCGGCGACACGGCGATGCCGCCGCTCACCGCCGCCATGCTCCAAGTGGGCAAGGTGTTCCATGCGACCCTGTGGCTGCAGGCCCTCCTCGCCATCGCCGCCGTGTTCCTCGTACGGTGGATGATGCGCGCCGAGGCCGGGCGGCGGTTCGGCGAGCGCATCATCCTCGCCATCCCCAAGCTCGGCACGCTCTACCGGATGTATCACTCCTCCGTCTTCTGCCGCACCCTGGGCGTGCTGCTCAACGGCGGCCTCCCGGCGGTGCAGGCGCTCGAAGTGGTGCAACGGACGACGCCCTCCGAGCGCATGAAGGCGCGCCTCGTCACGGTGACGGAAGCCGTGCGCGCCGGGTCCAGCCTCCACCTCGCGCTGGATCAGGCCAAGCTCATTGACCCGCTCGCCGTGGAGATGGTGCGCGTCGGCGAGCAGAGCAGCGCCCTGCCCGACATGCTCGACCATGTCGCCACCTTCTTCGATCAGGAAGTGGAGAAGGCCACCACCGCCGTCACGAGCCTCATCGGCCCCATCCTCATCCTCGCCATGGGCGTCATCGTCCTGATCCTGCTCCTGGCCGTCTACATCCCCCTCTTCAACGCGGGCAACGCGGTGAACTGAGGTCGGCATTCCGGGCATACTTCGGTCATGGGCGCAGCGACTCGCCATAATCCGCCGTGGACCTGGATCGTGCCGAGCTTCGGCGCGATCGTGCTGGCGTTGGCCTTCACGGCGCCCGGACTTCCGGGTCTCGTTCCGCTGCTGGTCCTCGGGCTTTTCGCCAGCGTGATCGCCGCGGTGCACCACGCGGAAGTGGTCGCCCACAAGGTCGGCGAGCCCTACGGCACCATCGTCCTCGCGCTGGCCGTCACCGCCATCGAGGTCGCGCTCATCGTCACGATGATGCTGGCGGGCGGCGAATCCACCACCGGCCTACCGCGCGACACCGTGTTCGCGGCCGTGATGCTGATCCTGAACGGCATCATCGGCGTCAGCCTCTTCGCGGGAAGCCGTCGGCACACGATCCAACGCTACCGGGTGGATGGCGTGACCGCCGCGCTGGCGACCCTGTCGGCGATCGTCGTGCTGACCCTCGTGCTGCCGAATTTCACCGCGTCCCGCGGACCGACCTACACGCCGTCCCAGCTGGTCTTCATCTCGGTGGTCACGCTCGTGCTGTTCGCTTCCTTCACGGCCTTCCAGACCGGGCGCCACCGCGAATACTTCCTGCCCGTGGACGATGCGCCCGCGGAGGACGGGGATCCGAAGGCCGAAGATCTCGCGCCGCCGCCGGGCCGGGCCGTCGCGCTCGCGAGCCTCGCCCTGCTCCTGATCAGCCTCGTCGTCGTCGTGCTTTCCGCCAAGAAGCTCGCGCCCACCATGGAGGCGATGCTGGTCGCGGCCGGCGCGCCCAAGGCGGTGGCCGGCATCGTGATCGCGGCCATCGTGCTGATGCCGGAAGGCGTCGCCGCCGTGCGCGCCGCCATCGCCAACCGCGTCCAGACCAGCCTCAACCTCGCCATCGGATCCGCCATCGCGAGCATCGGCCTCACCATCCCGACGGTGTCGCTGGTCGCGGTGGTCATGCATTGGCCCCTCGCGCTCGGGCTCGACGGCATGTCCACGGTCCTGCTGTTCCTGTCGCTGTTCGTCGCCTCGATTTCGCTGCGCACGGGCCG
>CAZKIM010000128.1:1551-4799 GCA_964552855.1 uncultured Solibacteraceae bacterium | reverse complement strand
AATCCGAACCTCGCAAGGCTCTCATCTTCTCTCCATCCGGTTTTCAAAGACGCCCTACGCGGTTTCCACCGCGCCAGCGCAGCCTCAACCGCGCAGGAAAATCAGACTACCACGCCCCAACCGAAGCGCAAGCGGAATTTACAGAATTCACGCCAACCCAAGCCGGACGAGGGTCCGGCGCTTGCCCGCCTCCACCGCGGGCTGGTCGAAGGGATCAATCTCCAGCGCGAACCCGGTGAGCGCGACGATGAGTTGCCAGGCCATGAGGAAGGCGCCGAGGGTGCGCTCATCCAGGGCCGGAAGATGCCAGTGGTGGACGGGCACCCCGGCGGCCTCCAGCGCTTCGCGCGTGCCCTCGGCCTGGGCCGCGAGGATCTGCGCGCCGCTCCACCGCGTGAGCCCGGCGAAGGGGCTCTCCGCGGGTTGGGCGTTGGCATCGGCTCCTGACGCCGCGTCCGCCGTGATGACCACGACGCCCACATTGCGCGGGCCTTCCAGCCAGCGCTGCAGTTGGGCGTGCTGATCCTGCGGCCCCACCGCGCGCACGGGCATGAGGCCACGCCGCATGCCATCCTTCGCCTGCTTGCCAAGGCTCTCCGCCACCAGCTGCACCCACCACGCGCCGCAGGCTTCCAGGCGCAAGGCGTAGGGCAACAGCACCCATTGATCCACGCCGGAGAGGAAGCCCTGCTTGAACGCGCGCACCATGTCCCAGACGCGGACTCCCCACTCGCCGTCCCCGCGCTCCGCCTGGGCCAGCACCTCGCGCGCGCCTTCGAGAAACGCGCCTGCGTCGCGGCCCATCCACTGCAACGGCAGGGTGCCGATGGCGGTGAACGCGGAGAAGCGTCCGCCCACGGAATCTGGGAAGGGCAGGATTTGGAAACCTTCGCGCCGCGCCCAGGCGGCGAGTGGATTGCCGTCGTCTTGGGTGATGACGAGGGGCGCCTTCCGCCACTGGCCCCACCCCTTCGTTTCCCGGAGACGACCGATCCAGGTCCAGAGTTCCAGCGTCCGCCCGCTCTTGGAGGCGAAGACGAGTTGGTCCTCGGCCCGCAGGTCCATGGCCATGGGCTCAGGTGACACCAGGGGGAGCCAGCGGCCCATGGCCTCGCCGCCGAGCGCCTCCACCAACGCCTCCGAAGGCAACCAGGATCCGCCGATGCCGCACCAGAGCAGGCGCGCGGCGCCATCGAGGTCCACCGCCGACGCAGGCTCGGGCCGCGTCCACCCGCTCAGGGGGTGTTCGATGAGGGCGGTCCAGAGTCGGCGATCCATGAGGCCTCGAAGAATCCGACCATCTTAGCCATGCTGGAGGCGGGAGCCCCGCATGAACTCCGTGAAGAAAGCCGTCATCCCGGTCGCTGGTCTCGGCACCCGCTTCCTGCCCGCCACCAAGGCCATGCCCAAAGAGATGCTGCCCTTGGTGGACACGCCGGTGATCCAGCATGTGGTGGACGAAGCCATCCGCGCCGGGGTGGAGACGCTCGTGATGGTGACGGGCCGGGGCAAGGCCGCCATCGAGAACCACTTCGATGTGGCCTACGAACTGGAGGACACCCTCGCCCGGCGCGGCAAGGAGGCGGACCTGGGCACGGTGCGCGCCATCACCGCCATGGGCCACTTCGTCTATGTGCGCCAGGGCGAACCGCTCGGCCTCGGCCACGCCGTCCTCTGCGCCAAGCGGGCCGTGGGAAACGAACCCTTCGCCCTGCTTCTTGGCGACGATGTCTTCGACGAGCGCGAGCCCGCGCTGGACGCGCTGCTCGAAGCCCATCGCGCCACCGGCAAGAGCGTCGTCGGCGTGCAGGAAGTCCCGCAGGAGCATGTGCGCCGCTACGGCATCGTGAGCGCGCCCAAAGATGCGGCCTCCGTGTGGCCCGTCTCGCGCATCGTCGAAAAGCCCACGCCTGACAAGGCTCCAAGCCGCTTCGCCGTGGTGGGTCGCTATGTGCTCACGCCGGAAGTCTTCGACCACCTCGAGAAGCTGGAGCCCGGCGTCGGGGGCGAATACCAGCTCACGGACGCGCTCATGAAGCTCGCGGAAGAGGGCCGTCTCGTCGCCGCGCGCATCCCCGCCCGGCGCTTCGACACCGGCGACAAGCTGGACTACCTCAAGGCCAATGTGGAGTTCGCGCTCAAACGCGAGGACCTGGGCCCGGACTTTCTCGCCTACCTCCGCGAGATCGTCCGTTAGGCGCTGCGGCGTTTTTCGATCAGCAGATGCAGCAGCGTGACCGCGGCGGGCGTCACGCCGGGGATGCGACTGGCTTGCCCTAGTGTCTCGGGCCGGTGGCGGCCGAGCTTTTCGCGCACCTCGTTGGAGAGACCGGGCCAGGTCTCGACCAGGAAATCCTCGGGGATGCGGATGGCGTCCCAATCGCGCTCCCGCTGGAGCAGCTTCGTCTCCCGATCCCGGTAGGCTCCGTAGCGGACCTCGAAGAGCAGCAGGTCCCGCTCCAGGTTCGAATCCCATCCCGAAGGCGCGGGGGGCAGCGCGATCATCGCCAACGCGCGGTCCGCTTCGGCGGGTCCGATCTGCTGCTTGCGGAAGAGATCCGCGAGGCTCAGGCCGGATTCCAGTTTCAGTCCCGCCTCCGCCGCGAGCGCGCCGAAGGCGTTGGATGGCGTGACCCGCGCGGCGTGGATGGCGTCGCGCATTCCGGCGCGATGGGCCGCGCGGCCTTCCAGATGTTCCATCTCCGCGCCTGAGAGCGCGCCCGCCCTGCGCGCGGCGGCGAGCAGGCGTTCATCCGCGAGGTCGCACGCGAGGGACAGGCGATGCTCGGCGCGGGCGGTGAGCATGCGATAGGGCTCGTCCGTGCCCTTGGTGACGAGGTCATCCACCATCACGCCCAGATAGGCCTCGTCCCTTCCGAGGACGAGCGGTTCCTCGCCGAGCAGCGCCTTGGCGGCGTTGAGGCCCGCGAGCAGGCCCTGCCCCGCGGCCTCTTCGTAGCCCGTGGTGCCGTTCACCTGGCCCGCGAACCACACGCCCTCGAGGCCTTCCATGGAAAGATCGCGGCGGAGTTGGAGCGGGTCGAAGCTGTCGTACTCGATGGCGTAGCCGGGCTGAAGGATCCGCGCCGCTTCGAAGCCGGGCAACGAGCGCACCATGCGTTCCTGAACCTCCACCGGCATGCTCGTGCTGAAGCCGGAAAGGTAGATCTCATCGTTCTCCAGGCTTTCGGGCTCGATGAACACCTGGTGGTGCGCGTGGTGGGGGAACTTGACGAACTTGTCCTCCA
>CAZKIM010000128.1:0-1451 GCA_964552855.1 uncultured Solibacteraceae bacterium | reverse complement strand
GTGCCGGTCTTGAGGCGGCGGTGGCGGAGACCCAGCGCCCGCAACTGCTCCGCCAACTCCGTGCTGGGAGGCTCGCCCACGCGGCCGGCGGGCGTGCGCGCGTCGCCGAGGAGGATGCAGCCGTTGAGGAAGGTGCCCGCCGTGAGCACCACCGCGTCGCAGGG
Organism: uncultured Solibacteraceae bacterium; assembly: GCA_964552855.1. Lineage (GTDB taxonomy): Bacteria > Acidobacteriota > Holophagae > Holophagales > Holophagaceae > JAFDVN01. Next base: position 1,287 of record CAZKIM010000128.1, on the reverse strand, counting down.
AAGCACCGAGCCATCGGTGAGCTCGATGCCGCGCAGATCGCGCGTCCCCTCGGTCCACAGAAGCTTCGCCGCCACGCCTTCGCGCAGGGTGAGCCCAGGCGTCGCCTCCAGCAGGGCCCGCGCGGCGCGGCGGTACTTCACCTTGTCGGCTTGAGCCCGGGGACCGCGCACCGCCACGCCGCGGCTGCCGTTGAGGATGCGGAAGTGGATGCCCGTCGCGTCAATGAGCCGCCCCATGACGCCGCCCAGCGCGTCCAGCTCGCGGACCATGTGCCCCTTCCCGACCCCGCCGATGGAGGGATTGCAGCTCATCTGGCCGATGGCCGAGAGGTTGAGCGTCAGCAGCGTCGTCGGCACGCCCACGCGGGCCGCCACATGGGCCGCTTCTATGCCAGCGTGGCCGCCGCCGATGACGACGAGGTGGGGCAAGGTTCCTCCGAACCCACCATTATCCGGTCCGAGGGGAGCCATCCGAAGCTAAACTTTCCGGACCATGGAACCGCACCTGACCCCTGAAGAACGCCGGGAACTGCGCCGGGAACGCCGCCGCCGCGCCATGCGCCGCTCCAAATTCGCCCTGCCCAACGGCATCACGCTGCTCTCCATCCTCTGCGGCTTCTCCTCCGTCGTGATGAGCCTCAATGCCGCCGCCGACCAGCCGGAGCACTACTTCCGCTGGGCCGCGGCCTTCCTCGTGCTGGCCGGGTTCTTCGACGGCATGGATGGCCGCGTGGCGCGCATGACGAACACCGCTTCCGAATTCGGCGTGCAGCTGGACAGCCTGGCCGATGTGGTCTCCTTCGGCATGGCGCCCGCCATCCTCGCCTACCGCTACGGCTTCTTCGAACTGGGCCTCCACAACCCGCGCCTGCAGGCCGTGGGGTGGGCGGCGAGCTTCTTCTTCGTGGCCTGCGGCGCGCTGCGCCTCGCCCGCTTCAATGTGCAGGTGGGTTCGGTGGATGGCCGCTTCTTCGTGGGCATGCCCATCCCCGCCGGCGCCGCCTGCGTGGCCGCCGTGGTGCTGGCCTGGCCGCGCCCGCCCGCGACCGCGCTCCATGCCTACTTGTTCGCCCTCGAGCTCTTCCTCCTGGGGCTGCTCATGGTCTCCACCGTGCGTTTCCCCAACTTCAAGAAGCCCCCGCGCCGCACGGGCGCCGTCATGGCGAGCCTCGTCGCCGCCGCCGCGCTCGCCTGCCTGCTCATCATCTTCCCCCAGCGCTTCTTCGCCGGGCTCTTCGCCATCTACATCGCCCTGGCCCTCGCCCTCAACCTCGCCTGGAAACTCGG
>CAZKIM010000127.1:2323-4811 GCA_964552855.1 uncultured Solibacteraceae bacterium | reverse complement strand
AGGCGCGGGCCGTCCACGGTGTCGCCCACTTCGCCGACTTCCTCGCCGCCTTGCAGCACTTGGCCCTTGGCCACCTGCAAGGATTGGAGATGGGTGTAGAGGCTGTACCAGCCGTCGCCGTGATCCAGGATCACCATGGGGCCGTAGCTCTGGTAGGCCTCGGCGAAGACCACCTTGCCATCGGCCACCGCGCGGACAGGGGTGCCGAGATCGGCCTTCACCAGCACGCCGGTTTGGACGGTCTTGGTGTGGAACTTGGGGTGGAGGTGCTCGCCGAAACCCTCCGCGAGGCTGCCGACCACGGGCTCGGGCAACTCGCCGCGCAGGGCTTCGAAGTGGGCGCTGGGCACGAAGGCGTCCGGGCGCTTCTTGCCGAGCAGGTTGCCCAAGAGGCGCTCCAACTGGATGGCTTCTTCCTGGAGTTCCGCCTGGGCCTGCTTCTGCGCCTGCTCATCTTCGGCGATGTGATCGAGCGCGCCTTGCAGGCGATCCTCCTGCACCTGAAGCGCGGCCTCCGATTGGGCGAGCTGCTGCTGCTGCCCTTGCAGCTGGACGAGCAGCGCCTTCATGGCCACGGCCTTTTCGCCGAGCTCCGATTGGAGGACGCGGATGCGGTCGAGGCGCTTGCGCTCCTGGAGACGCCACCACGCGAGCATGCGGCCGCGATCGAGGTACTGCCGGAAATCCTCGAAGCTCGTGAGGAAGCCGAGCTCGCCCCAGGGGCCTTCGGCCTGCATCCAGCGCACCTGCTTCTTGAGCTCGCCGCGCAACTTGTCCATCTCGCTCTGGATGGCCACCTGCTGCTTGGCGAGCGTGTCGGCCTCGGCGAGGGTCGCGTCCCGCTGCAGGCGCGCGCTCTCGGTCTGCGCCCGCACGCGATCCCGCTGAAGCTGGATGCCCTGCAAGTCCACGAGCACGCCTTTGCGGCGACGGCCCAGATCCTGGAGCTGCTGGTCCACCTGCGCCTGCCGCGCCTTCAACGCCTCCAGCCGCCGCTTGAGCGCGGCTGGATCGCTCGCTTGGGCCAGGAGGGTCGCCCCCGTGAGCCCAAGCGCGAGCGTGAAGGCGAAGCGCTTCACCCCTTGCCCTTCGGCTTGCCGGTGCCGCGCTTGGCTCCACCCTTGGAACCGGAACTCGGGTCGAAGAAGAGGATGAGGAAGCCCAGCAGCAACGGCCCGCCGATGGACAACAGCACGCCGCTCGCGGAGAAGGGGTCCGTGGGCAACTGCCCGGACGGCAGCAGGCGATGCAGCGTGGACACGGCGCTCACCTGGCCCGCGCTGAGACCGAGGTCGGGGCCGAAATCCACGAAGTACTGGAGACGGGATCCCACTTCCCGCAGCAGCAGGGCGAGCAGCAAGCCAAGTCCAGGATTGGACCGCAGAAGGCGCATGAGGATCATCGCCCAGAGCAGAAGCTGAAGCCCGAGCAGCAGCGCGAGGCCATCCGCCTTCAGCAAGTCGCCCGGAAAGACATGGCCCGTGAGCCGCAGGCTCGCCGCCCACACCGGCAGGAGCATGATCTGGCTCAGGAAGAGCCCGTGGAGGAAGGCGAGGAAGACGCCCGCAGTGAGTCCGGCGTAGCGTTCCCCCCGCGCGCTCGCGCCCGCCTGGGAGGCGAGCGGAAAGCAGCCGCCCAGCAGCAGCACCAGAGGCACCGTCGCGCAGATCAGCGCCCGCAGATTGCCGATGACATAGGTTTCCAGCGTGTCCATGCCCAGCGGCACGGGCGTGCCGAACACGACGAGCGTGGAGCCTCCGTCTCCGGCCTGGCCCTTCACCGCCATGAAGACGAGGCCCGCCAGGAAGAGGAACACCAGCGTCCAGACGATGCGCAGTTTCGAGCTGCCGAAGCGGTCCATGAAGGCTCCTAAAGAACGACCGAGGTCAGGCGTTGTGGCCGCGGGGGCCGAGGATGCGGGAGATGGCGGCGGCGGCCTCGTCCATGCGCGAGGGATCGGCGAGCGCGATGAAGACCGTGTCTTCGCCCGCGACGGTGCCGGCGATGAGGTTCACCGGGGCGTGCTCATCCAGCGCGTAGGCCGTGGCCGGCGCGAAGCCCGGCGCGGTCTTGAGGACGAGGAGGTTGGGCGGCGCGCGGCGGATCTCCACTTCGCCCAGATCGCCCGACGACTCCACGCGCTGATAGCGGCCTTCGTGCTTTCGCACCCCGAGCTTCTTGAGGTGCCGCGAGAGGGTCGGCTGGGTGAGCGCGTGGCCCTGCCGCGCGAGCAGGGCCTGGAGATGGGCCTGGTCGCTGATCTCGTGGGATTCCAGCAGGTGGAGGATGAGCTCGTCGGGTCGCATATGCAGGTCATATGCAGGGTATCCCACCTGGACCGTCCTGAAAAAAGGCTTGCATGGGTCTCAATTTATTGAATATTATTCATTTTTGCGCTGGATTATGCGAATCCATGCGCTTCTATGCACGGATTCTCCATGAGCCGCCTTCCGGCCCTGTTGCCGACCTACACGCCCTTTCCCTTCTC
>CAZKIM010000127.1:0-2223 GCA_964552855.1 uncultured Solibacteraceae bacterium | reverse complement strand
TGCCTCCTCATCTTCGACGAAGTCCAGACCGGCATGGGCCGCCTCGGCGCGCCTTTCGCGGCGCAGGCCTTTGGCGTGAAGCCGGACTTGCTCACATCGGCCAAGGCGCTCGCGAGCGGCGTGCCCATGGGCGCACTGCTGATGACCGAAGCCGTCGCGTCCGCGCTGAAGCCCGGCGATCTCGGGTCAACCTTTGGCGGCGGCCCGCTCGCCTGCGCGGCGCTGATCGCGACGCTGAAGGTCATCACGAGCGAAGCGCTCATGGCCCGGGCGCTGGAAGCGGAAGCGAAGCTCCGCGCGGGTCTGGAAGGTGTGCTCAGGGTGCGGGGCCGGGGTCTGCTGCTCGGCCTGAAATCGGATCGCGCCGACGAATTGAAGGCCCACCTCGTCGCGAACCGCATTCTCGTCGGCGGCTCCGGCGATCCATCCGTGCTGCGCCTGATGCCGCCGCTCACGGTGACGGACGCGTCCCTCGACGCGCTGCTCGCCTCCCTCCACGCCTTCGTCTCGGGGACCGCATGAAGAGCTTCACTCAAATCCGCGATCTCGGGCCAGACGGCGCGAAGGAAATTCTCGCGCGGGCCGCGGCCTGGAAGCAGTCGCCCCCCGGTGCGATCTTCCAGGACAAGCTCCTCGCGATGGTCTTCTTCAATCCGTCGCTTCGGACCCGCGCCAGCTTCGAGGCGGCCCTGCTCCGCCACGGCGGCCACGCCATCGTGCTCGAAGTGGGCAACGGCGCCTGGAAGCTGGAGGACCGGGAGGGCGTCGTCATGGACTCCGACCGGGCCGAACACATCAAGGAGGCCGTGCCCGTCCTCGCCCAGTACGCGGACGCGCTCGCCGTGCGGGCCTTCTCCTCCGGCGTGTCGGACGCGGAAGACGAACGGGACGCCGTCATCAACGCCTTCCGCGCCCACAGCCCCGCGCCGCTCATCTCCATGGAGAGCGCGCGCGAGCATCCCTGCCAGGGCCTCGCGGATCTGCTCACGGTGCAAGAAGCCTTCGGCACGACGCGGGTGCCCGTCACCCTCACCTGGGCGCCGCACCTGAAGCCGCTGCCGAAGGCCGTGCCCAACTCCTTCCTGCTCACCGCCGCCGCCTGCGGCGCGGACATCACCGTCGCCGCGCCGGAAGGCTACGAGTTGACGCGGGAAGTGCGCGCGGAAGCGGAAACCTACGCCAAGGCCACCGGCGGCAGCGTCCGTTACACCACGGACCAGGCGACCGCGCTCAAGGGCGCCAAGGTCGTCTGCGCCAAGGCCTGGGGGCCCGCCACCGGCGCGGCTCCCGCGCCGATGGACGCGCTCAAAACCTGGATGCCCACCGCCGCGCATCTGGAGAAGGCGGACGATCCCATCTTCCTCCACTGCCTGCCCGTGCGACGCAACCTCGAAGTCCACGACAGCGTCCTCGATGGCCCCTGGAGCCGCGTTGTGCAGGAGGCGGGCAACCGCTTCCATGTGCAGCGCGCGTTGCTCGCTTCCCTGCTTGCGGAGTCCTGATGCCCCTTCACCCCGATCCCTACGACCTGCTCCATTCGGCGGCCGCCTATGTGCGGCGTTTCCGGGGGCGCACCTTCGTCGTGAAGGTGGGCGGCGCGCTGCTGGAGGACCGTGCCGCCTCCCGGGCCCTGTGTCGTCAGATCGCGCTGCTCTGGAGCTTCTCCATTCCCATCGTGTTGGTGCACGGCGGCGGGCCCGCGCTGGATGCGCTCTGCGCGAAGCTGGCCCTGCCCGTGGAGAAGATCGGCGGGCGGCGCGTGACGAGCCCCGCCGTGCTGGAAGCGGCGCAGATGGTCCTCGCGGGCACGGAACACACGCGGCTCCTGGCGGACCTCCGCGCCTGCGGCGTGCCCGCCGTGGGGCTCAGCGGCGTGGATGCCGGATTGCTCAAAGCCATCAAGCGCGCGCCCGTGGACACCGCGACCGGCCCGGTGGATTTCGGCCTCGTGGGCGATGTGGAGGCGGTGGATCCCGCCGTGCTGGAGCGGTTATTGGAGGGTGGCTTCCTCCCCGTGATCGCGCCCCTTTCGGGTGATGACACCGGCGCGGTCTACAACACCAACGCCGACACCGTCGCCGCCGAGCTTGCGGTCGCCCTGAAGGCCGAGAAGCTCGTGTTCCTCCTGGAAGCGGCGGGCGTGCTGCGCGACTCCGCCAAACCGGAATCGCTCATCCCGCACCTCACGCTGGAGGGCCTTGACGCGCTCGACGCGGACGGCGC
>CAZKIM010000126.1:0-4832 GCA_964552855.1 uncultured Solibacteraceae bacterium | reverse complement strand
GCGTGGCGGCCTATGTGGGCGCCACCCGCCTCATTGACAATGTGGTGCTGGCCCCCTCCGCGGGCGAGGCGGGTCTGAATGTGAGCCTCAGCCCCAATCACGGAGACTGACTCATCGGCGACTGACCTTCAGGAGGTCCCATGCTCCTTCCCTTTCTGCTCTCCGCGACCCTGACACTCTTCCCGGCGCCCCAAGGCCATGGCAATGGTCACGGGCATGGCCATGGCAATCCCCACCAGGACGGTGACTTCGTCCCTCCAGGTCTCGCGAAGAAGGGCGGACTTCCGCCCGGCCTCGCCAAGAAATTCGGCCGCCGCGTGCCCGAGAAACCGTACATCGCCATTGATCCGCGCTACACCGACCGGGCCTGGTTCCTCATTGACGGCCAGTGGCAGCTCCGCAAGGGCTTCACCGCCAGCGTGAGGGCCGAGGTGAGCGACGCCCTCCGCCTGCCCGTCGCGCCGCCGCCGGTGCCCCTGCCCCACCTGGGCGTGGATCTGCATGTCGTGCTCTTCAACTAGGAGGCCATCATGTTCAACCTGCTGACGCTTCTTCTCACGCCCTCGGCGCTCACGACCCTGCCGCCCGAGCCGCCCGCCCTCGTCCGCCTGGGCGACGATGATGACCAGGGCCACGGCAAGCACGGCGACAAGGCGTGGAAGCACGAGAACAAAGAACGCGAAAAGGAATGGCGCAAGTGGGCCAAGCACCACGACGAGGATGAACAGGGCGAGGACCGCGACTGGGACTTCCACCACCCCCGCCACGAGCACCGCTGCCCGCCCTGGATGGCCCCCTGGTGGGGCGCGCGCCAGGGTCCGCGCTATGTGGCCGTGGTCCCCAACGACCCGAGCCGCTGCTATGTGCTCCTGGACGGCCGCTGGGTCCTGCGCCGGGTGCGCGATGTCGGATTCCAGGCGGATCTGGGCGATGTCATGCGGTTCCCCGCCGCGCCTCCGCCGGTGCCGCTGCCCCGCGTGGGCCTGGACCTGCACATCGTGCTCTTCAACTGAGACCGTCCTCCTGCGGTATCCTTGACCATTGGCCGGGACTCCGACCTGGAGCCTGGACCGGAGGTGCCAGATGATGCGCCATTTCCTGCTTGGCAAGATCCACCGGGCCGTCGTCACCCGGGCCGATGTGGACTATGTCGGCTCCATCACGATTGATCCCCTCCTCATCGAGGCCGCGGGCTTCCTCGAAAACGAGAAGGTGGACATCTACGATGTGACCAACGGCGCGCGCATCTCCACCTATGTGATCCCCGGCACGCCGGGCTCCGGCGAGATCGGCATCAACGGCGCCGCCGCCCACCTGGTCACCAAGGGCGACCTGGTCATCATCGCCAACTACGGCTGGATGACCACCGAGGAGGCCGAGACGGTCCACCCCAAGGTCGTCTTCGTGGATGAGCGGAACCGCATCACCGAACGGCGCATCCAGGAACGGACGCCCCTTTGCGTGGATGCGTTCGGAGCGGTCTGAGACTGCCGTTCGAGGCCCGCTCGTTTTGACAGCTTGAGCAAGGCGGCTCCCCCGGCCTGGTACGGCCGGAGGGGCGAGGGGAAGCGGCCGACGCGCCGCTTCCGCCAGCTTCGACGAGAGGTACACCATGGAAGTCCGCAAGTCGTTGGTGGTCAACGCGACCCCGCTTGAAACCCGCATCGCCCTGCTCGAGAACGGTCAGCTCTGCGAACTCTTCATCGAGCGCACCCGCAGCAAGAGCCAGGTGGGTGATGTCTACAAGGGCCGCGTCGCCAAGATCCTGCCGGGCATGCAAAGCGCCTTCGTCGCCATCGGCGGGCCGAAGGACGGTTTCCTCTACCTGGACGACCCGGTGAGCCAGCGTCTCGCCGCGGCCGGGCTCGGCCCGGATGACGCGGCGGAAAGCCCGGAGAGTTCCGACGGCGGGGAAGGCGATGAGGTCGAGGATCCGCCGCCGCCCGCGCCCCTGCCCAAGGTGCGCGAAGGGGACGAGGTGCTGGTGCAAGTGGTGAAGGATCCCATCGGCACCAAGGGCCCGCGCCTCTCGCGCCACCTGAGTTTCCCGGGCCGCTTCCTCGTGTTCATGCCGGACATTGACCACATCGGCATCAGCCGCAAGATCACGGATCCGGAGGAGCGCGAGCGCCTCCGCGCCCTCATCAAGACCCACTCGCTGCCGGGCGAGGGCTTCATCGTCCGCACCGCCGCCATCGGCGAGAAGGACGAGGATCTGCTGGGCGATGTGGCGCTGCTGCGCCAGATGTGGGCCGAAGTGCAGGCCACCGCCGCGAAGACGCCCGTCCAGGCCCTCGTGTGGCAGGACCTGCGCCTGCTGCAGAAGGTGATGCGCGACATCTTCCGGGAAGAAGTGGCGAGCTTCTGGGTGGACGACCCGGCCGTGCACGCCGAGGTGGTGGCCTTCATCGAGAAGCTGCACCCGGACTGGGTGGACCGCGTCCGCCACTTCACTTCGGACCTGCCCATCTTCGACGCCTTCGGCATCGAATCCGAGATCGAGGCCGCGCGGCATCCGAAAGTCTTCCTGAAGCACGGCGGCTCCATCGTCCTCAACCAGACCGAGGCGCTGGTGAGCGTGGATGTGAACACCGGCAAATTCGTCGGCAAGAAGGATCTCGAAGAGACCGTCTACCACGCGAACCTGGAGGCGATCCCCGAGATCATCCGCCAGCTGCGCCTACGGAATCTGGGCGGCATCGTCGTCGTGGACTTCATTGACATGCTCGTGCCCGAGCACCGCGAGGCCGTGCTCTCGAAGCTCCAGGAAGAATTGAAGCGCGACCGCAACCACGCCCGCGCCACGGGCATCTCCGAATTCGGACTCGTGGAGATGACCCGCAAGCGCACCGGACCGAGCCTGGAACGCATGCTCACCCAAGCCTGCCCCGCCTGCGGCGGCGCGGGCCGCATTCCGAGCCCGGAGACCGTCCTGCTGCGGGTCTACCGGGAAGTGGTGCGGCTCGGAACGAAGCTCGAAGGCGCCACCGTGGCGCTGCGAACGCACCCGGAGGATCTCGACGCGCTCCAGACGGAAGCCAGGGGCGGCATCGCGGACCTCGCGAGCCTCCTCGGCGCGAACCTCGCGTGGATCCCGGATCCGGCCCAAGCTCGGCACGCCGTGAAGCTCGAAGTGACCGAAGCCAAAACGGCCGCCCGTTAGATCACCCCAGACAGGTGCTGCAGCGGTAGCCCGCCTGCAGGCGCTCGATGACTTCCGGCACCTGGCGCAGGTCGCCCAGCTCCACCAGCTCCGCGTCGGGATCATGGTCCGGGCGCGCCTTGCCCGCGCGGTTGATCCAGATGGCCGTCCAGCCCGCGGCCAGCGCGCCTTCGATGTCGTCGCTCCAGCTATCGCCCACCATGGCGAGGTTGCCGGGGAAGAGGCCCAGCTTCTTCGCCAGCGCGTCGAACGCGCCTTCCTCCGGCTTCACCGCGCCCAACTCCGCGCTGAGGCCACGCACGCGGATGGCTTCAGAAATTCCGAGGCGCTCCAGCAAGCCGAGATCGAAGCTCTGGGTGTTGGAGAGGAGGGCGAGCCGCGCGTGGGCGCGGGTCGCCACAAGCGCTTCTTCGACTTCGGGAAAGAGTTGGGCCTCGGCCTCGGCGGCTTCGAAGGCCGCGCCGATCTGGGCTTCCTGAGCCTCATCCAAGGCGAGCCGCTCGCGCCACGCCGTGAAGCACGCCGCGCGATCCAGGTAGACCCGCGTCATCGCATCCCGCTGGAACGCCGCGAAGGCCTCGATCTGATCCGCCCTCAGCGCCGCCTTCGCCCGCTGGAAGGGGCTGCCCCCGGGGCTGAACGCGAGCGTGTTCCAGAGGTCGAAGACGACGGCGCGGATCACCTGCCCGTGCCCTTGCTCGTGCGGAAGGGCAGCGCCACATCGAAGCCGAGCACATCCACATGGGCCGTGCCATCCAGGGACCAGGTGGCCGCCTGATGCTCCAGCGCCGCGGCCTTGATGGGACCCCAGGCGTCCTTGATCTGCGCGTAGGAAAGCCCGACCTGGGCATGCAGCGTGCTGCGGCCCTTCGCGGCGATAGCCATGCCTTCCGGGAAAGCGACCACGCCGAGCCCGTGGCTGCCGCCGCCGGTGGCGAGATTCAGATTCCCGCCCACCGCGCGGGTGCGGAAGCCCTGGGAGCTGTCGTTCTGGACGCCCAGATCCATGCCCAGCACGAGGCGGCTCTGATCCAGCGGAAAGGCGAGCTCGACGCGCGGGCTCACCTTGTCCAGGCTGAACTTCAGCTGCTGCGCCGCGGCCCGCAGCGCCGCCGTGGGATCGAAGGCCGCGCAGCCCGTGAGCAGCAACAGGGACGCGGGGACGAGAAGGCGCTTCATGTCAGGCTCCCCGGTAGATGACGCAATTGTCCGTGGTCTCGAAGACCTCGATCTGGCACAGCGCGGGCAACGCGGGCTTCAACTGCTCCCAGATCCAGATGGAGATGTTCTCCGCCGTCGAAAGCGGGATCAGGTCGTTGAGGAAGCGGTGGTCCAGCTTGGCGATGACCTTCTCGTTCACGACCTTCGACAGGTCGTCGAAATCAATGATCATCCCCGTCTCCGCCTCCGGCGCGCCCTCGATGGACACGAACAGCTTGTAGCTGTGCCCGTGCAAGTTCCGGCACTTCCCCGGATGGTTGTAGATGAAGTGGGCGGATTCGAACCAGTATTCTTTGCGAAGGATCATCGGCGTCACAGTAGGAAGACCCCGCAAGAGCAGGGCTTTCAGTTTAACGGGCCAGCGCCCCGGCCTGTTATGATTGATGCGACCGGCTTTTCCCCCTCGTCGGCGGCGACCTCTGCAGGAAGCCCACTTCGCCTCTTCCAA
>CAZKIM010000125.1:0-4835 GCA_964552855.1 uncultured Solibacteraceae bacterium | reverse complement strand
CCCCGTCACCAGGGCCACCGAACCAAGCAAAGGCTGACCGAGCGACATGCCGCACCCCAACGGATTAGGATGCCAAGGAGGGGGCAAGGTGTCCAAAGCCAATGATCGGAAAATCCTCAGCCCCGGCGAACTGGAGGCCTTCCTGGCGGCTCACCCGCAGTGGGTCGCCACGGGTGAGCCGGAAGGGCTGGTGCTGCGGCGGCGCTTTCCCTTCGCCAGCTACACGGCGGGCCTCGGTTTCGTCGTCGCGGCGGCGGAGCACGCGGAGGCGGTGGACCACCACCCGGATCTCACGCTGGGCTGGCGCGTCGTCACCGCGACGCTCACGACCCATGTGAGCCAAGGCGTGAGTCGCATGGACCTGGAACTAGCCGAGGCGCTGGACCGCCTCTATCCCGATCACTTGTAGAGCGCGTCCACCCTCGCCTGGTCGAGGGCTTGCACTTGCTGAGGCGCCTGGTACCAGCCGCGAGTGAAGAGCACCTGATCGCGGATGGCCTTCACGGGATCCGCGGCGTCGGCCATGAAAAGGCTCAGGTCAATCTTCCCGAGGATGGGCGGCGGCGCCTTGAAGGCGAGCTGGAGATCCGTGTGGAGCCAGTCCTGGAAGGCGAGGAGGCGCTCCGTGTCCTCGCTCTGACCCAGCACCACCACGAAGGCGGAGGGCACGCCGTCGTGGCGGTCTTTCGGGGCGCGGAGCGCCTTCATCTGAAGGTTGTCCATGAGCCGCACCTCGCCCGGCGGGTTCAGGGGCGGGAGTGTCCAGGCCTGGAACATGGCGTGAGTTTAGGGCTTATCCGTAAATAAGACGACCCCGCGATGGCGGCTAGCCGCGCGATCCAGCGCGGAAGAGCGCGCAGTCGCGTATCGGGGAATACGCGCAAGCGCCCTGACAAAGCTGGGCGCGCGGCGGGCCCCATCCCGAAGGGCGGGGGCGGCGGGCTTCGCATGGCTTCGTCACGCTCCCTCACCATGCACACCCGCATGGAGTCGGTCGCGTTCCTCGCCCTGCTCGCCCGGCGCTCCCCGCGCGGGGTTGTCTTATTTGCGGATAAGCCCTTAGCCGCGCTTCTTGTGGAAAGGTTTGCGCGGGCCGCCGGTGCTGGGGCGGGGCTTCGAAGCGGGCTTGCCGCCGGGTCGCGCGCCGCCGCCCGGGCGGCCTTCGGGACGATCGGGCCGGGTCGGCTTCGCGCCGCGCGGGCCTGACACCGCGCCGGATTCCCGGCGGGGCTTGGCGGGACGATCGCCGGAAGCCGCGTTGCGGTCAAAGGAGCGGCGCGGGCGGTCATCCTTTCCTTCGGAACGGCCTTCGGGGCGGGGACGGAAGGGCTTCTTGCCGGGCGCGGGGCGATCGCGATCGAGCTTGTCGTAGCGCGGCTTGGCGCCGCGATCCGCGTAGGGCTTGCGGGGCCGGTCTTCGCCGTCTTCCCGCCGCGGGGCGCGGGGCGGACGCGATCCCGCCTTATCGTGGCGCGGCTTCGCCTCGCGATCCGCGTAGGGTTTGCGCGGGCGGTCCTCGCTTCCTTCCGTGCGTGGACGGAAGGGCTTCTTGCCGGGCGCGGGACGATCTCCCTTCGCCTTCTCGAAGCGCGGCTTCGCGCCGTCCTTCTGGAAGCGGGGACGCTCCGTGGTGGCGGCCACCTTCTTCGTGGGCTTGGCGGCCTTCGGCGCTTCACCCTTTTCGCCCGCGACGGCGCGGACGAGGCGGGTCCTGGCGCGAAGCGCCTTCAGCGCGGCTTCGAAGTCCTTGGGCAGGGGCGCGGTGACGAGGATCAACTGCTCGGTCACCGGGTGCTTGATGCCGAGCACTTCGGCATGGAGCGCCTGACGATCCAGCAGCGGGCTTTCCTCGCCGTAGACATGATCGCCGAGGAGCGGGAAGCCACGGTCCGCGAACTGCACGCGGATCTGGTTGCGGCGGCCCGTCTCCAGCTCCACCTCGACGACCGTGTGGCCGGGCAGGCGCTCCACGACGCGGTAGTGCGTGACGGCGGACTGGGAGCCTTCGGCCTCCTTCCGCTTGGGATCCACCACGCGCATCTTCAGCGTCTTCGCCTGCTCGATGAGGTGGCCCTTCAGCGTGCCCTGGTTCTCCGGCAGTTCGCCCACGAGGATGGCTTTGTAGGTGCGCTGGAGCTTGTGCAGCGCGAATAGCTTCTTGAGGTGGTGCAGCGCCTCGGAGGTCCGCGCGAAGACGAGCACGCCGCTGGTGAAGCGGTCGAGGCGGTGGACGATGAAGAGTTGGGCGTGCTTCATGCCCCGGCGGCGGTAGTGATCGCTCACCGCGTCCGCCAAGCTCGGCTCGCCGCCCTGCTCGGCGGGCACCGTGAGAAGCCCCGCGGGCTTGTCCACGAAGAGGAGGTGCGTGTCCTCCCACAGCGTCGTGAACTTGTTGTCGAGCGCGCCCTTGGGCGAAGGGATTGGGTCGTATTTCAGCGCCGGGTCAAAGGCGGCCTCCACCTTGTCGCCCGCTTCCAGACGCTGGCCGTGCTTGGTCGCCACTTCGCCGTTCACCTTCACGCAGCGTGCGTCAATGAGCCCCTTGGCCTGGCGATGGCTGAGGCCCATCTGCCGGTGCAGCTCCGCCGCGAGGGCCGAGCCCCCGTGATGCGCCTCGACGGTCCAGGCCTGATCCAGCTTCGCCATGACGAACTCCAGCCTTCCAGAAGAACACGGGACAGGATACGCGACAAAGGAAAAGGGGCGGCCGGAGCCGCCCCTTTCTCATGGACTGAACGCCTCAGGGCTCCACATGGACTGGCCAGGTCGAGATCCGGTCCTGATTCATCCAAGGGTCATGGGCCGTCGCCTGGAGGATGAGATCAAAGGGAGCGGCGACGGTTGTGGGCGCGGTGTAGTCCAGGGCCCAGTCGGAGTCATCAATATTGGTGAAGGCGGTGGTACCCAGGTCGGAGGGTGCGCCCGAGCCTGGAATCACCACGGCGGACTGCTGGAGATTCAGGGGCCTCGGCTTGATCTGGATGATGAAGCTCGTCACGCCGCTGGTGGACTGCCCCGCATGAACGGTGGCCGACACAGGCCCGACACTTGCGTACGACATAGGCGCGATTTGTTGGACCACTTGAATGGGGAATTTTTGACTCAGCTCCCAACGCTTCGTGAAGGGGCTGTAGACCTCGAAGGTAAGGTTGATTGTGATGCCTCCCGCAGGCACGGAGGCAGGCGGGACATAGTAGCCGAGGAAGTTCGCCTGGCTGCTTCCGTCTTGAACAGTGGAGCGGCTTCCATCGGCATTCACCGCCATCAGTGTTCCGGGTCCATCAATGTGCCATTTTGACGGCCCCGCGACACCTGGAGATGTTAAAAACTGCCACCCGATCCCCCAGCTTCCTGCCACTGCGCTAGTCGGGCCGTGGTATTGGAAGGCGAGTGAGTTTTGGCTTGGATCGGGCGTCTGAATCTTGCCAAGCCCTTCGTCTGGCCAAGTGCAGGCGAGCGTCATGGCCATCAAACTCGCGGAAAGGAGCAGCAGTGCGGGTTTCATGAAATGTCTCAAGGGAAGGATGAGTCGTAGCGTTGAGAGTCAAGCGATATGAAAAGGGGCGGCCGGAGCCGCCCCTTTCCCTTCTGCGTGGGCCCTACTTCTTCGCGGCCTTGGCGAAGTCCCCGGCCTTCACCAGCGTGAGCTTGCTGGGGTCGAGGTGCTTGCGGAGGGCGGCGTTGACTTCGTCCACGGTGAGGGCGCTCACCTGCTTCTCGAGGCCCGCGTCGTAGGCGAAGGTGCGGCCGAAGGGCAGGTAGGAGGCCAGGTCGTTGGCGACGCCGCCATCCCGGGTGCGGTCCACGGCCTGACCCTGGAGCCAGGCGTGCTTGGCGAAGGCCAGCTCATCCGCCGTGATACCGTCCTTGAGGATGCGGGCGACTTCTTCCTTGAAGGCCGTTTCCAGGCGCTCGGCATTCTGGGGCGCGTAGATGGCGTAGGCGGTCCAGGAAGCGGACTTGTCCTGGCTCGCCGCGCCGAACTGGGAACCCACGCCGTAGCTGATGCCCTCCTTCTGGCGGATGCGATCCGCGAGGCGGTTCTTCAGGGCGCCGCCGCCGAGGATGTAGTTGCCCATGAGCATCGCGGGGTAGTCCGCGTCGGTGTCCTGCATCGCGAGGCCTTCACCGGCGATGAAGAAGGCCATCTGCTTGTCCGGCGTCTCAAGCGACTGCTCGCCGGGCTTGGAGGCCATGAGCAGCGAGGGGATGCGCGTGTAGGTCTGCTTCGCGTTCCAGGAGCCGAAGAGCTCGGTGACGAGCGCTTCCGTCGCCTTGGGATCGAAGTCGCCGACCGCCGCGAAGTCCGCCGCCTGCGCGCCGTAGTAGGCATCGTGGAAGGCCTTCATCTGCTCCACGGTGGCCGCCTTCAGCTGGGCGATGTCCTCCGTCGGCGTGTCCACATGGCGCGGGTGGCCGACGGGGTAGGCGTCCATGGCCTGACGGAAGGCCATCGCCGCCTGGAAGGTGGGATCGGACTCCTGCTGCTGGATGCCGGAAACCTGCTCATCCACCAGCTTCTGGGCTTCGCTCGCCGGGAAGGTGGGCTTCTGGAGCACGGTGGCCACCAGCTTCAGCGTGGCGGGGAGGTTTTCGCGGACCGTGCTGATGGAGACGCGCACATTCTCCGCGCCGCCGGTGATGCCGACATTGGCCTTCAGCTTGTCCAGCTGGTCTTTGATTTGCTGACGATCCAGCCCTTCGGCGCCGCGGAGCAGCATTTCGGCGGTGAGGCCCGGCACCGCGCCGAGGTTGCGCAGGCTCGCGTCCGTGCCCATGCGGAGCACGAGCGTGGCGGCGACGGATTCGCCCTTCGTCTTCTTGGAGAGCAGGGC
>CAZKIM010000124.1:0-4874 GCA_964552855.1 uncultured Solibacteraceae bacterium | reverse complement strand
AGTTGGGCGGGGCCGCCGCCGGTGAGGCCATCCACGCGCACTTCGAAGGTGCCGCTGGGCTGACCTTGGAGTTCCTGCAGCGTCTCTTCGAGCAGTTTCAAATACATCTCGAAGCCGATGTCGTGGATGTGGCCGCTCTGCTCACCGCCCAGCAGATTGCCCGCGCCGCGCAATTCGAGATCCATGGCCGCGATGCGGAAGCCGCTGCCCAGCTCGCTGAAGTCTTCCAGCGCCTGCAGGCGCTTGCGGGCGTCCTCGCTGATCTCGCCCTTGCCCGGAATCATCAGGTAGGCGTAGGCGGGGATGTCGCTGCGGCCCACCCTTCCCCGCAATTGGTAGAGCTGACTGAGGCCGTACTTGTCGGCATGGTGGACGACGAGCGTGTTCGCGTTGGGCACATCGAGCCCGTTCTCCACGATGGTCGTGGCGACGAGCACATCAATGCTGCCGTCCATGAAGCCGAGCATGACGCGCTCCAGCTCGTGCTCGTTCATCTGCCCATGGCCCACGCCCACGCGCGCGGTCGGCGCGAGCGCGCGCACGCGGTCGGCGATGGCGTCAATGCTCTCCACGCGGTTGTGGACCACATAGGCCTGGCCGCCGCGGCGCAGTTCGAAATCGAGCGCCGAGCGCAGCAACTCGTCGCTCCAGGGGACCACGACCGTTTCGATGGCGAGGCGGTTCTTCGGCGGCGTCTCGATGAGGCTGATCTCCCGCAGGCCCGCGAGGCTCATGTGCAGCGTGCGAGGGATGGGCGTGGCGCTCATGGCGAGCACATCCACCGAGGCGCGGAGCTTCTTCAGCTTTTCCTTGTGGGCGACGCCGAAGCGCTGCTCCTCATCAATGATGACGAGGCCCAGCTCGGCGTATTCCACCTTCGCGCCCAGCGCCTGGTGCGTGCCGATGAGGATGTCCACCTTGCCGTCGGCCAGATCCTGGAGGATGCGCTTGGCGTCCGCCGAGCTGACGAATCGGTTGAGCATCTCCACGCGGATGGGGAAGGCCGCGAAGCGCTCCTTGAAGGTGCGGGCGTGCTGGAAGCAGAGGATGGTCGTGGGGCAGAGCACCGCCACCTGGCGGCCTTCGAAGACGACCTTCGCCGCGGCGCGCATGGCGACTTCGGTTTTTCCGAAGCCCACATCGCCGCAGAGCAGGCGGTCCATGGGCTTGTCGCTTTCGAGATCGGCCTTGATGGCTTCGCCCACCTCGATCTGATCGCGCGTGGGCTCGAAGGGGAAGCTTGCCTCGAAGGCCGCCATGTCCGGGCCGTCGGGGCCGCAGGCCGTGCCCTTCTCCATCTTGCGGCGCGCGTAGAGCTTCAGCAGCTCTTCCGCCATGTCGCGGATGGCCTTCTTGGCGCGGCGCTTGATCTTCACCCAGGACGCGCCGCCGAGCTTGTCCAAGGGCGGCAGGCCGCCGTCGGGGCTCACGAATTTCTGGATGAGGTCCGCGCGTTCCAGGCTCACGCCCACGCGGCCGCCATCGGCATAGCGAAGCTGGATCACTTCCAGTTCCTCGTCGCCGACCTTCTGGATGGCGAAGCCGAGGAATTCGCCGATGCCGTGATCCAGATGCACGACGCGGTCGCCGGGCTTGAGGTCGCGCAGGTCGCTGAGGAAGGCCGCGGACTTGCTCTTGCTGGGCGCGCTCGGGATGGCGCGGCGGCCGAAGGCTTCGCGCTCGGTGAGGATCAGCAGCTTCGCTTCGGGGACCGCGACGCCGCCGCTGAGGTTGAGGTGCATCGCCGCGCAGCCGGGTTCCGTGCCCTCCGCGTGGGGCAGATCCTGTTCCGCCATCAGCTCCGCGAAGCGGTCCCTCATGCCGGAGGTGGACCCGAGCAGGCGGACGCGCCAGCCTTCCGCCACGCGGCGGCGGGCCTCGTCGGCGAGTTCGCGCAGGCGGCCCTGGAATTCCTGCACCTTCTGCGCGGTGAAGGGCACGCTCGCCTCGCTCTGCCACTCGGTGAGGTGCAGCGTGGCGCGGCTGGGATCCGCCGCCGCGAAACGGTCCTCGGGATCGGGACACACCACGCCGCCGCGGCGCAACACGGCGATGGCTTCATGAATGCGCGTCAACTCGGCTTCCGCGAGCGCCGCTTCCCACGCCTCGTCCAGCTTGAGGCGCAGACAGGGCGGGACGAAATGCGCGAGTTGACCCTTGGGGTGCGGCAGCAACGGATAGAACAATTCTTCGCCCGGGAAGTGGCCGTGACTCAGCAGCCGCGCGCGGCGGTAGCCGAGATCATCCTGCGGCTCGGGCGTGAGCTCGGCTTTCGCATCGAGGATCGCGCCGAGCGCATCGTCCGCGTCGTCGCCCTGGCCGCGCTCGCCTTCGAAGCGCGGGTAGAGCAGCACGGCGTCCAGATCCTCGCCCGTGCGGTGCTGGGTTTCGGGATCGAAGACGGAGAGGCGCTCCAGCTCATCGCCGAAGGTCTCCAGGCGCACGGGCAGATCCAGGTGGTCGGGCCACAGATCAATGACGAGGCCCCGCGCGCTGAACTCGCCCGGCTGGGAGGCCAGCTCGGCGCGGCGATAGCCCAGATCCACCAGGGCTTCGAGCAGGATCTCGCGCGGCAGCTCCGCGCCCTTGCGGAGTTCGAGGCGCCGCTTCTGGAACCATGACGGATGGGGCAACTTCTCCCGCGCGGCGAGCGGCCCCGTCACGAGCACCTGCACGCGGCCTTCCACGAGGCCCGCGAGCGTCGCCATGCGATCGCGCAGCACCGCGCCCGGCGGCGAACTCTCCCCACCCGCGTAGGGCGCGAGGCCGGGGAAGTGCGCGACGCCCGCGGACGGCAGCAGCGCCGCGAGATCGGCGGCGAGGCTCTGGGCTTCCGCCTCGCTGGGCGCGTCAATCCATAGGGGGCGCGAACGGCCCTCCAGCGTGGACCAGCGCGCCATCAACAACGCGAGGGCGGTTCCGTGCGTCCAGCGCAGGCGCGCGCCTTCCGCGAGGGCGGAGGCGTCTACGCAGCGAAGCAGATCCTGAAGGGCGGCGCGGTCGCGCGAATCCATAGCTTTCCAGTGTGCCCGGGCGCGCGTCAGGGGCGAACGGTCAATCGCAGCGCGAACCCCATGTCCGCCGTGTTCTCGTTGTGGGTGATGTTGTTGATGTAGCTGAAGGTCAGGGCCGTCTTCTCGCCCAGGCGCACATGCACGCCCAGATCGTGGATGAAGGAGGGCTTGTCCAGCTTGTCACCCGCCACGGGGGGCGAGAGTCCGCTCTGCCCCACGATGACGAGGAAGGGTCGGACGCGCCTCCAGCCGCGCCACTCCCAGCCGATGTGCCCGGCGATCTGGTCGCGGATGAAGAAAGGGTCGCCCGTGTAGTCCTTGAGCCCCCGCCGCAGGTACGCGAAACCCATGTCCACCACCTGGCGTTCCGAGGGCCGCCACTGGCCCAGCAGCGCGAGGCTGGAATCCCAGTTGGACCGGTAATGGCCGAAGTCCGTCGTGAGCGGAAATTTCATCACGCCCATGAAACTGAAGGTCCAGTGATCGCTCTCGTGGAAGCGGTGGATGAGCGCCAGCGTCGGGTCCTCGAACTTCGCGCGCAGCGCGGTCTGCGTGAAGAAGATCACCTTCCCTTTCTGGATGGCCGTGAAGGTGAGCTGGTCCCGCGCGATGGCCTCCCGCCCCGTCTGCTCAAAGCCCAGCTTGTGGAAGTCCTCGATGAGGCCGTCCAGGAAGCCCCCACCGTAGCCCTGCCAGGTGAGCACCAGGGCGAGATCCGTGGAGTCGGATAGACCGTAGCGGGCCGAGAGATCCGTGCGCGTCACCTCGCCATCGAAGAAAAAGAGCAGCGGCGCGTCGGGCAGGGCCTGGGCCACCTGTTGCGCCCCGGACAGCGTGGGCGTGATGCGGCCCTGCGTGTCGCGGGCCAGCAGATCCTTGATGGGATCCGAGAATTCGAAGGTGTTTTCTTCCGTCACCTGCACCGACACGCGCCACTCGCCCTTCCCCACCGTGGGCGCCGCCACGGGCCGGTAGGTGAGGAGCGGCAGATTGAGGGGGAAGAGGTCGCGGGTCGCGGGCGGGCCCGGGTCGGGCCAGGGCGCGGCATCCTGGGCTCGGCCCGCCACGCTGAACGAGGCGAAGGCCAGACCAAGAAGGACGAGCCGGATGCGCTGCATAACCTCATTGAACACTGCCCACCGGAAATCCCGCATGGATAGGCCAAGCGCGTTTGATGAAAGTTGACTAACATGGTCAGCATTGGAGTTGCCCCGTGGCCAACCGCCTTCTCGACCTCACCGATCCCGTCAAGGCCAAGTTCGAAGCCTGGATCGCGGGCATTGACGCGCGCATCCGCGACCCCAAGACGGACCGCAACGCGCTCTGCGTGGAGCTGTGCCGCGCCTTCTACGGCCTGGAGGGCGAGCCGAAGAACATCCATGAAGAGGTCATGCTCCTGAACTTCGATCCGCGCCACGCGACGCTGGAGGCGGAGTACTACAGCGAGCTCATCCCCGCCAAGTGGGACCCCATCAAGCCGCTCATCTGGCTGTGGCAGATGTTCGACAACTCGCCCCTCAACGCCAATGTGTGGCTGGGCCTCCGCTTCCGCGCCATGCTCGGCAAGCACATCTTCAAGAGCTGCGGCGCGGGCGTGAAGTTCTTCACCGGCATCGAGTGGAGCTTCGGCTACAACATCGCCATCGGCGACAACGCGACCATCCACCGCTTCGTGCTGCTGGATGACCGCGGTAGCATCACCATCAAGAAGGGCGCGAGCATCAGCGACTACGCCAATGTCTACAGCCACTGGCACGACCTCGTGGACCCGAGCATCGTCAACCTCGGCGACACGGTCATCGGGGAAGGCGCCCGCGTCACCTACCACGCGACCGTGCTGAGCGGCACCAAGGTCGGCGA
>CAZKIM010000123.1:0-4900 GCA_964552855.1 uncultured Solibacteraceae bacterium | reverse complement strand
CTACCACCCCATCGCCCAAGCCACCGTGGACGGCGTGCTGGGGGTGAAGTTCTGAACGACTCCGAAGGCCTCAGTCCTGGCCTTCGAGGATCACTCGCCGAAGCTGGGGGCCGATGACAGATTCCGAGAATCGGGCGCGACACGCCCGGTCGGCCTCGGCTCGGCGGCGATCCACTTCAGAGTCCGTGAGATGAACAACCTCTTCCAGGGCCTGGGTGAGCGCTTGTGGCGAAAAGGGGTCCACGCACCAACCCAGCCTTCCGCCCTCCAGGATCTCGAAAGGCCCCCCGTGATCCGGCCCGATCAGCAGCAGGCCTTTGGCTGCGGCCTCCGGGTAGACCATCCCGAAGGGTTCATCCAGCGTGAGCAGGGCAAAGACATCGCACTGATCGTAGACCGCCTGAAGATCTTGACTGGAAAGGTAACCATGGAAGGTGACCGCCTCCGGCGCCAGTTCCTTGGCCAACGCCTTCAGAACCTGCTCGGCCGCGCCTTCGCCGACGATGTGCAACCTCGCGCCGGGGTTTGACGCGCGGAAGGCGGCGAAGCCGCGAAGGACCGTGTCAATGTTCTTGAGCACTTCCAGACGGCTGTGGACCAGCACATTCAGCGCCTCACGGTTTAGGCCGGACCGATTCCTTCCTCCCTCGGGAAAACGAACCATCGGATAGACCACTTCCTGCCCGCACCGACCATAGATGGCTCGCGCGTTGTCGCGGGAGAACTCGCTGATGGCGTAGATGTGATCCAGTCGCGCGACCTGTTCAAGGTCGTGCTTGATGCGCGCAGCTAGGGAGTGACCTCGGGTTACGGCCTGATCGTGTCGCTGAAGGCGCATGCGCCAATCTAGTGAACTCTCATCCCGGCTGGAAGGGTTCGCCTCGACCCATTGCGTCAGGCGCGGATTGGCCTCTCTCAGGTGCAATCCCCGGGGCGGTTCGTTGCACTGCCAGACTTTGCGGAGCTTCAAATCCGTTGAACCGAGCATGGCGCTGCAAGGATAGTTGTGCGCCACCGCGACTTCGAACCCCTCCAGTTTTCCAGTGGCCCGTCGGCCCCTGGTTCGCAGTTTGGCCATCCGAGAAAGGCCGAAGAATGGGTCAGACCAGTGTCGCTTCCTGGTCAGTCGAACCGGAATGCCTTCCAATCTCCTGGCCCAAGTCTCCGGGTTGTACCCCAAGGTGATGATCTCCACGGACTCACCCTGGGAAGCCAGGTAGCGCGCCTGCTGCGCACAGAGGAATTCCGCCCCGCCTGGGGTCTGAAAAGCTGGATGGAACAACGCGATTTTTGTCATAACGAACGGCAATCTTATCAGCGACGGCAGCCATAGTGCTCAGATCCGGCGCGTGAATCCCGACGTGGTAAGGTTCAGGTCTTGTCACCCGAAAGGTCGCACGCCGTGAGAGTCCTGATTACTGGTGCCACTGGATTCATCGGTAAGCATTTAGTTCCGCACCTTCTCGGACTCGGGCATGAAGTGGAAGGCTGGGCAAGGAGTGGAGGGAACAGGTCGGTGGACCTCCTCAGCCAAACCCCGCTGCCGCTTGGACGATGGGATGTGGTCTTCCACCTCGCCGGGCACACACGCCCGAACCTCGATTGGGATAGGGATCGAGTCCTTGAGAATTTGGCGATGACCGCGCGGGTTGCAGATCATGTCGCGATATGCAGCCCGGGTGCCCGCTTCGTTCTATTGTCAAGTGGCCACATCTATGCACCGGCAGATGGGCCGCTCTCCGAGGCAGATCCCATCCAACCCCGAGGCCCTTATGGCCTTTCAAAGCAACTCTCGGAGTCCTGGGCGCAGTCCCATACGAAAGACCTCAATGTCATCATCGTTCGCGCATTCAATCAGCTCGGACCAGGGATGCCTCCAGGACTCCTCCTCCCGGATCTCATCACCCGCATCCAAGAGGCTAAAGGCAAACTTCGCATGCGGGGTCGGGACGCTATCAGAGATTTCCTTGATGTTCGCGATGCGGTGGAGGCCTATGGAAGATTATGTGAAGCATCCCTTCCTTCCGGCGCCGTATTCAATCTCTGCTCCGGTGAGCAAACTCGAGTCTCAGAACTCATCTCGGAAGTCCAGAAGTCCCTAGGAATCTTCCGTGCCGTGACCTTTGAAGACACCACCTCTGATACCTTGATCGGATCCCGCGCTAAACTTAGCGAAGCCCTTGGATGGACCCCGAGGTATGCGTTGGCAGACACCATCCGCTTCGCACTCAGAGAGACATTAAGGACCGATAAAATCTAGGCCTGAGGCGGATGGCGCTAGGAGTGCTGGGATAGAATCAGCCATCAAGATCAACCGAACGGAGCATTGATGCCTTCCACAAAAATCGCCCTCGTCACCGGTGTGACTGGACAGGACGGCAGCTACCTTTCGGAGCTGCTTTTGGAGAAGGGCTACCAGGTGCATGGCATCGTGCGCCGGGCCTCCCTCTTCAACACGGATCGCATTGATCATCTTCATGTCGGCGGTCATCCGAATCCTAATTTCTTCCTCCACTACGGCGATCTCTCTGACGCGGGTGCGTTGCGCAATGTCCTCGACGAAGTTCAACCTGACGAGGTCTACAATCTCGGTGCCCAAAGCCATGTGCGCGTGAGCTTCGATCAGCCCGAATACACGGTGGATGTGACCGCCGTAGGCGTGATCCGCCTCCTAGAGGCCATCCGAAGCTACATGAAGCACAACAACAAACAGATCCGCTTCTACCAGGCGGGTTCCAGCGAGATGTTCGGCTCCGCGAAACCACGCCAGCACGAAGGCACCCGTTTCGAGCCCCGCAGCCCCTACGCCTGCGCTAAGGTCTATGCGCATTATCAAGTGGTGAACCACCGGGAAAGCTACGGCCTCTTCGCCTGCAACGGCATCCTCTTCAATCATGAAAGCCCCCGCCGCGGCGAAACTTTCGTGACGCGCAAGATCACCCGGGCCGCCACCCGCATCAAGCTGGGCCTGCAGGACAAGCTCTTTCTTGGCAACCTCGACGCCAAGCGGGACTGGGGCTTCGCCGGCGACTATGTCGAAGCCATGTGGCGCATGCTCCAACAGGATCAGCCTGATGATTATGTGGTCGCCACCGGCGAAGCCATCACCATCCGCGAGTTCCTGGACCTAACCTTCGGCGCGCTCGACCTCGACTGGAAGCGCTTCGTGGAGATTGATCCTCGCTATTTCCGCCCCGCCGAAGTGGACCATCTGGAGGGCGACAGTTCCAAGGGGCGACGGCTCCTTGGCTGGGAACCAAAGACCGACATCCGCGCCCTCGCGAAAATGATGGTGGACTCCGACCTGCGCCTGGCCCAACGCGAAAAGGTGTTGCGAGACAGCGGCCATGCGGACCCTGAACGGGCCGGGTACCGCTGACCCACGAGGCGCATTTCGGACAATTGAGCTTTCAAACCCGCCAGGAGGAAGTGTGCCCAAGAACCTCCCACTCATGCATGCGTGCCATGTTCTTGGCCTCCTCACGCTTCCAGCCCTCGCACAAACTCCAACCTTCACCGCGAAATCCGCAGTGCTAGCGGAGTGGAACCGCGCACTTCCCGCCTTGAATCCAGATCGGGTCGAGAAGCTTTCTTTGAGCGACCGCGCGCGCTACTACCTCTCCCTTGCCCGCATCGGCGCGCCGGGGGCGCCGGAGTTGCTGCCGCCCGAACTGGCCCATCCGACCAAGCAGCTTTGGGAGGATCTAGCCCGCGAGGCGAAGACGCCGCAGGATCGCTTCACCGCGCTCTACTTCCTGAATCGTTTCAAAGCGCCTGACGCGCTCGTGGCGCTGGATGGGTTGACGGCGGCGGATGCGAAGGTCTGGCCGCGGCATCTCCATCTCGAAGCCCAGATCGCCACGGCCCGGCTGAACGGCGGTGAGGTGGACGGGAAGCTCCAGTCCTTCCTGGACGCGATGGCGAAGGTTGGAAAGGTGGATCCGATCCGCGCGCAAGCCGCGCGCCTTCGTCTGGTGCTGGCCGGAAAGGAGAAGGCGCTCTTGTCGCCAGTGAAGGCGTCCCCGGAATCCGTCCTGTCGCTCATGGATAGCTTCAACCGCTCGCCGACCGCGGCCCGAACCGCGATGCTGAAGGCCGCGGGTGATGATCCGCTCGGCCTGCTCCCCGCCTTGGGGTGCGCGCCATCCAGCGATCCGGCGCTGCGCGCACTCCTCGTGCAGCGCCTCACGGAAGGCGCGCCGGACGGCGTTCCCGCCGCGTGGATCCTCTCGGAGACAGACTCCCCGATTCCCAGCATCCGGCAGAGCGTTCTCGGGTATCTGGGCAAGCTCGGCCCCACCGCGCTGGCCGCGTCCGAAGCCCCCCAAGCTTCGCCCATCTTCGAGGCCTCCGTCCTTCCCAGCCTCCGGGCGCTCGCGCCGACCGAAGCTGACGCGCTTCGCGCCAAGCTGCTATCTGGCTCCTCCTCGGTCGCACGCGCCGCCGCCATTGATGACCTGCCCTCCGCCCCGGCGGATCTGGAGTCGCTGGCCAAGCGCTGCTACGACGACACCGACCTGGAATCGGCGCTGGAATTGTATGCGTCCATGGACCGCTGGAAGCTTCCCGCGGAACGGCAGAAGGCGATTCTCGCGCCCTTCCTCCAGCACCCCGACTGGGGCTGGCGCTACCAGGCCTACCTCCAGTTGAAGAAGGTGGACCCTGCCACGCCCTGGCCCGCCGCCCCCGCGCAGCGACCTGGGGACAAGGCCCTTCTGGCGGAAGCGACGCGGCTCGCGGCGCGCGCCAAGCCCGTGCGCCTGCGCCTCACCTTCAGCGGCAAACGCACCGTCACCCTGAAGCTCGACCCCACGATCGCGCCGATGAATGTGGCCAATCTGGTGTTGCTCGCGAAGAAGCATTTCTTCGATGGCCACCGGGTGCCGCGCGTGGTGCCGGA
>CAZKIM010000122.1:0-5072 GCA_964552855.1 uncultured Solibacteraceae bacterium | reverse complement strand
AAGCGCGAGCCAAAGCCGTCCTCGCCGCGCTGCAAGAAGACCAGGCCCCCCGAGATCGCATCTTCCAAACCAACGCCACCCGCGCCGACAAAGAAGCCCACCAAGCGAAAGTGTGGTTCGCGCTGCGCTGAATTCGTTCAAGGCGTAGCGAATCCGCGCATCGGCTGGTATCTTCCCGGTTCAGCCTTCAGTTCTTGATCGGCTTTTTGGATCGGTTCCAGCATGCCTTGGCCAGTGAAGCGTGGCGCGGTGGTTCTCATCGTGCTGGGAGGGGTTCTCGTCCTCAGCGGCGGGCTCTTCCTGATGCTGCGGCATCAGGTGCGGGGGGCGCTTGCGGCGCCGGTGGGGCGGATGGCGGCGGTGAGTTACCTTCCCGTCGCGGAACCGGTGGTGAAGGTCGAGCGGTGGGGGAGCGGCGAGGTGCGGGCGGTGGCGGTGACGCCGGAGGCGTTGCTGACGGCGGGCGCTTCGGGCGTGTGGGATGCGCGCGGCGATCTCTCTACTGCGCTGCCGACGCTGCGGGCTTCGTCGCTGACGCTGTGGCGCGGGGAGCCGGTGGTGGCCTTGGAAGCGGGCGGTCTGTTCCTGCGGCGCGACGGTGCGTGGGAAGAACTGCGGAGCGGCTTCGGCGAACTCCACACGCGGGCGCTAGTGGAGACGCCCGGCGGCGAACTGCTCATCGGCGCGCGGGAAGGGCTCTTCAAGGCCGCCTGGGGCGCGACGACGATGGAGAAACTGGATGGCGCCGCGGTGCAGGCCATCGCGCTCGGCCCGGCGGGACTGATCTTCGCGGGTGGCGAGAACGGCTTGCGGCGCGTGGAAGGCCGCACCGTCACGACGGTTCCGACGCCCGATCCCTGGATCAGTTGGGTCGGCGTGACGGATGGAACGCTCAGCGTGGTCACGCCGCTGGGCTTGGCGCGCGGGCCGCTGGACGGCGCCTTGACCGCGATTCCCGGCGGGGGCGGGGTGGACTCCGCCGCGCTGCTGGAGGGCACGCTCTACGCGACGGGCAACGGGCACTTCCTCGCCTTTGACGCGACGGGACGCGTTTCCGAATCCTTCCTTCCCGCCAAACCCACGCGGGTGATGACGGCATCAGGCACGCTCTTCGTGGACACGGACGCGGGGCTCTACCGCCGCGCCGAAGGCCGCTGGGACCTGGTCCGACCGCGGCCCGCGGTGCTGCCGGCTGGGTCGAGCCATGTGGGCGCGCTCGCGGAACTGGGCTCAAAGGTTGTGGTGGGCTTCTTCGACGGTGGCCTCGTCGTGGGCGATCCCTCAAACTCCGACTGGAAGTGGCGGATGGTTTCCGGCGCTTCCGCCTGGGGTGTGAACGCGCTCCTGCCCCAGGGGGGCAGCCTGTTCGTGGCGAGCCTGCGGGGCGCGGCGCGTTTCGATGGGCAGAAGGTCACGCCTCTCGGGGATGGCGGCGCGGCCTTCGCGCTGACGGAAACGCCGGGCGGCGTGGCCATCGGCTACGGGCAGGGAGTGGCGATGCCCGATGGCCGCTTCCTCTCCGCCTTCCACGGCCTGCCCGGCAATCAGGCGCTGGCGCTCGCGCAGAACGAGGATGGCCTGCTCTTCGTCGGCACGCCCACAGGGCTTGGCGCGGTGCGCGGCGGCAAGGTGACCTGGCGCATCACGCCGGGCGAGGGCAAGTTGCCGAACCCCTGGGTGAACGCGCTCACGCTCTTTCGCGGCGCGCTCTTCGTCGGCACTTACGGCGGGGGCATCGCCCGCCGGGACGCGCCCGCCGCGGATCGCGGCGCACCGGGCGCCTTCACCGCCTTCCCCGAAACCACCGGCCTCAAGGTGAGCGAAGGTTGTCTCGTGGCGGGCGGGGGCACGCTCCTCGCAGGCACGGACGGCCGCGGCCTCTTCCGCCTGAGCGCCGATGGCTCGCGTTTCCTGCCCCTGAAGACGCCGTTGCCTTCGCCGCACATCACCGCCATCCTTCCCGCCAAGGACGGGCTCCTCATCGGCGCCGATGAAGGGCTCGCCCGCATCCCTCTTCCGCTTCCGCCTGAGAGTGATTGACCATGCGCCGACTGTTCCGGTCCCTCGCGTTTCTCTTCGCCGCGCTTTCCGCGTGGCCGCTGTTGGCGCAGGCGGGCCTGCTCGTGCCCACGAGCACGGGCCAGGCGGATGACCGCGTGCTCGCCATCCGCGAGATGCGCATTGATGTGGGCATCGCCCGGGGCTACGCGCGGGTGAATGTGCGGCAGATCTTCGAGAACCGGACGGCCGATCAGCAGGAGGGCACCTACCGTTTCGCGTTGCCGCCCTCGGCCTCCGTGGGCGACTTCGCCATCTGGGACGGGCTTGAACGCATTCCCGGCGTGATCCTGGAAATGAAGCGGGCGCGCGGCATCTACCAGGAACTGACGCGCCAGAAGGTGGATCCGGGACTGCTCCAGCAGGGCGAGGAGGACAGCTCCGGCGACGCATCGGCGCGGCCCTCCGCCGCCGCGCTCTTCTCGGTGACGGTGTCGCCCATTCCCGCCTACGCCACCAAGCGGCTCGAATTGCAGTTCCAGCAGGAGACGCCCTTCATCGCGGGCATCGGCGAGTTCCGGCTCGTGCTGCGGCCGCCGGACGCGGAAGCGCCCGTCGCGAAGAAGCTCATCATCCACATCCACCTGGAGGACGGTTCCTTCGAGCCTGTCGCGTCAGGCCTGCCGCTGTCGCCTTCGGCCGATGGCGCGACCTTCTCCGGCACGGAAGTGAAGCTGGACCGAGATCTCGTCTTCCGCATCAAGCCCGCGGCTGCCGCGCCGATGAGCCTCTCCGCCTTCCGCAACCCGGACGGACGCCTGCCCGATGGCCTCGCGCTCGCCCCCTGGGAGCGGCCTTCGGATGTGCCGCCGGAGAAGGATGGCTTCTTCCTCCTTCAGGCGATTCCGCCGGGCGTGGCGTCTCAGACCGCCGCGCGCGCGATGAAGCCGGATGCGGCACGGCCCGGGCAGACCCTCGTGATCCTCTTCGACACCTCCCTCAGCCATCGCTGGGGCGGGCTGGAAACCGCCTACGGCGAGCTCGTGCGCGTGCTGCAGGCCCTGAAGGATTCGGATCGCTTCGCGATCATTCCCTACGACCGCACGCCCGCGGACGGCGCGCAACTCGCGCCTCCCACGCCCGCCGCCATCGAGGCGGCCTTGAGCGCGTTGCGCGAGCGGCCCCTCGGTCCCGGCGCGGATGTGACGCGAGCCCTCGCCTCCGCGCGAAAGGTGGCGGGCGCGAAGGGGCGCATCCTGCTCCTCACCAGCGGCGCGGGCGTCGCGTCCTCCAAGGCGCTCAAGGCCGCGCTGGAAGGCGCGCCGCTCTTCACCGCCGTCACGAACGGCGAGGCGGGCGAAGCGTTTCGCGCCGCGTCGGCTCAAGCGATATCGCCCACGGCGACGGAGATCGAAGGCGATCTCTTCTTCCAGCGCCTGCTCGCGCCGGAAGTCGCGTCCGTCGCGACGAAGCGGGATGCGGGCGTCCCCTTCACCCTGAGCGGCGGCGATCCCATGCTTCGGGACATCTACCCGGTGCTCATCCAGCCCATGACGCCGGGCAGTCTCTCCGGCTGGGTGGGCCGCTACGCCGTTCCCCAACCGAAGGTCCATGTGGAGCTGGCTTCGGCGCTCTTCCCCGGCGGCAAGGGCGAACTGGACGGCGCCTTGCCGGAAAAGGCGTTGGAAGCCCGCGACCTGCCGCGCCGCTGGGCGCGCGCCCGCGTGGACGACCTGCTTGCCCGCATCGAGCGCGATGGCGAGCGCCGCGAGTGGGTGGACGAGGTCATCGCCCTGTCCAAGCGCTACAAATTCGTCACGCCCTACACGGCCTTTCTCGCCGCGCCGCGTTCGCTCCTGCGCCCGCGTCGCATCCAGCCGGGCGACCCGGTGCTGCGGGTGGAATGCGACGCGGGCACCATCGCGGCCACGGCGCTGCTGCCCTTCGGCGTGAAGCTGGACCTCGTGCGGCGTCCCAAGAGCCAGGTGTGGGAAGGCCGCTTCCTCGTGCCGGAAGGACTCAAGGATGGCCGCTATCCGGTGCGCATCCTCCTCCAGGACGCCAGTGGCGCGCGGGTCTCCGAGACCAAGCACTTCATCCTCGATGGCACGGCGCCCGTCATCCATCCCGAGCTTCCCGCCGCCGCGCGAGCCGGGGATCTCGTCCGCATCCTGGCGAAGACGGATAAGGATGTGGTGCTGCTCAACGCCCGGGTGGGCGACGCGCCGCCGATCCCGCTGCGCTGGGACGCGACCGCGAACGCTTCCGTGGGGCTTGTTCGGATTCCGTACGGTGTGAGCGGGCCGCAGGAAGTGACCTTCGAGGCGGTGGACGCGGCGAAGAACCGCGGCTTCGCCCGGGCGACGATGGAGGTGCGGCCGTGAGCTGGAAGAAGCGCGTTCTCGTCACCTGCCTCTCACTCGGCCTCGTCGGTGCCGCCGCGGCCACCGTGCCCTGGGAAGACCTCACCGAATCCGATTGGCTCTACGCCGTCGCCACCCGCTTCGATCTGGTGGAGGGCCATCAGGTCCACTACCCCACGCCCACCGCCGAACTCGTGAAGGCGCTGGAAGCGCGGCCTGAAAGCGGTGCGTCACGCCAACTCGCGGACGCGCGGCTCGCGTTGGGCGATCGCCCGGGTGCGCTCGCGGCCATGGAGAAGTGGGCGGGCATGGAAGGCACGGGCGACGCCTGGGCCGAAGCCGCCCGGTGGGAAGCCGCCCATCAGCAGCTGGCCGCGGCCTTCGTCGCGGCGGAGAAGGCGTTGCCGAGCCTGCCGGAGGCGGATCGCCGGGCGCTCAGCGATGAGCGGGTCGCGTGGGCCGATCAGCATCCGGAAGCCGCCGATCCCATCGCGATGCGCCAGGCGCGCTCCGCGCTCTTTCCCGCTGATGGCGCGCTGCTGGAAGATTGGGTGCGCGCGCTCGAAAAGGCCGGGCGCTTGAAGGAGGCCGATCAGGCGGTGGCGGGCAGCCACGCGCTCAGCGCGGAGCGCCGCCTCCTCCTCCGCTCCGACCTCGCGGCGGATCACGGGGACGCGCGCGGAGCCTTCCAGATTCTCGACGCCGCTGTGG
>CAZKIM010000121.1:0-5188 GCA_964552855.1 uncultured Solibacteraceae bacterium | reverse complement strand
AGGCGATGAAGGCGGAATGCGCCAAAGGCTCGATCCGCTTCTCCCTCAGCCGCGAGACCACGGCGGAGGAAATCGAAGGCGTGGCCGCGATGCTGCCAGGACTTGTCTCGGACCTGCGCAGCTAGTCGCGGAGAGCGAAGGCGTCCATCGCCTCCGTCAACGCCTGATCCAGCCAGCGCCCTCCTGGAATGTTTTTGCTTAGGTAGCCCATGTGACCGCCGCGGTCTTCCACGCGGAGCGTCACGCCGGGGCCCAGGCTCCACCCTTCCACATCGGACGCGGGTGCGAAGGGATCGTCGCGGCTCGTGATGAGGAGCGTCGGCGTCTCGATGGCGCCGAGGTAGGGACCGGCGGAACATTGGGCGTAGTAGTCCTCGCGGCTCGCGAAGCCGCCCGCGGGCGCGGTGTAGACCGCGTCGAAGTCGCGGAGGTTGGCGAAGCGCGGAAAGGCCGGGAAGGTGGGGATGAGGCCGAACTCCACCCGCTCGCGCACCTGGCGTTTGAGCATGCGCACGAAACGGACATCGTAGACGCGATTGAAGCCTTGGGTGATTCGGCGGCTGCAGGCGTCCAGATCCACCGGCGGATTCACGGCGATGGCCGCGTCCGGCAGGGAGAGGTGGTGGTCGCGCCCCAAAAGGAGCAGGAGCATGTTGGCGCTGATGGAGAATCCGATGGCGAGGTGGCGGTGCTCGGGGAAGAGCCCTTGGCCCATCGTGAAGACCGTGGCCAGATCCCGCGTGCTGCCGCTGTGGTAGGGTTTCGCGGCCGCGCCTTTGCCCTCGCCCGCGCCCCGGTGGTTCACGGCGACGATGGAGTGCCCTTTCGCCCAGGCCAGGGCCGCGGCCCGGCGCATGTAATCCGCGTCCGCGCTGCCGCCCAGTCCGTGGAAGAGGTAGACGACGAGACCGCTCGTCCCGCGCGCCACGCGGAGCTTGATCACATCGTGGTCCGGCAGCTTCAGCGCGAGGCTCTGCCAGGGCGGCGTCGCGCAGCGGCTGGGCTTGAGATGGGCGAGGATCGTCTGGGCGTGGGGCCCTCGCGCCCACCAGGGCGGGCGCAGGGGCGGCAGCGATGCGAGCGGATCCTCCGGCCCCGGGCCGGAATCAGTCATTGCGCTTGTAGACCTGCTGGTAGGAGAAGGTGTCCGGCAATTTCGGATTCACATAGCTGACGGAGAGGGTCAGGGTGTCGCCTTCCACGCTCATGCGCTCGTTCAGCGTGTAGCCGTCCCCCTGCAGGATGAGGACGAAGCCCGTGGGCGCCTTCTGCAGGCTGGCCTGGAACTTCTCGTCGTCGCTCCGCGTCCAGGCGGAGGCGGTGCCATCCGCCGAGAGGTTGAGGGGCGCCTCCTTGTCGAAGGAGATGGAGTTGGCGAAGCCCGTGAGGATGAACAGCTTGTTGTAACTGAGGCAGGCCTTGGCGAGCTTGCGCTTCCAGAGCTGCTTCTGGAGGAAGTTCATGTTCGCGATGGCGCCTTCGATGTGCGTGGGGATGCTTTCGCTATCCGGCACGGAAAGCGACCAGTCCCCGTCCATCTTGGGCGCGGGGGCGGTGGCGGCGGCCTCGGGCTTGGCCTTGGGCTTGGCGTGGGATTGGGGCGCGGTCAACGCGGGCGGAAGCAGGAAGAAAACCATGGGGACTCCGGTGACTGGGGATGGGCCGCCAGTCTACTCCGGCCTCCTTCACCCTTTCCAGCGGCGGGCGTCATCTTCAGGCAGACCCAGCTGGTCCAACACCCGGGTGGCGAAGGTGTCCACGAGATCCGCGATGC
This sequence comes from uncultured Solibacteraceae bacterium, assembly GCA_964552855.1. Lineage (GTDB taxonomy): Bacteria > Acidobacteriota > Holophagae > Holophagales > Holophagaceae > JAFDVN01. Next base: position 3,414 of record CAZKIM010000121.1, on the reverse strand, counting down.
CGGTTGGCTTCGTGTAGTAGCCGGGCATGAGCGGCATGACGATGGCGCCCGCGTCGTGGACCCGCAGCATGTTCTCCAGGTGGATGCGGTTCAGGGGCGTCTCGCGCAGGCAGAGCACCAGCGGCCGGCGCTCCTTGAGGCAGACATCCGCCGCGCGGCTCACGAGGCTTTCGCTGATGCCCGACGCGATGCGCCCCAGCGCCCCGGTGGAGCAGGGGACGATGGCCATGCCGTCCTGGCGGAAGGAGCCCGAGGCGATGTCCGCGCCGAGGTTCTGCTCGTTGCGGAGCCCGATCTTGGGGCTGATCCCGAGGAGGTCCTCCGCCTTCATCCCGGCCTCGTCATGCAGGCAGCGCTTTCCGGTGGGCGAGACCAGCAGCGCGATCTCGGCGACATCGTCCCGGGCGGACAGCCGCTTCAGCACGCCCACGCCGAAGGCCGAGCCGCTGGCTCCCGTGAGGGCGAGGGTGAGGCGCTTGGTCATAGGGCTAGCACTCCCTCGAACGAGTCGTCTATTCAACGCTAATGAGTAGGTTCTTTTTGAAAAATTGTTAGGACTTCGCGATGGAGTAACGAAATTTCATCAATTCGTTTCTGAGCTTCTTCCCGAGCCTCTCCATCGTACTCATCACGGGCATACCTTGCGTACCATCCGAGTCGATGAATCTTGTCGAGAAGAGCTTCACTCTTAACTGGAACAGACTCGAATTCTGATTTGTACCGTTCAACAACTTTGGTCGCAGCCACCGATAGTCGACTTTTAATGTTCACCCAATCTACATTCGGACCACGAAGAAAGCGGTGTAGATCATCAAATACAGTGGGTGGGTCAATGGCAACCACTCGTCGGTGAGACATCCTGAATTTGAGATGTCGTCCTTCTGGCGCTTCGGCATGGAGAATGTACGCACTCGTAAATTTGATTTCCTCATAGCCCAGAAAGATCCATGTTTCTCCGACGGGATGGGTGGATCTATCATCGTCCTGGAATGCTTGGATGACCTCGTATCGCAGGCCCGGGTATAGACAAAACTCGATTGTCGGAAGGGCGCTGGTTATGTAGGAAGTCATCTCCGAGCCTCCGTGTCTCCGTGGTTCAAAGATTCAAGAAAGCCGGGCCCACATTGGTGATCGAACCGGCGCCGAAGGTGATGAGCAGGTCGCCCGGCTGGGTGAAGTCCTTGAGGATCTCCGGGAGGTCCTCGATCCTCGGCACGAAGTGGACCTCTTTCTGGCCGTGGGAGCGGAGGCTTTCCACGACGGTCTCCCCGCTGACGCCTTCGAGGGGCGCCTCGCCCGCGGCATAGACCTCGGTGACGACGACGGCGTCCGCCTCGAAGAAGGCGCGGCCGAACTCCTCCAGCAGGGCGGCCGTGCGCGAGTACCGGTGGGGCTGGAAGGCGACCACGAGGCGGCGGTCCGGGAAGCCCGCGCGCGCGCCGGCCAGGGTCGCGGCGATCTCCGTCGGGTGATGGCCGTAGTCGTCCACCACGAGCACGCCGTCCTTCTCGCCCTTCTTGGTGAAGCGCCGCTCGGCGCCGGTGAAGTCCTTGAGGCTTGCGCGGATGGATTCGACGCCGACGCCCAGCTCCCGCGCCACGCCGATGGCCGCGAGGGCGTTGAGCACCATGTGATGGCCGGGCACGCCCAGCTCGAATTCGCCAAGATCCTCGCCCAGGACCGCCACCTTGAAGCGGGTGCGGAAGCCGTCCTGCTGGATTTCCGTGGCTCGCAGCTCGGCTTGGCGGCTGGTGCCATAGGTGCGCACGGGACGCTTGAGGCGGGGCAGGATCGCCGCCGCGTTCGCGTCGTCCATGCACAGGAACACGGAGCCATAGAAGGGGATCTTGTTGGCGAAAGTGGTGAAGGCGTCCTGGATCTCGGCGAGGTCCTTGTAGTGGTCCAGGTGCTCGCGGTCAATGTTCGTCACGACCGCGATGGTGGGGCTCAGCATGAGGAAGCTGCCGTCGCTTTCATCGGCTTCCGCGACGAGATACTCGCCCTTGCCCAGCTTGGCGTTGCTGCCGAGGATGCCGAGGCGGCCGCCGATGACGATGGTGGGGTCGAGCCCGCCGTGGAAGAGGAGTTGGGCCACCATGCTCGTCGTCGTCGTCTTGCCGTGGGAGCCCGCCATGGCGATGCCCTGCTTGAGGCGCATGAGTTCCGCCAGCATCTCGCCGCGGGGGATGACGGGGATCTTGGCCTGGTGCGCGGCGACGACCTCCGGGTTGTCCGCCCGCACGGCGCTGGAGATGACCACGACCTGCGCGCCCGCGATGTGGGCACCGTCATGGCCTTCCATGATCCGGATGCCGAGGCTCTTCAGCCGCTCCGTCGTCGCGCTGGCCTTCTGGTCCGACCCGCTCACCTGGAAGCCCAGGTTCGCCAGCACCTCCGCGATGCCCGACATGCCGATGCCGCCGATGCCGACAAAGTGGATGGCCTTGATCTGCCCGAACACGAAGACTCCGCGATGAAAGTCCAGGATAGCGGGTCAATGGCAACCTACTCGTCCCTTGGGGCATACAAAGAGCGAGTTGGCATGACCCTTGACTTGGCCTTTGTACCCTTTTCCAAGGAGGTCCGCATGAAAACGAGAACTTTCAACATCCTTCCCGTCGCCGGGTTGCTCGCGCTGGGCATCTCGCCACAGCTCCGTGGCGAAATGCCGCAGGCAAATGGGCGACGGCCCGTTCCAACACCACGCCCCAACATGGGCGACAGTGCTTTCGTTCCAAGCATGCAGCCCGGTGGGATCATCAGTGAACGCCGGGGCGCCCCCGAAACCGTTCCAGCTCCCCGCCGCGCGTTGCCGACGGCACCTCCCGGACGCCCGCCTGTTCTGCGCCCCACCTTCCGTCGCTTGGCTCCCACAACCACCATTGGGTATCTGCCGACCTTCGCCCGCTGCACGGTCTTGCCCACGATGACCTACTGGCATGACCGCGAATACGACATCATGGCCGCCATCCAGCGCGAAGCGCGGCGCGGCTACATCCCTGTCACGCCCTATCCGGTTGACAAGGACAGCATCACGGGCTCGACTATGGTTGCCAGTGGATTCAGAATTTATGGATTCGTCGTTCCTGCTGGCGGCCAGGTTCTGCTCAAACTGGATTTCCATAAACCCGCCTGGGTGAAGATCTCGTGGGTGGATCAGTGGGGCGAGTACCGACCCGGCATGATGATCAAGCCTGGTGAGCCCGAGGCGCTCTACATCAATCAGGGCAAGAAGACGGTGGCGGTCTATGCCATCGTGGATGATCCTGGTCAATGGGCCACAGAGACGGATCCCTTCACGCTGACGGCCAAGCGCAATTTCGACGCAGCCCATTTCGATACCCAGGGCGTGACGATCAATCAGGGCATCTGGAACACCGCGCCGGAAAGCTACTGGCTCAGCGCGGCGCATCC
>CAZKIM010000120.1:0-5232 GCA_964552855.1 uncultured Solibacteraceae bacterium | reverse complement strand
CAGACGCTCACCGAGATCGCCGTGGAGAAGAACAGCACCATCCTCTTCCCGCTGCCCATGGAGTTCATGAGCGTCATCCAGAAACTTGGAGAGAAATAAGGACTGAGTTGTTAACCGCAGATTTCGCAGATGACGCAGATTGGATTTCTTGTTTTTGAATCTGCGCCATCTGCGGAATCTGCGGTTTAAACTTCAGTTCTTGGAGTTGTCATGCAATTCGACCCTTGGGATGTGCGGATCGTGAGCGGCGGCACCTTCCGCTTGGACGGTGGGGCCATGTTCGGCACGGTGCCGAAGGTGGTCTGGTCCAAGGTCTATCCCTGCGATGAGGACAACATGATCCTCATGGCCACCAACTGCCTGCTCATCCGCGGCGAGGTGGACGGGAAGAGGCACACGATCCTCGTGGACAACGGCAACGGCGACAAGGAGCCGGACGACTTCATGGCCCGCTTCAAGTTCGAGGGCCGCGGCACGGTGGATCGCGAATTGGCGAAGCATGGCGTGAAACCCGAGGACATCACCCTCTGCATCCTCACGCACCTGCACTTCGACCACGCGGGCGGCAGCACGCGGCTGGATGCGGACGGCAAGCTCGTGCCCAGCTTTCCGAACGCCCGCTACATCGTCCAGAAGCAGGATCTGGAAGATGCGCGGCACCCGAACCTTCGCGTGAAGGCCAGCTACCTCGCGAAGAACTGGGAACCGCTGGAGGCTGCGGGCCTGCTGGAGACGGTGGAGGGTGAGACGGAGATCCTGCCGGGCATCTCCGTGCGCCTCGCGCCGGGCCACATCGAAGGCCTCCAGACCGTGACCGTGCAAGGCGGCGGCCGGAAGCTCATCTACCTCGCCGACCTCATCCCCACCGCCCGCCACATCCAGCCCGCCTGGGTCATGGGCTATGACCTCGATGTGGTCGCCTGCGTGGAAAGTCGCCAGCAGCTTCTCGCCGAAGTGACCGGCACCGACACTGTCCTCGTCTTCGAGCACGATCCGGATATCCCGTCAGGCACCGTGAGCCGCGACGAGAAGGGCCGCTACCGCGTCGAACCGGTGGCGGTGTGAAGAGCGCGCTCATCGGCTTGCTTATCGGACTTGGAATCGCTGGTTGTGAACGCCCGACCACACAATCTACTCCTGACCAATATGAATCGACCGTCCTAGTGCCAGTGACCTACTTCCCGATGGATTCGGATGGTTCCAAGGACGAGATGAAAGCCTTGACGATCAAGGTTATGGATGTTGATTCATCAGGTCTTGGTGTAGTGCAAATCCCTGCATGGATGACTGGAAGTTGGGCGATCAACGGGTCCAAGGAATTCCAGAAAGCCGCGATATCGGTCGGGAAGATTGAGCTCGAATCTTCTCAGCGCGAGATACAAAAATCGGGAGTTCCTTTCTTCGATTCTGAATCTCTGGTGCTTGGCGCAGGAGTGTCGCCCTCTGGGAGACTGTTTGCAATACACGAAGGGATCCCCAAGGCCTCTGATGCCGATGGACTTTATGCCGGATACCTAGAGGTCAACAAGCGAGATCTGAGTTCTGGCGCGGTCCTTAGTTGGACCTTCAGAGAGCGCAATGTTGGGTATGGCATTGGGTTGATCCAGAGCGATCCCGAGACTTGGACTTTCACTCGGATCAAGCCATGACCCTCACCTGGAACCCCGCTCAATACCTCAAGTTCGCGGGCTCGCGCACGCGGGCGGCTTCGGACCTGCTGGCGCGTGTGCCGCTCGAATCGCCTACGGCGGTGGTGGATCTGGGCTGCGGACCCGGCAACAGCACGGCGCTGCTGGCGGCGCGGTGGCCTGAAGCGAAGATCACGGGCGTGGACAGCTCGCAGGAGATGCTGGCTTCGGCCAGGGCTGCGATGCCGAAGGCGGCGTGGGTCGAGGGCGATGTCGCGACCTATGAGCCAGATGGTTCGGTGGACCTCCTCTTCGCCAACGCGGTGCTGCATTGGCTGCCGGACCACGAGGTGCTCTTGCCGCGACTGATGGGCCAACTCGCCCCCGGTGGTGTTCTGGCCGTGCAGATGCCCATGAATTTCGACGCGCCCGCCTATCGGCTCATCCGCGACTTGGCGGGAACGCCGACCGCAAGCGATTGGCGTCCACCCCTCACACCGGAGGCTTATTACCGCATCCTCGCCCCCCACGCGGCCTCGGTGGATCTCTGGCAGACGGATTACCAGCAGGTCATGGGCGGCGTGGACGACATCCTCGAATGGGCCAAGGGCACGGTGCTGCTTCCCTACTTGCAAGGGCTCGGCGCGGACGCCATGGCCTCTCTGCTCGGCCGCTATCGAACGGGTCTCGCGGATCTCTATCCCGCGCATCCGGATGGGAAGGTGCTTTTCTCTTTCAAACGGCTGTTCTTCGTTGCGGTGCGATAAAGAAGGGAGCACCGAGGGCACAGAGAACCAAACCTCTGTGTCCTCGTGTTCTTCTCTATGCCCTCTGTGTTCCTGGCTTTTCGGCTTGGGATACCATGCTTGCAGGGAGCATCCATGGCCTTCACCCCAGGCAGTCGGCGCGGCGAGATGGCGGACATCAACATGACGCCGATGATTGATGTGATGCTCGTGCTGCTCATCATCTTCATGGTGACGGCGCCGATGCTCACGAGCGGCGTGGATGTGGCGCTGCCCAACAGCCGCACGGGGCGCAGCCTGCAGAATGAAGCCCTCACCGTCACGCTCACCAAGGATGGCCGGGTGCAATTGGACGACGCCTTCGTGCCCCTGTCCCGCCTTGAGAACGAGCTGCGCAACAAGGCGTCGAATGGCACCAAGAAGCGACCTGTCTTGGTTCGTGCCGACAAGGGCATTCCCTACGGTCGGGTCATCGAGGTGGTGGATTCCATCCGCGGCGCGGGGTTCACGCAAGTGGGCTTCGTGACGCAGGGGACTTCAGACAAGGTCAACCCGTGAGTCAAGTGGACCTGCACGCCCTGCTCCGGGACCGCGCTCATGTGGGCGAGTTTCCCCTCGGCAAGGCGCTGGCGCTCATTGTCGGCGCCCATGTGCTCGTTCTCGCGGTGCTGCTCTTCAAACCTTCCGCCAAATCGGATGCCGACGCCGTCCAGGTGACTTGGGTGAATCTTCCGCCCGCCGTGGCCAATCAGAGCGGCGGCGCGGAGGCGCGCACGGAAGGTCAGGAGACGGAGCGGGTGCGGCGTGTGGACGATGTGGCGGCGCAGCAGCCGGTGCCCAAGCCCAGCGAGCAGGAGGACAACCCCTTCGCCAAGGCCGCGAAGAGTGTCCGCAGCGGCGAGAACCCGGATCAGACATCCACCGGCAAGCAGGTGAAGGCCTCCAAGAGCGCGAAGCCCAATCCGGTTTCCACGCCAGGTACGGCGGGCGCGGGCAACGCTTCGGGCTTGGGGCAGGGCAGCTCCATCCCGGGCCTCAGCGCCACGCAAGGCGTGGAAGGCGGCGTGGGGCTCGTCGCGGCGATTGATGGCAGCTTCCCCTACGCGTGGTACCTCCAGCAGGTGCAGACCCGCATCGTGGGCAACTGGCAGCGTCTTGGCGGCCAGGGGCGCGTCCAGATCTACTTCCGCATCACCCGCGATGGCGGCATTGACGGCGCGCGCATTGAAGTTCCGAGCGGCAACGGCGCGCTGGATGAAAGCGCCCTCATGGCCGTGCGACGCTCCGCGCCCCTGCCGCCGCTGCCCACCCAGACCGGCGACACCTTGGGCGTCCATTTCTGGTTCAACTATGTGGGGAATTGACGGCCTCGCCTGAGCCGCCGCATCCTTTAGGCAGGAGATGGCATTCCTCCTTGTAACCGCCGCGGTGGCTGATGATGCCTGGATGACGCGCAGCAGCGCCCAGGAGCAGGCATGAGCTGGATTTCGTTTTTCGCGGTGGGGTTCGGCGCTTTCGCGGGCGCGGTGCTCCGGTGGGGCTTCGGCCTCGCCTTCAACGCGGCCTTTCCGTCCGTTCCCATGGGCACGCTGGCGGCGAACCTGCTCGGCGGCCTGCTCATGGGCCTCGCCATCGGTGGCCTGCCCGCCTTCGAGGCGCTGCCGCCCGCGGGCCGCCTCGCCTTCACGACCGGCTTCCTCGGCGGCCTCACGACCTTCTCCACCTTCTCCGCCGAATCCGTCACGCTCTGGATGGATCGCGAATTCGCAGTCGCGGCGCTGCACACGGGCCTCCACCTGATCGGCTCGCTCGCCATGACCTTCGCGGGCATCGGTCTCGTCCGTCTGTTCGGGAGGTGAGATGGCACGGGCGCCGATGGAAAGCCGCTGGCTGAACCGCGCCGTCTGGGGCATGGCCTGGACGAGCTTCCTGTCGGATCTGGGGCACGAGGCCATGTCGGCGCTGCTGCCCTCGTTCATGGCGGCGCTCGGCCTGCCGCCCGCGGCGCTGGGCGCGGTGGAGGGCGTGGGCGACGCGGCCGCGAGCTTCATGAAGCTGGGCGCGGGCTGGGTGTCGGATCGCCTGGGTCGCCGCAAGGGCCTCGTCGTGGCGGGCTACGCGGCGACGGGCCTGGCCAGCGGCTTCGTCGCGCTGGCCTCGGGCTTCGGCGGCGTGCTGCTCTCCAAGACCTTCGGCTGGACCGGCCGGGGCCTGCGCGGTCCGCTGCGGGACGCGATGCTCACCGACGCCATTCCCGAAGACGCGCGCGGTCGAGCCTTCGGTTTCCACCGCGCGGGCGACACGCTCGGCGCCATCCTCGGCCCGGCGTTGGCGGCGGGGCTGCTGGCCTGGGGGCTGGGCCGTGGATTCACGGAACTTCATTGGCTGCGGTCGTTGCTGTGGATGAGCCTCATCCCAGGCGTGCTGGCGGCCCTCGTCTTCGCGCTGGCGGTGCCTGAGAAACCGAGATCGAAGCCCCGTCTCTTCGCGTTCAAGGACGCGCTGGCGGCTATGCCTTCGAGCTTCCGCCGCTACCTCGTCGGCGTGGGCCTCTTCGGCTGTGGCGATTTCGCGCACACGCTCCTGATCCTCGCGGCCACGCAATTGATGGCGCCGGTCCTGGGTCCGGCGAAGGCCGCCGCCTGGGGCGTGGCCTTCTATGTGCTGCACAACGCCGTCTACGCCGCCGCCGCGTTTCCGGCGGGCGCCCTGGCGGATCGTTTCCGCGCCCACCGGCCCCTGCTGGGCATGGGTTACCTCGCGGGCGCGCTGATGCCCGTGATGCTCGCCTTCGCGTTCCTCCAGGGCCATGCTTCGCCGTGGTTCATGGGGCTGATCTTCGCCCTGGGCGGCCTCGT